>JBIOTP010000226.1:0-8363 GCA_044865965.1 Solirubrobacteraceae bacterium
CCCCAGTAAATCGGACGGAGGGTCGTCCGACGGCTCGATACTACGATGCCTCGCGTGTCTGCGCCCACCGTCGTGATCCTTGCCGCCGGCGAGGGGACCCGCATGCGCTCCGCGCTGCCGAAGGTCCTGCACCCGCTCTGCGGGCGGCCGCTGATCCACTGGCCCGTCGCCGCCGCGAGCGCGGCCGGGGCCGCGAAGATCGTGGTCGTCGACAACCCGAAACGGCGGCTCGACGGGCAGGTGCCCGCGGGGGTCGAGATCGCCGTGCAGCAGGAGCCGAACGGCACCGGGGACGCGGTGGTCGCCGCCGGCGCTCATATCGACGCGGATTCCACCGTCGTCGTCATCAACGGCGACGTGCCGCTGATCACGGCCGAGGCGCTGGCCGCGCTCGTGGACGCCCACGCCGCTGCCGGCGCGGCCGCGACGATCGCGACCACCGAGCTCGAGGACCCGAGCGGCTACGGGCGTGTCGTGCGCGATCGCGACGGGGCGGTGGAGCGAGTGGTGGAGACGAAGGTCGAGGGCGATGCGACGCCCGAGGAGCTCGCCATCCGCGAGGTGAACGCCGGCGTCTACGCGTTCGAGGGCGGCAGCCTGCTCGCGGCGCTGGCCGAGCTCGACGCCTCCAACGCCCAGGGCGAGTTGTACCTGCCGGACGTGCTGCCGGCGCTGAGGGCGGCCGGCAAGCCGGTCCAGGCCCACATGGTCGCCGACGCCGCGATCATGCTCGGTGTCAACGACCGCGTCGAGCTGGCGCGCGTGCAGGCGATCGCGCAGCAGCGCATCCACGAGCGCCACCAGCGCGCCGGGGTCACGATCGTGCAGCCGGCCACCACCGTGATCGACGTCGACGTGGAAATCGGCCGAGATAGCGTGATCGAGCCGTCGAGCTTCTTGCGCGGCGCCACCCGGGTCGGCGAGAACTGCGTCGTGGGTCCGCTGACCACGCTGATCGACAGCGAGCTGGGCGCCGGCATCACCGTCCCGCACTCCTATCTCACCGGCGCCACCGTCGAGGACAACTGCACGGTCGGGCCGTTCGCCTACCTGCGCCCCGGCGCCCACCTGCACGTGAACGCGAAGGCCGGCACGTTCGTGGAGATCAAGAACTCCAACGTCGGCGCGGGCACGAAGGTGCCGCACCTGTCGTACATCGGCGACACCGACATCGGGGAGAACACGAACATCGGAGCGGGCAACATCACCGCCAACTACGATGGCCGGACGAAGCACCGGACCACGATCGGGTCGAACGTCAAGACCAGCGTCGACACCGCGTTCGTGGCGCCGGTGACGGTCGGCGACGGCGCCTACACGGGCGCCGGCAGCGTGATCACGAAAGACGTCCCACCCGGCGCGCTCGGCATCGCGCGCGCACGCCAGAGCAACATCGAGGGCTACGCCGAGCGAAGGAAGTCATGACCGCACCGACGCGTACACTCAGCCATGCCGTGAGCGCCCTCTCGCCTCGCCCGGCTCCCGCCTCCTCTCTGCCGCTGAGCGGCTATGACAAGCGGCTGATGCTGTTCGCGGGGCGCTCGAACCCCGCGCTCGCGGGCAAGATCGCCGGCAAGCTCGGGCTCGAGCTCGGCGGCGTCACGCTGAAGACGTTCTCGAACGGCGAGGTCTACTGCCGCTACGAGGAGTCGATCCGCGGGGCGGACGTCTTCATCGTCCAGCCGACGTGCGGCAACCCGCAGACCGGCATCAACGCCAACGACGCGCTGATCGAGTTGCTGGTGATGATCGACGCGGCGGTCGGCGCCTCGGCCCACCGCGTGATCGCGGTGACCCCGTGGTTCGGCTACTCGCGCCAGGACAAGAAGTCCGCCCCGCGCGAGCCGATCAGCGCCCGCCTCGTCGCGCACATGCTGGAGGCCGCGGGGGCTGACCGCGTGCTCACCATGGACCTCCACGCCGGCCAGGTGCAGGGCTTCTTCCGCAAGCCGGTGGACCACCTGACGGCGATGTTCATCCTCACGCAGTACTTCCGCGACCAGCAGCTCGAGGACCTCGTGGTCGTCTCGCCGGACGCCGGCCGCGTGAAGCTGGCCAAGAAGTTCGCCGAGAAGGTCGGCGCCGAGCTCGCGATCCTCAACAAGGAACGCCCGGCCCAACAGGTGGCGGAGATCGCCTACGTGATCGGCGAGGTCAAGGACAAGACCGCCGTCATCGTCGACGACATCATCGACACTGCCGGCACGCTGCGGGCCGCCGCCGAGACCGTCAAGGACGAGGGCGCGCGCCGCGTGTTCGCCGCCGCCACCCATCCCGTGCTGTCCGGCGACGCGTTCGAGAACCTCAACGCCTCGCCGTTCGAGCGCATCGTCACCACGGACACGATCCCGCTCCAGCGCGGCGCGCCCGACAACATCGTCGTGCTCTCGATCGCCGACCTCGTGACGGACTCGATCCGCCGGATCTTCACCGACGACTCGGTCGCCGAGGTGTTCGGCGGCGAGAACCAGCTGTTCTGAGCGCCGCCCGCCTGCAGAGCCTGCTCGGCCTCTCGGACGGCGAGCTGCTGACGATCCTCGACGCGGACCCGCTGTCCGTCATCACCGGCGAGGAGGACGCCCGCCCTGAGGTCAAGATCCTGCTCGACCTCCTGGACGAGGCCGAGGAGCGCGCCGGCGCACCCGTCCTGCGCCGCTGGGTGCGCGCCACCGGCCCGCAGGGCCGCCCGCTCGACCGCCTGCTCGCGCGCGACTTCGCCGGCTTCGAGGACGCGCTCGCCACGCTCGCCGAGCGCGGCTTCGTGCTGCGCGCTAATCGATGAGGCGCTTCTCGAGCCGCCAGATCGCCAGCCGCCAGGTCAGCAGCGCGAACGCGACCAGGCCCGCCGCGTGGCCGAGGTCGGCCCACCCGAAGCCGGTGAGCGAGGCGGCGCGCACGAGCACGACGCAGTGGTAAAGCGGGTTGAAGTTGGACACGATCTGCGCGAACTGCGGCAGCTGGTCGATCGGGAAGAACGTCCCCGAGACCAGGAACAGCGGCGTGATCAGTCCGGTCTGGATGTAGCTGAAGTGGTCGATCTTGCCGACCACGGCGGCCGCGAGCACGCCGAGGCCGGCGAAGCCGAAGCCGGTGACGGCGCCGACCAGCGGGACCACCAGCATCCCCGGCGTCGGGTCCAGCCCGAACAGCATCGTCACGAGCAGCGGCGCGAAGCCGTACACCCCGGCGCGCACGCCGAGCCACAGGATCTCGGCGGTGACCAGCTCCTCCACGTCGACGGGCGCCGCGAGGATCGCGTCGTAGGTGCGCTGGAAGCGGTGCTTGACGAAGACGCCGTACATCGCGCCGAAGACCGCCGAGAACAGCACGGCGGTGGCCACCATCCCCGTGCCCACGTACTGCACGTACTCGATGCCGCCGACCGCGGACACGATCGTGCCGAGGCCGAGCCCGAAGGCCAGCAGGTAGATCGTCGGGTCGAGGACCGACGAGAACGTCGACGACTTCCAGAACGTCTTGTAGTTCGTGACGTCGCGGCTCATCACGCCCGCGATCGCCGCGGGCTCCAGCCGGTGCAGGCGCCTGCGCAGGCGGCTCACTCGATGACCTCGCCCGTCAGCAGCACGAACACGTCCTCCAGGGAGGCGGCGCGCGAGACGCCCTCGGGCAGGTCGCCGTTCCTCGACTCCGTGCCGAGGATCGCCACCGCGGTCCCGGTGCGGCGCACGCGGAACCCGGCGGCCTCGGCCGCCGCGCGCACCTCCGCCAGCCGCGCCGGCGGCCCGTAGACCTCGCGCGCCTCGCGCCCGGCGTGCTGCAGCACCAGGTCGGCCGGCCGGCCGCGCGCGATGACGCGGCCGTGGTCCATGATCGCCACGGTGTCGGCGAGCCGCTCCGCCTCCTCGATGTAGTGCGTCGACATGAGGATCGAGACACCCTCGCTGCGCAGCGCGTCGATCAGCGCCCACAGCTCCTGGCGCACCTGCGGATCGAGCCCCACGGTCGGCTCGTCGAGCAGCAGCAGCCGCGGCCGGTGGACCAGAGCGCGCGCGATCAGCAGCCGCCGGCGCATGCCGCCGGACAGCTTGTCCACCCGCGTGTCCGCGCGGTCGACGAGATTGGCGATCTTCAGCGCGCGGTCGACCGCCGCCCGCCGCTCGGCGTGCGGCACGCGGTAGAGGCGCGCGAACACCGCGAGGTTCTGGCGCGTGGTGAGCTCGATGTCGAGGTTGTCGAGCTGCGGGACGACGCCGCACAGCGCGCGCGCCTGCTTGGAGTCCTTGGGCACCTCGAAGCCGAGCACCTCGAGCGAGCCGGCGTCGGCGATCGCCTGCGCCGTGAGCATCTTCATCGTGGTCGACTTGCCCGCGCCGTTGGGCCCGAGCAGGCCGACGCATGTGCCCTCGTGCACCTCGAGGTCGAGCCCGTCGACGGCCGTGATCTCCCCGTAGCGCTTGACGACGCCGTGAAGGCGGATCACGGGTCTCACTTCGGCGGCTCCTTCCGGGCGCCGGCTGAAAGCGCGGCGCGGAGGTCGTCGATGAAGGTGTCGTGCACGGAAGGCTCGGGGCGGCGGGTGATCTCGGTGACGATCGGCGTGCTCATGGCTTCCCCCGGGTGGTCGGCGTGGTCTCTCTCCTGCTACTGAGACCGGGGAAGCCGCGAGAACTCATCGTACGGGAGCGGAAAGATGTTCCCGCCCCGCAGGGGGTGCGCCCTACTCGGGCTCGGGCGCCTTCTCCCCGGGCCAGATCCCGGTGAGGTAGCGCCAGCCGATCGCGCCGTAGCGGTCGACCACGACGCGCACCACGCGGAAGATCATGCCCTGCACCGCCGCGGCGGCCAGCAGCCGGCGCCACGAGGTCTCCTCGGTGGTCGGCTCGGGCGGCTCCTGCTGGTCCACCTTTCCCCAGAAGAAGTTGAAGAGCTGACGCCCCAGGATGCCGGCGACGATGCCGAGGACGATCCCGAACGGCTTGTAGATGAGGCGCACGCGCCGACCTTACCCTCTCCGATCGGAGGGCCAACCCTCCGGGGGTGTTCATTTGTACCGCCGGGCGGTAATCATCTCCTGCATCTCGGCCGATAATGGGCCGAGGAGACCGAGATGGATCCAGACCGCGCCGAGGACCTGCTGAGAAGGGCCTTGATCGATGCGGAGGCATCGGCCTCGGTGGCGCTGCGCGTCGCGCCGCTCGCGCTCTGCGACACGCTGACGGTCGTCTTCCACGGCCGGCGCGACCTGGGCACGATCCAGACCTACGTCACCCACGGCGGCCGCGGCGCCGGGGACGCGGTGGCGGCCGACGAGCTCCTGCGGGTGCCGTGCGACCTCGACCTGGCGGCCGCCGAGGACCGCGAGGACGCGGAGCGCCTCTACGCCGAGCAGGCCGGCGCGCTCCGTGACGCGCTCGTGGGCGCCGACACCGTCCTCGACATCTGGCGCGATCCGCTCGAGGACCTCGCCCAGGCCCACGTGCGGGTCGACCGCCGCGTCCTGCTCGACGTCCGGCTGCCCGCCTCGCGGCTCCTGCCCGCCGCGCTGGTCGCGCCGGAGAAGGGGATCGTCGTCACCGCGGTGTGCGGCGCGCGCACGCTGGCCGAGGGGCGCCCACCGATGGGCATCGCCTGCGCCCAGCAGGGCGTCGCGCGCGTGTACCCGCTGCCCGACGACCCCGAGCGCTGCCTGGACGACTTCCTGGACGCGGCCGCCGAGTACGCCCGCGCGATGGCCGAGCAGCTCGGCCGCCAGGAAGCGTCGGTCCAGCGGTTCCTCGAGCTCTCCGGCGAGGACTTCCACCAGACCGGCTGAAACGCGACGTGCCAGGATGCCCCGGCCCATGCGCCGGACCCGCCTGCTGCTCGCCATCGGCTTCATCGCCTTCGTCTTCCTCGGCGTGTCCGCGCTCCTGGCGCGGGCGCTGTCGGACACCGGCAGCGAGCGCGCGGCGGTGCTCGCGCTGGTGCGGGCGCAGGCGCGCGGCGACGCGCCGGCGGTGCTCGCACGGCTGCCCCGCTGCGCGCGCGAGCCGGCCTGCGAGGAGGCCGCGCGCGACGTCGTCCGCGGCCTCAAGCGGCCCGGGCGGGTCGAGATCCTGCAGTACCGGCCCTCGACCCAGATCGCGCTCACGCGCCAGATCGGCACCGGCCGGGTGGCGTGGCGGGCGGGCGCCGGGCTGCCCGTGGTGCAGTGCGTGCGCGTCCAGCGGGAGGGCCCGCTGACCGGCGGCCGGGCGGAGCTGCTGTCGATCTCGGCGCCGATCGACCCGCAGGGAAGCTGCCCGGGCTGACCCACCGCGACTTGCCGCCGCAGCCTGTGTTGAGAATGCCCGTGATGCGGCTGCTCGTGCTCGTCGTCGTCGCGCTCGTGGCCTTCCCGGCCGCCGCCCGCGCCGCCGACGTCCCCTCCAAGAAGACCCTCTACGCCGACGGCCCCGAGGGCCGCTACCTGATGGACGGTGACTGGCTGTTCCGGCTCGACAACGCCGACCAGGGCGTCAAGCAGCGCTTCATGCGCCAGAGCTCCACGACCGGCTGGAGCACGGTGAAGGTCCCGAGCGTCTGGAACCTCGGCGATCCGTCGAACGCCTCGATGCAGGGTGGGATCGGCTGGTACCGGCGCGACTTCGAGCTTCCGAGCGCCAGCTCCGCGCTGGACTGGGCGATCCGCTTCGAGTCGGTCAACTACCGCACGCGCGTGTGGCTCAACGGCCGGCCGGTGGGGGAGAACACCGGCGCCTACATCCCGTTCGGATTCCACCTCTCGGGTCTCAAGCGCACCGGCACGAACCGCCTGGTCGTGCGCGTCGACTCCCGCCGGCTGCCGACCGACTTCCCGCCGAGCGGGCTGAACGCGGACGGGGTGCCGACCGGCGGCTGGTGGAACTACGGCGGCATCCAGCGCGAGGTCTACCTCGAGCGGATCGACACGGCCGAGTTCAAGCAGGTGCAGGTGCAGCCGGACCTTCCGTGCGCCGCCTGCGCCGCCGCCGTGCGGATGCGCATCACGCTGCGCAACGCGAGCCCGCACGGCCAGCGGTTCACGGTCACCGGCCGGTTCGGCGACGAGACCGTCCACTTCGCCGCGAAGGGGATCGGCGCCGGCGGTATCGGCGCGTTCGCCAGGACGCTGCGGATCCGCCGCCCGCGCCTGTGGTCGCCCCAGCAGCCGAACCTCTACGCCGTCCATTTCACGGTCCGCGCCGGCGACCGCAAGGTCGCCGGGTACGACCTGCACAGCGGCATCCGCTCGATCAAGGTCTCCAACGGCCGGCTCGTGCTCAACGGCCAGAACCTCAACTTCCGCGGCGTCGGCCTGCACGAGGACTCCAAGGCGGCCGGCTTCGCGATCGACGACGCGCGCCGCGCGCAGCTCCTCAAGGACGCCAAGGAGCTCGGTGCGACCGTGATCCGCACGCACTACCCGCTGCACCCCTACACGCACGAGCTCGCGGACAAGCTCGGGCTGCTCATCTGGTCGGAGATCCCGGTCTACTCGGTCAAGACGCAGTACCTGAAGGAGGAGCGCGTCCGCAAGCTCGCGACCAAGGAGCTGCGCCGCAACATCGAGGCCAACGAGAACCACCCCTCGGTGATGCTGTGGTCGATCGGCAACGAGCTCTCCTCGCAGCCCGGGCCCGTCCAGGACGCCTACATCGCATCGGCCGCGAAGCTCGCCCGCGAGCTGGACCCATCGCGCCCGGTCGGGATCGCGGTCGCCGGCTACCCGTCCTCGCTGTGCCAGGCGGCCGACTACAAGCCGCTGGACGTGCTCGGCCTCAACGACTACTTCGGCTGGTACCCCGGCCCGAGCGGCCAGATCTTCGACCGCACGAAGCTCTCGCCCTACCTCGACGCCGCGCGCGCCTGCTACGCCGACAAGGCGCTCGTGGTCTCCGAGTTCGGCGCCGAGGCCAACCGCGACGGCCCGGTGGAGGAGAAGGGCACGTGGGCGTTCCAGCAGGACTTCGTGAACTTCCAGCTCGGCACGTTCGCCACCAAGCCGTGGCTGAGCGGCGCCATCTACTGGGCGCTGAACGAGTTCTGGGTGCGGCCGGGGTGGGAGGGCGGCAACCCCCGGCCGCAATCGCCGGTGTTCCAGAAGGGCCTCGTGACCTACGACGGCGTGCGCAAGCCGGCGTGGAACGACGTCCAGCGCTGGTTCACGCAGACACCACAGCTGGTTCCGCTCTCGTAGTCCGCAGCCCGGCGGCCCGCACGAGGTCGGCGGCGCGCTCGCCGATCATGAACGCCGCGGCGTTGGTGTGGCCGCGCACGACCTCCGGCATGACCGACGCGTCGGCGACGCGATGGCGTAGTCCCAGTCGACCTCGGTCTTGAACAGCTTCGCCATCCCGGCCGGGATGGCGATCTCGGGGCCGGCGAGCCTCCCGCCCCCGGGA
>JBIOTP010000227.1:0-5334 GCA_044865965.1 Solirubrobacteraceae bacterium
CCGCCGCGCTCGCGGCGACCGCGGCCACGACGGCGGCCACCGCGACGATGCGCGTGATCAGAGCGGCCGCCGCCAGCGCCGCAAGGCGGGTCGCACGTGTGTCTCTCACTGTCTTCTCTCCTCCCGAGAGCCTGCCCAGGCCGTGAGTCGCTGGAAAACGTTCTCTGACGATACCCACGGAGGCCGTCGAGGTCAAGCGAGCGTCCAGGCACACGTGGTGCCGCGGACAACACGATCGCCCGAGTACCTGGAAGTCGCAGCTCAAGAAAACGTTTGCTTGAAAGCCTATGAGCGACGGCGCGCGACCGCCGACCGGCGGGCGCGCCATCATGGTCGACCGTGAAGCAGCTACGCACCTACGTCGGCGCCGGGCTCGAGGGCCTGATCCCGCTGCCGGAGCGCTCGAGCAAGCCGCGCGAGATCGGGCTCACGCACGTCGTCGACCCCGGGCTCACGCGGGTGGAGGCGGAGGGGCTGATGGAGCTCGCCGCGCCGCACGTCGACCTCGTCCGCCTCGGCTGGGGCTCGGCGCTGATCACCGGCGCGCTGGAGGCCAAGCTCGCCGTCTACCGCGAGCACGACGTCGCGCCGATGCTCGGCGGCACGCTGACCGAGCTCGCGTGGCGCCACGGCCGCGTCGGCGCCTTCAAGGACGCGCTGCACGGGCTCGGCATCCGCCACATCGAGGTCTCCGAGGGGACGCTCGACCTGCCGGTGCCGGAGAAGCGCCGGCTCGTGGGCGAGCTGGCACGCGAGTTCACGGTCTACGTCGAGGTCGGCAGCAAGGACGGCCGGCTCGCGCCGTCCGGCGAGCTGTGGATCCGCCAGGCGTCGGAGGCGCTGGACGCCGGCGCGACGGCGATCGTCTGCGAGGGCCGCGTGTCCGGCGACGCCGGGCTCTACTGGCCCGACGGCTCGATCCGGGACGAGCTCGTGGAGGCGCTGGTGGGCGCGGCGGGCGCCGAGCGCCTCGTGTTCGAGGCCCCGCGGCGCTCCCAGCAGGCGTGGCTGATCCGCCACTTCGGCCCCGACGTCAACCTCGGCAACGTCCTGCCCTGGGACCTGATCGCGGTGGAGAGCCTCCGGCTCGGGCTGCGCTCGGACACCTTGACCCGCTTCCACGGGTGAGCGGCCGGACGGCCGTCCTGCTCACCGGGGTCGGCAAGCGCTACGACATCGTGAGCGCGTTCGCGCAGCACGCGTTCGTGCTGGCGGCCGACCCGAGCCCGCTCGCCCCCGCCCAGTACGCCGCGGACGTGCGCGTGGCGCCGCCGCGGGCCGACGACCCGGAGTACATCCCGTTCCTGGCCGAGCTCGCCGGGCGCCATGACGTGCGCGCCGTGATCCCGCTGACCGACCTCGACCTCGAGGCGCTCGCCCGCTCGGAGCTCCCCGCCTTCGTGCCCGCGCCCGAGATCTGCCGCGCGACGTTCGACAAGTACCTCGCGCACCGGCTGCTCGAGTCGCACGGCCTCCCGAGCCCGCCGACCTGGCTGCCCGGCGAGCCCGCACAGGGCTATCCCGCGGTCGTCAAGCCGCGCCGGGGGTCGGGCTCGCGCTCGATCCACCCGGCGGCGGACGAGGCCGAGGCGGCGTTCTTCGCCCGCTACGTCAAGGAGCCGGTGATGGTGCAGCGGCGCATGGACGGGCCCGAGTTCTCGGTCGACCTCCTGTGCGACCTCGCCGGCCGCTGCCTGAACGCGATCCCGCGCACGATGCTCGAGTCGCGCGGCGGCGAGTCGATCAAGGGCGCCGCGATCGCCGACGCCGAGCTGATCGAGCTCGGCCGCGCGGTCGCCGAGACGCTGCCGCTGCGCGGCCCGGCGACGATCCAGATGTTCCGCGACCGCGAGCTCGGCCTGCGCATCACCGACATCAACGCGCGCTTCGGCGGCGCGTTCCCCGCGCCGATGTACGCCGCGCGGCCGGGCCGCAGCTACCCCGAGCTGATCGTGCGGATGGCCCGCGGCGAGCGGATCGAGCCGCACGTCGGCGACTTCCTGGCCGGCCGCAGCTTCACCCGCTTCTACTGGCAGATCGAGCTGGGCGAGGACTTCACGCCGACCGGGCGCGACATCGTCGCCGGCGGCCCGCGCGCGCCGCGCTGAGCTACCCGGGGACGTCGACGAAGCGAACGATGATCTGCCCGAGCGCGACCGTGTCGCCGTTGCGCAGGATCGCCTCGCTCACGCGCGTGCCGTTCACCTGGACGCCGTTGAGGCTGCGGTCGTCGAGGATCACCGTGTGCTCGCCGCGCCGGGCGATCAGCGCGTGCCGGCGCGACACCGAGCGGTCGTCGAGCACGATGTGGGCCGCGGGGCTGCGGCCGATGCGGACGAGGTCCGCGGCGAGCGGCAGCAGGACGACGTCGCTCGCGTCCTCGATCGCCAGGTAACGCCCCGGGGCCAGCTGCGGCATCGTCGCCGAAGCTCGGCGCCGTTCCCGCTCCGGCACGCGCGGCAGCGTGCGGGTCTCCTGGGTTGCGGCGTCGGCGTTGGGACGGGGGGCGGCGATGGCCACGGGGCGACCTCCGGGTGGGCGTGGTCAGGGCCTGACATGCCGAATGGTCGCGGCGCAAGGCAAGTGCGAGGTAAAAATCCGGCGCTCCTACAGGCCCCGGGGGTGGCGCACCGCGTAGCCCGCGGTGGAGCGGCGCCGCCACTGCCAGCGCGACCCGTTCTCGTCGCGCCCGGTCGTGTCGAAGCGACGCCCGTGCACGACCATGTAGACGTGGCCGGGGTTCGCGTAGATCGTGATCCAGCGGCCGCGTCCCGCCGCGCCCCAGCTCATGAAGTCGCCCGACGTCAGCGGCGCGCCGAGCAGCCCGGCGCCGTGCAGCGCGAAGGAGACCGAGCCCGAGCAGTCGTAGCCCGAGTCGTTCCACGCGCCGTGCCCGCCGCCGTACTTGTAGGGCGCGTGCGCGATCCGGCTGGCGGCGGCGATCACCCGCCGGACCGTGACCGGCAGCCCGCCGGCGCGGCGCGCGCGCTTGAGGATCGTCGTCGTCCCGGGATGGCCGAGCGCCGCCCACGTCGCCGGCCCCACGATCCCATCCGGCGTCAGCCCGTGCGCGCGCTGGAAGCGCTTGACGGCCCGCTGCGTGTCTGGGCCGAACACGCCGTCGGCCGCGATCCCGAGCTCGCGCTGCAGCAGCGCGACGCGTGACGCCTTGCCCCGGCGGCTGAGCGTCCGCCGCCCGGCGTAGGCGGCCTTCAGCGCCGCCCACGTGGCCGGTCCGACGATCCCGTCGGCGTCCAGGCCGTGCCGCCGCTGGAAGCGCTTGACGGCGCGCCGCGTGGCGGACCCGTAGATCCGGTCGACGGTCAGGCCGAGCCAGCGCTGCACCGCCGCGACGCGCGGCCCGCGCGAGCCGGTCTCGAGATCCGCCGCGGACGCGACCCCGGGGAGCAGCGCGAGCGCCGCGACCGTCGCGGCGAGCGCAAGAAGAGCACGGGCTGGCGAGTCGGCGCGAATGAGGTGCGTCGTTGTACCAGCGGGTTCCCCTTTTCCCTGCAAGCGGGGTTGCATTGACATGTGACCTTTTGGTCACCTATTATCCGCGGCGTGACCGACGACGACCGCGTGTTCAAGGCGCTCGCCGACCCCACGCGCCGCTTCCTGCTCGACCGGCTCTTCACGCGTGACGGCCGCACGCTGACCGAGCTCGAGTCCGAGCTCGAGATGACGCGCTTCGGGGTCATGAAGCACCTGCGCGTGCTCGAGGACGCGGGGCTCGTCGTCCCCCGCCGGTCGGGCCGGGAGAAGCTGCACTACCTCAACCCGGTGCCGATCCGGCTGATCCACGACCGCTGGATCGACAAGTACAAGGAGCGCCGGGTGTCGGCGCTCGTGGACCTCAAGGCCGAACTGGAGGGAGCATGACGACCATGACCGAGACGGGCGTCGCCACCCAGGTCTACCGCGTGTACATCAACGCGACGCCGCAGGCGATCTGGGACGCGATCACGAAGCCCGAGTGGACCGAGCGCTTCGGCTACGGCGGGCGGGCCGACTACGACCTGCGGCCCGGCGGCGCCTTCGTCGGCTACACGAGCGCCGAGATGCGCGCCTTCGGCGCGCCGGACGTCGCGGTCGACGGGGAGGTCGTCGAGGCCGACCCGCCCCGGCGGCTCGTCCAGACCTGGCGGATGCTGATGGACCCCGACATGGCCGCCGAGGGCTTCACGCGCCTCACCTACGAGATCGAGCCGGCCGACGGCGGCATCACGAAGCTCACCGTCACCCACGACCTCACCGGCGCCCCGCGGCTGGCCGCGCTCGTCTCCGGCGAGCTGGAGTCGACCGGCGCCCGCGGCGGCTGGGCCTGGGTGGTCAGCGGCCTCAAGACACTGCTGGAGACCGGCGAGTCGCTCCCGTCATGACCGCCGCCCGGCGGAGATCCCGGCACCCACAGCGGGGTCTCCGCCGGCCGCGTTGGTACCCTTCAGGGCGCCCAGGCGGCTGTGGTGAAATTGGTATACACGCAGGCTTCAGGTGCCTGTGGGCGCAAGCCCGTGGAGGTTCGAGTCCTCTCAGCCGCACTCCGGGGACCCGTTGCTACCCTGGGACGCCGCGCTCCTGCCGCTATCGTCTAGGGGACTAGGACGCCGCCCTCTCACGGCGGAAACCGGGGTTCGAATCCCCGTAGCGGTCCCTTCGAAGGCCCTGCGGCGCGCAGGGTTTTTCGCGTTTCAGGACGCGGCAGTCAGGAGATCGTCTGCGGCGCGGGCTCTGCGTCCGGAACGCGCAGCCAATCGGTGATGTGGTGCTCGCGCACCCGGAACGCGGTGCGCGCGGTCGCGCCGGTGCCGCTGCCGCACTCGCCGGGGCCGGGCCTCTCGGTCAGGCGGAACGTGACGATGAAGAACCCGTGCGGGGCGGGCTCGCTACCGATCACCCTGGCGCCGCAGGGGAGCGTGCGGTTGAAGAAGCGCACGTCCGCGCGCGTCTCGAGCCTGATCGGCGCCGTGCCGTTCGCGACCAGGCTGGGCAGCGCGAAGTAGCGCGAGGCGCCGCGGATGTCGCCGCGCCGCAGCGTGTCCGCCCAGTCGCGCACGACGCGCACGTCGGCGGGGTCGACGTCCGCGGAGGCCGGTGCCTCCGGCGCCGGCGTGGCGCGCGCCCCCGGGGAGCCGGGCGCCTTGCGGCCGTCCCCGTCCCCGCCGCAGCCCGCGAGCGCGAGCGCGGCGCCCGCGCCCGCCAGCCACACGGTGGAGCGCATGGCGAGCCTCATCCCACCGAGGGATACGCGCGCGCGAGCCACGCGGATCCCTTGTGCAATGCCACGCCGATGCGGCATACCTTGCGCATGGTCGCGACGCACGGGCACTTCCT
>JBIOTP010000228.1:0-8426 GCA_044865965.1 Solirubrobacteraceae bacterium
TCGTCGTCGCGCTCTCGTGGCTGGGCACGGGCGACCTGATCAACTCCTCGGTCTCCGGCGCGAACTACGGCTACGTCCTGATGTGGGCGCTCGTGATCGCCACGCTCGCCCGCTTCTTTGTCGTCTCGGCGCTCACGAAGTACCAGCTCTGCAACCGCACGAACGACCAGACGATCCTCGACGGCTTCGCTCGCGTCTGGAGCGGCTTCCCGGTCTTCCTCGGCATCTGCTCCGTCGGGCTCGGGATCGTCTACCACTCGTTCCTGTTCCTCGGCGCCGCGACCGCGCTCTACTACCTGTTCGGCCAGTTCGGCGGGGACTGGGGCATCTTCATGTGGGCCGTGATCGTGCTCGCCGTCGTCGTCTTCATGGCGCGTCGCCCGAACCAGTACAAGGGTCTCGAGATCGTCGCGAACGTCGCGATGGCGACGCTGGTCCTGATCTTCCTGTGGGCGCTCGTCGGGAGCGGCATCGACTTCGGCAAGCTCCTCCACGGGCTCACCTTCTCGCTCCCGGCCGACCGCGGCGCGTACGGCGCCTGGCTCGTCGTCGTCGCGATCATCGGCGCCGTCGGCGGCTCGGTCGCGAACCTCATGTACCCGTACTTCGTTAGCGACAAGGGCTGGCACGGGCCGGCGTACCGCAGGCTCCAGATCTATGACCTGCTGTTCGGCGTCCTCACGCTGATCGGCCTGAACCTCGCGATCTGGATCGTCGCCGCTCAGCTGATGCGCGGCCGGGGCGCGACGATCACAGGCCCCGAGGACCTCGCGCACATGATGGAGCTGGCGATCGGCCCGGCCGGTCCGCCGCTGCTGTGGATCGCCGTGTTCTTCTGCGTCTTCGACAACATCGGCACCCAGGTCTACTCGTTCGCCCGCATCGCCGTCGAGGCCGTGCACAAGACGTTCCCCGCGCGCGCCGAGCGCTACGGCTCGCTCATCCACCCGGGCGCCGCCGACGCCCCCGCCCCGCCGGCCGCGGCCGACGACCCCGCCGACGCGGCGATCAAGCCGGCCCGGCACGTCCGCCCGGCCGCGCTGATGCGCGACCCGCTGTTCCGCCGCATCCAGTGGCTGCTGCTGCTGCCGCCGATCCTGTTCACGCTGCCGCACGGCCCGAGCCTCGTCGCCATCACCGTCTTCGGCAACGCGATCCAGGTCTTCGTCGTACCGGCCATGATCGTCGGCCTGCTGTGGATGACGAACAGCCGCAAGTGGATGCTCAAGGGCTTCGCGAACAGGTGGTGGGAGAACGCGATCCTGCTCGTGATCTGCGGCATCGGCATCTGGGCCGCATGGGGCATCGCCAAGGGCCTGCCCGGCGAGATCGCCGGCCTGCTCGGCTGACCCCGATCCCCAACGACGAATCGGAGGACACCGATCATGATCACCCGCACGCTGGGCATCGCCGGCCCGCAGGTCTCGCAGCTCGGGCTGGGCTGCATGGGGATGAGCGAGTTCTACGGCGCGGCGGACGAGGCCGAGTCGATCGCCACGATCCACCGCGCCCTCGACCTCGGCGTCACGTTCCTGGACACCTCGGACGCGTACGGCCCGTTCACCAACGAGCAGTTGGTCGGGCGCGCCGTGCGCGGCCGCCGGGACGGCGTCGTCATCTCCACGAAGTTCGGGCTGCTGCGCAGCGACGACCCTTCCTACCGCGGCGTCAGCGGCAAGCCGGAGTACGTGCGGCGCGCGTGCGACGCGTCGCTGAAGCGCCTCGGAGTCGATCACATCGACCTCTACTTCCAGCACCGCGTCGACCCCGACACTCCGGTGGAGGAGACTTGGGGCGCCATGAGCGAGCTGGTCCGCGCCGGCAAGGTCTCCTACCTCGGGATCTCCGAGGCGTCGGCCGGCACGCTCCGCCGCGCGCACGCCGTGCACCCGGTCACCGCGCTCCAGACCGAGTACTCGCTGTTCGCCCGCGACCCGGAGGACGACCTGCTGCCCGCCTGCCGTGAGCTGGGCGTCGGCTTCGTCGCGTACAGCCCGCTCGGGCGCGGCTTCCTCACCGGCCAGATCCGGACGCCCGAGGACTTCGCCCCCGACGACTACCGCCGCGGCTCGCCGCGCTTCATGGGCGAGAACTTCGCACGCAACCTCGAGCTGGTCGAGCGCGTGCTCGAGATCGCCGGCGAGAAGGACGTCACGCCGTCGCAGCTCGCGCTCGCGTGGCTGCTGCGCCAGGGCGACGACATCGTCCCGATCCCGGGCACGAAGCGTCGGCGCTACCTGGAGGAGAACCTCGCCGCTGCCGACATCGAGCTCGGCGACGACGACCTCGCCCGCCTCGAGGCGGCGGCCCCGCGCGGCGCGGCGGCCGGGCAGCGCTACGCCGACATGAGCATCATCGGGCGATGACCGCGGACCAGCGCATCGAGGGCGTCTACGTGGCGGCGGTCACGCCGTTTCGCGACGACGCCGCGCGCAGCATCGACATCGACGCCTACCTGGCCCACGTCGACTGGCTCGCGCGGAAGGGCGTGACGGGCGTTGTCGCGTTCGGGACCAACGGCGAGGGCCCCTCGGTCACGACCCGCGAGAAGCTCGCGGTCCTCCGGGCGCTGTTCGCGGCCCGTCCGGGGATCCAGGTCGTGCCGACGGTCGCCGAGGCGACGCTGCCGGACACGCTCGAGATGCTGGCCGGGCTCGCGGACCTGCCCGCGGCGGCGGTGATGGTGCTGCCGCCGTACTACTTCAAGCCGGTCGCGCCCGCCGGGCTGCTCGACTTCTTCGAGCCCGTGGTGAAGGCCGCCCGCCGGCCGGTCGTGCTCTACCACATCCCGCGCTACGCGATCCCCGTCCCTGCCGAGGTCGTCGCCGCGCTGCCGGTGTGGGGCGTCAAGGACTCGGGCGAGGACCGCGCCTACGCGCGGACGGTCCTCGCCGCCGGCCGCGGCGTCCTGATCGGCACCGAGGACGACCTGCAGGGGCGCCTGCGGTCCGGCGCGCAGGGCGTCGTCTCGGGCCTGGCGAACTTCGCCCCCGAGGATGTCGTGGGCGTCTATGAGGCGGTGCGCGACGGCGACGGCGAGCGCGCCGCCGCGCTGTCGGCCCGGCTGCGCCGGGTGCGCGAGGCCTGCCCGTCGCCCGCCGCGCGCAAGCGCCTGGCGAGCCTGCGCGGCGGCACTGACCTCGGCACGGTCCGCCCGCCGCTGGAGCCCGTGCCCGCGGATGAGACGCTGCGCGCGCTCGTCGACGAGATCGAGGCGGCGGTCGCGTGAGCGTGGCGAGCGAGACGGCGGTCCTCGACCTCAAGCGGCTCCTCGGCGGCGGCGTCCTCTTTCACCCGCCCGACGACGGCGGACGGGTCGACGCGTACATCCCCTCGCTCGGCGACGAGGACCACGCGCCGAGCCTCGCGCTGCTGCCCGGCGGCGACCTGCTCTGCGTGTGGTTCGCGGGCTCGGCCGAGGGCGCCGGCGACGTGAGCATCGCGATGGCCCGGCTGCCGGCCGGCGCCAGCCGGTGGGAGGAGCCGCGCTTCGTCACCCAGTCGCGCGATCGCTCCGAGCAGAACCCGAGCGTGTTCGTCGCCCCCGGCGGCGAGCTGTGGCTGCTGTTCACCTCACAGGAGACGCGCGGCATGCCGCGCTCCGAATGGGACCGCCGGAAGGCGGCCGGCGAGGTCGACGGCCTGTATCCGATGCAGTGGACGTCGCAGATCCGCCGGCGGGTGTCGACCGACGACGGGCGCAGATGGGGGCCGGTGGAGACCTTCGTCGAGCGGCCGGGCTCGTTCTGCCGCCACCCGCCGATCGTGCTCGAGGACGGCGCGTGGCTTCACCCGATGTACTACAGCCTCGCGACGGGCGGCCGGCACGGCGCCGACCACAGCGTCGTGCGGATCTCGCGCGACGGTGGGCGCCGCTGGACCGAGCACCCGATCCCCGCGTCGCGGGGCCGCGTCCATCCCTCGATCGTCGAGCTCGGCGGCGGCGAGCTCGTCGCGTTCTTCCGCAGCCGCGCCGCGGACCGCATCTACGCCAGCCGCTCGACCGACCATGGCCGCACGTGGACGGCGCCCGAGCGCACGGTGCTGCCGAACAACAACGCCTCGATCCAGGCCGCCGGGCTGCGCGGAGGGCGGATCGCGATGGTGTTCAACCACTTCAGCGCGAACGACGACCCCGAGCTTGCGGTCTGGCCGGCGCGCCGCTATCCGCTGACGATCGCGCTGTCCGAGGACGGCGGCCGGACGTGGCCGTACATGCGCCACATCGATCCCGGCGACGGCTTCTTCGGAGCGGAGAACGAGGCCGCCAACCGCGTGTGCGCGTACCCGACCGTCGTGCAGGGCCCGGATGACGCCATCCATGTCGCCTACTCCTACCGCGGCCGGCAGTGCATCAAGTACGTCCGCGTCACGGAGGACTGGATCCGCGACGCGGTCGACTGGGTCGGCGCCGTCCACGTCAGCCACGCGCATCCGTTCTAGGAGGGCCGGCGTGCACGGAACGATGCGGGCGGCCGTGATCGCCGACGACCTCACCGGCGCGGCGGACGCCGGCGTGCAGCTCGCGCGGGCGGGCTACCGGACGGTAGTCGCGTTCCTCGGCGCGTCGATCGAGCCCGGCGAGGGGCTCGACGCGATCGTGGCCGACACCGACTCGCGAGCGGTCGGCGCGACCACGGCGCGCGAGCGCGTGCGCGAGGCGACCGGCCGCCTCGCGGGTGCCGCCATCGTCCTCAAGAAGGTCGACTCGACGCTGCGCGGCCCAGTCGGCGCCGAGATCGCGGCGGCGCTCGCGGCCGGCGGGCGGCGGGCCGCGATCGTCGCGCCCGCGTTCCCGGGCACGGGGCGGACGACCGAGGGCGGCGTCCAGCTCGTCGACGGCGAGCCGGTGCACGGCACGCGCTTCGCGGCCGACCCGGTCGCCCCCGCACGCGAGGCGCACCTACCGACGCTGCTCGCGGCGGAGGGGCTCGACGCGGTCGTTCGCGACGCGCGGGCTGTCGGCGCGGCGCTCGCCGGGGCGCGGTGCGTGGTCGCCGACGCCCGCACGGACGCCGACCTCGAGGCGCTGGTGCGCGCCGTGCCCGACCCGTCGTCGGTGCTGTGGGTCGGCTCCGGCGGCCTGGCGCGCGCGCTCGGCGCGGTGCATCCCGGCCCCGGCGCGGCGGCGCCGCCGCCCGGCGACGACGGAGCCGTGGCGCGCACGCTGGTCGTCGTCGGCAGCGCGAACGTCATCGCCCGCGAGCAGGTGCAGCGGCTCCTGGCCGCCGGCGTGCCCGCCGCCCAACTGGGCCTCGCCGGGCTCGGCGCGCAGGCCATCGACGCGTGCGCGGCCGACGCGCGCCGCGCGCTGCGCCGCGCCCGCGCCTGCGTCGTGCAGCCGGTCGGCACGGGCGACGGCCCGGACCTGCCCCGCCGGATCGCCGAGGCGCTCGCCGAGGTGACCGCGCGCCTCGCCGACGCCGGCCTGGTGAGCGGTCTTGTGCTGACCGGCGGCGACACCGCGGTCCGCGTCGCGCGCCGGCTCGGCGCGACCGGGCTGCGCGTCGACGACGAGCTCGAGCCGGGCGTCCCCGTCGGGCGGCTGCTCGGGCCGCGCCCGTACCGCGTCGTGACCAAGGCCGGCGGCTTCGGCTCGCCGGACGTCCTCGCGACCGCCTGCGAGGCGCTCGCCGGATCGAGGAGGAGCACATGAGCACGGATCGCGTCGTCGCCGTCACGATGGGCGACCCGACCGGCATCGGCCCGGAGATCGTCGCCAAGGTCTTCGGCGAGGAACGGACGCACCGGGCCGTCGTCGTCGGCGACGTGACGATGATGCGCCGGGCCGTCGACCTGCTCGGCCTCCCGCTGCGGGTGAACGCCGTCGAGCGTCCGGCGGACGCGCGCTTCGAGCCGACCACGATCGACGTGGTCGCGGCCAGCGAGCTGCCGGCCGACCTCCCGTTCGGCCAGATCGACCCGCGCGGCGGCGGGGCGGCGTACGAGTACGTGCGCCGTGCCGTCGAGCTCGCGCTCGAAGACGAGGTCCACGCCGTCGCGACCGCGCCGCTCAACAAGGAGGCCATGCACCTCGCCGGCTTCCGCTACCCCGGGCACACCGAGGTCCTCGCCGAGCTCACCGGCGTGCGCGACTACGCGATGATGCTCGTCACCGACGACCTGCGCGTCGTCCACGTGAGTACGCACGTCTCGCTGAGCGAGGCGATCAAGCGCGTGCAGCCCGAGCGTGAGCTCACCGTGATCCGCCTCGCGGACCGCTCGCTGCGGTTGCTCGGCATCGAGCGCCCGCGCGTCGCCGTGGCCGGCCTCAACCCGCACGCCGGCGAGTCGGGGCTGTTCGGCACCGAGGATCGCGACGTGATCGCGCCCGCGGTCGAGGCCGCACGGGCCGAGGGCATCGACGCGTCCGGCCCGTGGCCCCCCGACACCGTCTTCATGCAGGCGCGCCAGGGCCGCTTCGACATCGTCGTCGTCCAGTACCACGACCAGGGCCACATCCCGATCAAGCTCATGGGCTTCGACACGGGCGTGAACGTGACGGTTGGCCTGCCGTTCTTCCGCACGAGCGTCGACCACGGAACGGCCTTCGACATCGCCGGCACCGGCCGGGCCGACCACGCGAGCATGCGCGCCGCACTCGAGCTGGCGGCGTCGCTCGCGCGACCTGGCGTGGCGCTCGATGGCTGACGCGAGCGCGGCGTCCGCGGGCCCGGGAACGGCCGCCTCGCCGGCGCGGGCCTTCCTGCTGAGCGGTGACGGCTGGCCGTACCTGCTCGTCCCGTTCATCGCCGTCGCAATCGCGCTCGAGCTCGGCGGGGCGGGCGCGGCACCGGTCTTCGTCGCCGCCGCGCTCGGCGTGGTGCCGACCGCGGCGCTGATGGGCCGGGCGACGGAAGAGCTCGCCGCCCGGTCCGGGCCGGGCGTCGGCGGCCTGCTCAACGTCACGTTCGGCAATGCCCCGGAGCTCATCATCGCCCTGTTCGCGCTCCACGCCGGGTTGCACGAGGTGGTCAAGGCCTCGCTCGTCGGCTCGATCCTGGGCAACGCGCTGCTCGTCCTGGGCGGCGCGATCCTGGCCGGCGGTGCGCGGCACGAGCGCCAGCGCTTCGACCCGCTCGCGGCGTCCGCGCAGTCGTTCATGCTCGTGCTCGCGGCGGTCGCGTTGATCCTTCCGGCCGTCTTCCAGCTGATCGCCGGCGGCGTCCTTCCGGCGCCGCGCGCCACTGCCGTGAGCTTCGCGCCCGACGTGCAGCGGCTCTCCTACGGCGTCGCCGCCGTGCTGCTGCTCTGCTACGGCGCCGCATTGGTGTTCTCCCTACGCACTCACCGCGACCTCTTCAACGCGGAGCACCAGCCCGAGGACACGGTCGGCGAGCCGTGGAGCGTCCGCCGCAGCGTGTCCATGCTGGCCATCGCCGGCGTGGCGGTCGGCGTGATGTCGGAGATCCTCGTCGGCTCGATCGCGCAGGCGTCGGCGCACCTCGGGCTTTCCACGTTCTTCGTCGGCGTGATCGTCGTCGCCGTCGTGGGCAACGCCGCCGAGCACTGGGTGGCGATCTACTTCGCGATGCGCAACCGCATCGGCCTGTCGGTCAACATCGCCATCGGCTCCAGCGCGCAGATCGCGCTCTTCGTCGCGCCGGTCTTGGTGCTCGCCTCGGCGTTCATCGGCCCGTTCCCGATGGCGCTGGTGTTCAACGGCTTCGAGCTCGGCGCGATCCTCACCGCCGGGCTGCTGGCCTACCTCGTGACGCAGCGCGGGGTGACCACCTGGTTCGACGGCGTCCAGCTGCTCGGCGTCTACGCCGTCCTCGCGCTCACCTTCCTGTTCGTCTGAGCCCTCGGCGCCCGCCTGTCAAGAGGTGCGAGCGCGCCGAGATGCGGGTCAGGGACCATTCGCTCGGGGGGCGGGTCCTGTCCTCGTGGGACCCGGCTCGACGATGAACGCCGGTCGTGGGCGACGGGACGTGGGGGTGATGGAGCGTTACTGGAACGTGTGCTGGGCGAGGTCCAGGAACGCGGCGGCGGCCGGCGAGTGGCGGCGCTCGGCCCGCCAGGCGAGCGTGATGTCGCGCGTGAGCGGCGGTTCGAGGGCGGCGACGGCGATGGCGGCGTCGGCCTCGTCGGCGTCCGAGCGCGGCAGGATGGCGACGCCGAAGCCGCGGGCGACGAGGCTGCGGATGCGGCGGCTGTCGTCGGTGTCATAGATGTCCACGAAGCCGTTGCCCGGCCCGGCCACCTCGTCCTCGGCGTCCGCGTCCTGCTTGGCGTCGGCAGGCTGCTGCGTCGCCTCGCGGCGCACGGACCGCTCAACGCGCCGTGAGGCCTGGCGCCACGCCGCAGGGCTTCGGCCGCGCCAGCGGCGCGCTGCTGATCGGCAACTTCGGCGACGGGCGCATCAACGCCTACGATCCGGCGAGCGGCAAGTTCCTCGGCGCGCTGCGGGACGAACACGGCGGCCG
>JBIOTP010000229.1:0-4196 GCA_044865965.1 Solirubrobacteraceae bacterium
GGCCCCCACCGAGGCGGCGGCGCCGGCGCCCGCGGGCGTCGCGCCGGCTCGCGGGAAGGTCCGCCGCGCCTCGTGGTGGCGGCGCCATCGCCTGCCGCTGCTCACACTGGCGCCCAGCGCGCTCGCCCTGCTGATCTTCGTCTACGGCTTCATCGCCTACACCATCCGCGTCTCGCTCTCGAAGTGGCAGGGCATCGCGCCCGATCTCAGCCTCCAGCACCCGGTCGGCAAGACCTACCAGGTCCTGGCGCAGACCCCGCGCTTTCAGGCCGACCTGCGCAACACATTCATCTTCACCGGCCTCTTCCTGGTCCTGGCCATCGTCCTCGGGCTCGTCCTCGCCGTCCTGGTGTACGACACGCTCGTCGCGCGCGGCCTGTTCCGCTCGATCTTCCTGTTTCCCTATGCGCTGTCGTTCATCGTCACCGGCGTGGTGTGGCGGTGGATCTTCACCCCGTCCACCGGCGTGAACCTCATCCTCGACAAGCTCGGGGTCGCTCACCCACCCAAGTGGATCACCGACCCGACCGTCGTGGGCGACGTATCCAGTGCGCTCGACAGGGTGATCCCTGGCGGGGACTTCATCCAGGTCAAGCTCGGGATCCCGCTCGCGATCATTCCCGTCGTCATCGCCGCCTCATGGCAGCTCGGTGGCTTCGCGATGGCGAACTTCCTGGCCGCGCTCGGCGCCGTCCCACCCGAGCTCCGCGAGGCCGCCTCACTCGACGGCGCGACGTGGTGGCAGTACCAGCGGCGGATCGTGCTGCCGCTGCTGTGGCCGATGGTCGTGGCCGTCGGCATCCTGCTCACCCATACCAGCCTGAAGATCTTCGACCTCGTCTACGCGATGGTCGGCCAGGGGCCCGGCTTCGCGACCGACGTACCCGGCATCTTCGTGTTCGAGCAGACCTTCCGGGCGCTGCGCTGGAACACCGGCGCGGCCGCCTCGGTCGTCATGTTCGCGCTCGTGGGCGCCGTGATCCTCCCGTATCTCTACCGTCGCACCGTCAAGGAGGCGCGATGACCACCCTGCCCGCGGTCCTTCCGCGCCGCCTTCGCCGCCGACCGCGCCCGGCGCCTCGCCGGAAGATGCGCCGCGGCGACCTCGCCGTCGTCGCCGCGCTCATCGCGCTCGCCTGCCTCGTGCTCGTGCCGGTCTACGTGATGGTCGCCGCGGGCTTCAAGCCACCCGTACAGGCCGACGCCAAGCACATGTGGGAGCTGCCCACGCGGCTCGACTTCTCGGGCTTCCGCGGTGCCTGGAACGCCCTCGGCCCCAACTTCCAGAACAGCCTGATGATCGCGATCCCGGCGACGGTGATCTCGTCGTTCATCGGCGCCATCAACGGCTACGTGTTCGCCAAGATGCCGTTCCGCGGCCACAACGTCGTCTTCATGGCGATGCTGCTCGGGATGTTCATCCCCTACCAGGTGATCCTCGTCCCGCTCGTGCGCTTCCTGCAGGAGATCCACCTCTACGGGACGATCCAGGGACTGATCCTGGTCCACGTCATCTACGGGGTCCCGATCACCACCCTGATCTTCCGCGGCTACTACAGCGGGATCCCGTCCGAGCTCAGCCAGGCAGCGCACGTCGACGGCGCCACGCACCGGCAGGTGTTCACACACGTGATGCTCCCGCTGTCACTGCCCGGCTTCGTCGTCGCCGCGATCTTCCAGTTCACCAACATCTGGAACGACTTCATCTTCGGCATCACGGTCGTTCCCGACCCGGCGAGACAGCCGATCACGGTGGCGCTGAACAACCTGTCCGGCAACTTCTCCGTGCAGTGGAACACGGTCATGGCCGGGGCCGTGCTCGCCGCCCTGCCCACGGCGCTGATCTACATCTTCCTCGGGCGCTTCTACGTCCGCGGCCTCACCGCCGGATCGCTGAAGTGAGCGGTATCTTCGCATCCGGGTCGCCGTCCGTGATCGACCCGCAGCCGGGCGACACGCTCGACTGCGACATCGCCATCATCGGATCGGGCATGGGCGGCGCCACGCTCGCCTGGGCGCTGCGGCGCTCGGGCGCGCGTGTGCTCGTCGTCGAGCGGGGCGACTTCCTGCCGCGCGAGCCGGCCAACTGGTCGCCCGACGCCGTGTTCCTCGAGGGGCGCTACAAGAACGCCGAACCGTGGACGGACGCGACCTCGGGCCGGTCGTTCGCGCCCGGGGTGCACTACTACGTCGGCGGCAACACCAAGGTCTTCGGCGCCTGCCTTCCGCGCTTCCGCGAGCAGGACTTCCAGGTGATCCGTCACCACGACGGCGTCTCGCCGGCCTGGCCGGTCGGCTACGCCGAGATGGAGCCCCACTTCGTCGAGGCCGAGCGGCTCTACGCCGTCCACGGCACGCCCGGCGACGACCCGACCGAGCCGTGGCGCTCGGCCGACTACCCATACGCGGCGCTTCCCCACGAGCCGCCGATCGCCGCCTTCGCGGCCTCGCTCCAAGCGCAGGGGCTGCACCCGTTCGCGATGCCCGTCGGTGTCGATCGCCGCGAGGGCGGCGCCTGCGTCCGCTGCCGCACCTGCGACGGCTTCCCGTGCCTCCTCGACGCCAAGAGCGACGCCGACGTCCGCGTCATGCGACCCGCGCTGGAGGCCGACACCGTGCGACTACTGACGCGCGCCTACGTCGAGCGCCTCGAGACCTCGCCGGACGGACGCAGCGTTCGCACCGCCAGCCTGGTGCGCGACGGGGGGCGGCTCAGCGTGCGCGCCGAGCGCTTCGTGGTCGCCTGCGGCGCCGTCAACTCGGCGGCGCTGCTGCTGCGCTCCACCTCCGAGCGTCACTCCGACGGGCTGGCGAACTCGTCGGGGCTCGTGGGCCGCAACTACATGGTCCACAACAGCACCTTCTTCATGGCGGTCGACCCGCGGCGCCGCAACCCGGTGTCGTTCCAGAAGACCCTCGGGCTCAACGACTGGTACCTCGCTGGCGACAAGCAGCCGTTTCCGCTTGGGAACGTCCAGATGCTCGGCAAGCTGCAGGGCCCGATGCTCAAGGCGGCCCGCCGCTGGCTTCCCATGCCCGTGGCCGACTACATCTCCGCTCACAGCGTCGACCTCTACCTCACCACCGAGGACCTCCCGCAGCCCGACAGCCGGGTGATGGTGGACCGTGACGGGCGTATCCGCGTCCACTGGAAGCCCAACAACCTGCAGCCGCACCGCGAGCTCGTGCGCCGCATGACCCGCGCCGCGCGACGCGCCGGATACCCGCTGGTGCTCACCGAGCGGATGGGCATCGCGACCAACTCCCACATGTGCGGCACGGCGGTCATGGGCGACGACCCCGCCACCAGCGTGCTCGACCCCGGCTGCCGCAGCCATGACGTACCGAACCTGTGGATCGTCGACAGCTCATGCTTTCCCTCCTCCGCCGCGGTCAACCCGGCCCTCACCATCGCCGCGAACGCCCTGCGCGTGGCCGCGCGGCAGGAGATCCTGCGATGACCTGGACCTCGCCGGCCATCGACGCGCTCGAGCAGCGCCTGCGCCGCGCCCGCATCGTGCCCGTCATCCGCGTCGGCGACCCAGCGTACGCGCAGGAGCTCATTTCGCGCCTGCTCGACGCCGGGCTCGACACGATCGAGCTCACCACCACGATCCCCGGCTGGCAGCAGGTGGCGGCCGCCCTGCGGGACGAGCTATCCGAGGTCAGCGTGGGGATCGGGACGATCCTCAGCACCGAGCACGCGCGCCAAGCCGCGGCCGCCGGCGCCGACTTCTGCGTCAGCCCCCGCCTCGTCTCCGGCGCCTCCGGGGTGCTCCAGGCGGCCGGCATCCCGTTCATCGAGGGCGGACTGACCCCGACCGAGGTGCTCGACGCGGCCTCGCGCGGGATCGCGAAGCTCTTTCCGGCGCACGTCGGCGGACCGCGATACCTGGCGTCGCTGCTGGCCGTCGCTCCCGACGCGCGGATCATGCCCACCGGCGGGATCCCGCTCGACGAGGTCGGCGCCTGGCTCGCCGCCGGAGCGATCTCCGTCGGCGTCGGCAGCGACCTCACCGCCCCCGGTGACATCCGCGCGCGCGTCAGCGAGGCCCTCGCCGCATGAAGCGCGTCCTGTGTGTCGGGGAGTGCATGCTCGAGCTGACGCACACGGCCGAGCGAACGCTCCGCTTGGACTTCGCCGGCGACACGTACAACACCGCCGTCTACCTCCGGCGCGTCGCGACCGAGCTCGG
>JBIOTP010000230.1:0-2806 GCA_044865965.1 Solirubrobacteraceae bacterium
CGCTTCGACCGCATCGTCGTCGCCGCGGGCGACGACGGCTTCGACGTCGACGACGTCGCCTGGCTCCTGCGCCATGCCCAGGGCGAAGTGCTCGTGCTGCGCCCCGCCGCGGAGCGGCCGGAGCGAACCAGCCGCAGCTTCTCGACCGCCTTCTCCTAGATCGGCTCGCATCACTGCGGGCGATACGGCACGGAGCTGAGCACGACCTGCGGCTCGAAGAGCAGCGGCCAGTGCAGGTAGAGCGCGGTCCGGTTGTGGAGAGGCTGCGAAGCGGTCCGCCGACGATCGGCTCCGGCAGGATCACCGCGGCGATGCCGTCTCGGTGGCGGGTGGTGGTGTCTAGGAGCTGGAGAAGCGGGTCGGCGAGCTCGCGGTAGTCGACCGAGGTGAGTCGTGTGCGTACCGGTATGCGGTACGCAAACGACACACGTGCGACGTCGCATGGTCGACCTTGGTTCGTCGTGAGCGGATGGTGGACAGCCGTGATCGGTCCTGATCCGCGCCCGGCGTTCGTTCAGGCTCGTCTGCGAGCCGCCAGCGGCGGCGGGCCGAGCGCCGCGGGCCGGGCGCCCGCGAGCGCGACGAGCCCCTCGAGCAGTTCGTCGAGCGCACGGGCGGCGCGCTCGCCCGGCACCCCGTCCGCGAAGTCCCGCGACGTGAGGTCGACGCTCGTGGGCGCGACGAGCGAGCCGAACCAGACCAGGACGGCGCGCAGCTGCCAGTCGACGCCGAGGTGATGGTGGTCGCTCGCGCCCATCGCGGCGATCGCCACGGGCTTGCCCTGCAGCGCCTCGACGGGCAGCAGGTCGAGCAGGTTCTTCAGCACGCCGGAGTAGGTCCCGCGGTACACGGGCGTGGCGAGCAGGACCGCGCGGGCGCCGGCGACGGCCTCGAGCACCGGGGCATCCCCGGGCCGGCGCCCGCGAACGGCAGCGGGTGCTCGGCCAGGTCGACCAGCGTCGACTCGGCCGGAGAGCGCCCGAGCGTCTCGGCGACGGCGCGGCGCAGACGGCCGGGCGGGGTGGCAGAGCCGGTCGCCGCGGCGACGGCCAGCCAGCGCGCGCGTTCGGCCTCGGCCGCGGTGCCGGGCCGCGGATCCGCCGACCCGAAGACGCGCCGCCACCAGGCCAGGCCCTCGTAGCGACGGCGCAGGCGGCGCAGCACCGGCTCGGCACTCCAGGCCGTCACGCTGCCGACGTCCGTGAACTCGAGGATCTCGAGGCTCACGCGGGGACCGCCTCGAAGCGGTTCGCGGGCCGCTCGAGCCCGTAGTGCGCAGCGTCGTGCCCGTGTACTCCGCCCGGAAGAGCCCGCGCCGTCGGAGCTCCGGCACGACGTGCTCGACGAAGGCCGCGAGGGCCCGACGGGAGCGCCGGCGGCATGATGTTGAAGCCGTCGGCGGCTCCGCCGGTGAACTACCGGATCGTGCTGCTCCCCGAGGCGGCTGCGTCGCCGCCGGAGCCGCAGGCGGCGAGAACCGGCGCCGCGGCCAGCAGCGCGAGGGCGACCAGAATCCGGCGCGTCAAACCGTCGGGATGTCGTCGCCGACGCGCGCGAGCAGCTCGCTCTCGCGCCCGTCCACGCCTACCGGGACCTCGCCCTCGAGCGTGACCCGGAACAGCGTCCGCGACCCGTCGGCGAAGTCGTCGACGGCGCGGTGCTGGGTCGCGCGGTTGTCCCAGATCGCGACGTCGCCCGGCCGCCAGCGCCAGCGGACGATGTTCTCGTGGCGCTCGACGTACGCCTGCAAGAGGTCATACACGGCCTTGCCGTCGCGCTGCGAGAGCCCGGAGATCTCTTTCACGAAGTTGCCGAGCACGAGCGCGCGCTCGCCCGTCTGCGGGTGTATGCGGACGACGGGGTGCTCGGTCCGCCAGTCGGTCGCGGTGAACTCCGCGCGGCGCTGCTCGACCGCGGCGGCGTTCGGGTCGTGGCGCGGGACGGCGTAGTCGTAGACGTTCCTGTGCAGCGCGCGCAGGCCGTCGGCGAGCCGCTTGAGCGGCTCGGGCAGCTCCTCGTAGGCCGTCACGGTGTTGGCCCACAGCGTGTCGCCGCCGGCGGCGGGCACGTCGATCGCGCGCAGGATCGAGATCTTCGGATAGTTCGGGATGAACGTGACGTCGCTGTGCCAGCGGTCGGCGCGCTGGCCGTGCGCGCTGTCGATGCTGAGCGAGTAGCGACCGTCGGCCGAGGGCACGGTGGGGTGCGCCTGCGGCGTTCCTAGCAAGCGGCCGAACGCCTCCTGGGCCAGCTGGTCGAGGTGGTCCTGGCCGCGCACGAACAGGACCTTGTGGCGGAGCAGCGCCTGCTCGAGCTCGGCGAGCACGGCAGCCGGGAGGTCTGGGGTCAGGCGGAGATCATCCACGACCGCGCCGATGCGGGCCGTGGCGGGCTGGAGCGCGAGCGCGCTCGAGGTGGTCGACATGCGGAGGAGTCCTTGTTCTCAGGGGTTGACGGAGGTCCGGCGTTGGCAACGCGCGGCGGCCTACATCGCTCGCGAGAGAACAGGACGGGCATCGGACACCGAACGGTAGCACAAATACATATATCCCGATCAACTTTATAAAGTTTATGTGCCCACGCCCGCCTCGGCGAACGTGAGCATGCCGTCGTGAGCGGCCGCGGCGAGGCGCAGGATCGGCAGCGCTGCGACCGCGCCGCTGGCCTCGCCGAGGCGCATTATGTGCCCACGCCCGCCTCGGCGAACGTGAGCATGCCGTCGTGCGCGGCCGCGGCGAGGCGCAGGATCGCCAGCGCCGCGACCGCGCCGCTGGCCTCTCCCAGGCGCATCCCGAGCTCGAGCACG
>JBIOTP010000231.1:0-25944 GCA_044865965.1 Solirubrobacteraceae bacterium
CTAGCCGAGGATCGCCTGCTCGACGGCGCCGAGCTCGGGGGCGCAGGGCACGACCGAGCCGGACTGCTCGAGCGCCGTCTGGGGGTCCTTCAGGCCGTGGCCGGTGAGCACGCACACGACGCGCCGCGCGCTGCCCGCGCCGTAGCGCAGCAGTCCGGCGACGCTCGCGGCGCTGGCCGGCTCGCAGAACACGCCCTCGCGCGAGGCCAGCCACCGGTAGGCGGCCAGGATCTCGGCGTCGCTGACCATGTCGATCGCGCCCTCCGACTCGGTCATCGCCGCCATCGCCTCCTCCCAGCGCGCGGGGTTGCCGATCCGGATCGCGCTCGCGACGGTCTCCGGCTGCGGAACCGGCTTGCCGAGCACCAGCGGCGCCGCGCCCTCCGCCTGGAAGCCGAAGAGCCGCGGGCGCGCCCCCATCTCCTGAAAGCCGCGCCAGTAGGCGGTGACGTTGCCCGCGTTGCCCACCGGGATGCACAGCGCGTCGAGCTCGCCGAGCGTGTCGAGCACCTCGAACGACGCCGTCTTCTGGCCCTCCAGCCGGAACGGGTTGACCGAGTTCACGAGCGCGATGGGATGCCGCTGCACGAGCTCCCGGACCAACGCCAGCGCCTCGTCGAAGTTGCCGCGCAGCGCGATCACCCGCGCGCCGTGCATCAGCGCCTGGGCGAGCTTGCCGGTCGCGATCTTGCCCTCGGGCACGATCACCGCGCCGGTCAGCCCCGCCCGCGCCGCGTAGGCCGCCGCGCTCGCCGCCGTGTTGCCCGTGGACGCGCAGATCACCGCCTGCGCGCCGTCGCGCACCGCCGCGGACACCGCGCACGTCATCCCGCGGTCCTTGAACGACCCCGTCGGGTTCGCCCCCTCGAGCTTCAGCCACACCTCGGTGCCCGCCCGCTCGGACACGCGCTCGGCCAGCACGAGCGGCGTCGAGCCCTCCTCGAGCGACACGATCGGGTCGCCCGGGGCGAACGGGAGCCGCTCCCGATAGCGGGCGATCAGCCCCATCAGTGGTTCCGACCGGGTGCCCGGCCGGTCTCCTGGCGGATGCACCGTCGTGGCTGGCAAGGACGCAGGGAGGGTGCCAGGGCAGCGCCCTTGCCCCTCCCGAGGACACAGCCAGCCGCGGCGGGGCGCCGCCAGGGGCCGGTCGGGTGTCCGGTCGGGGCCACTTACTCGAATTCCTCTTCGATGACGCGGATCGCGCGCGGGGCGGCGCGCATGAACGCCATCTGGCCGATCAGCCGCAGCGCCGCGTAGAAGCGCGACTCGAGCAGCGGGTGCAGGACCATCACGAGGCGCGCCTGATCGCCCAGCCCGCGCTGGATCACCGACTTGATCGACGCGCCCTGCAGCCCCAGCACCTCGGCGATCTGCGCCAGCACGCCGGGGCGGTCGTCGACCTCCATGTAGAGGTAGAAGGCCGACTCCACGTCGCTGACGACCGGGAGGTCCTCGGTCGTCTCCGGCGTGCACGCGGGCGGGATCATCGCCGAGATGACGTCGCCGAGCACGGCGCTGGCGGTCTGCGGCCCGCCCGCGCCCGGGCCGGACAGCGTGATCTCCGTGATCGTGTCCGACTCCAGCGTGACCGCATTGAACGGCCCGTTGACCGACGCCAGCGGGTGCCCGGGATACAGGAACGCCGGGTGCACGCGCACGGAGATGCCCCCGTCGACGCGCTCCGCGGTCCCGATCAGCTTCAGGCCCAGCCCGAGGTCGCGCGCGTAGGCGACGTCCTCGGCGGTGATGTGCTCGATCCCCTCGTAGACGACCTGGTCGAGATGGACGGGCGACGAGAACGCGAGCCGGGCCAGGATCGCCATCTTTGCGGCGGCGTCGCGGCCGCTGACGTCGTCGCTCGGGTCGGCCTCCGCATAGCCGAGCTCCTGCGCGCGCGCCAGCGCCTCGCCGTAGGACAGCCCGCTGCGGGCCATCTCGGTGAGGATGAAGTTCGTGGTGCCGTTGACGATCCCGTGGATCCGCTCGACGTGGGCGGCCGCGAGCGTCTCCTGCAGCACGCGGATGACCGGCACGACTCCGGCGACCGCCGCCTCGAAGCGCAGCTGCACGGCGTTCTCGCGCGCGCACGCCCACAGCTCCTCGCCGTGCTGGGACAGCAGCTGCTTGTTGGCCGACACGACATGCTTGCCGGCCTTCATCGCGCGCAGCACGTAGTCGCGCGCGGGATCGAGCCCGCCCATCACCTCGACGATCAGGTCCGAGCCGGCGAGGATCTCCTCGAAGTCGCCCTGCGAGCGCGTGAGCACGCCGGAGATCTCGGGACGCAGCCCGGTGATGGGGACGATGGCGTCGGCGCGCTCGGCGAGCAGCCGCGCGAACGCCGAGCCGACGGTGCCGTGGCCCAGCAACCCGACCCTATACGTCTCGTGCATGCAGGTCCTCGTAGGTCTCGCCGCGCACGACCAGCCGCGCGCCGCCGCCCGAGCAGAACACCACGGGCGGGCGCGGGACGCCGTTGTAGTTGCTCGCCATGGCGTATCCGTACGCGCCCGTCACGGGCGTCACCAGCACGTCGCCGGGGCGCGGGTCGGGCAGCGTCGTCGCGCGGACCAGGACGTCGCTGGACTCGCAGTGCTTGCCGACCACCGCGCACGGCGTGCCCGGCGCGCCCACGCGGTCCGCGATATCGGCCTCGTAGACCGCGTCGTAGAGCATCGGGCGCAGGTTGTCGGACATCCCGCCGTCGACCGCCACGAAGCGCTCCGGGCCGTCCTCGAGCATCACGTCCTTGACCGACTCGACCGTGTAGAGCGTCACGCCGGCGCCGGCCACGAGCGCGCGGCCCGGCTCGATCGAGAGCGCCTTGCCCGGGCCGAGCAGCTCGCGCGCCGTGGCGACCATCGCGCCCACGTACTCGTCCACCGAGGGCGGCAGCCGCGCGCCCGTGTAGGCGACCGCGAGGCCGCCGCCGAGGTCGTAGCCGTCGAAGTCCCCGAGCGCGGCGATCGCCGCCACCGCGGCGCGCCACGGCCCGAGGTCGAACAGCTGCGAGCCGATGTGCAGGTGCAGGCCGCGCAGGTCGGCCCACGGCGCGGCTCGCAGGCGCTCGATCGCGCGGGGCGCGTCGGCCATCGGGAAGCCGAACTTGGAGCTGGCGTGGCCGGTGAGGATGTAGGCGTGCGTGTCGGCGACCACGCCGGGCGTCACGCGCACCATCACCTCGCACGGCGCGGCGAGGCGATCGAGGCGGTCGAGCTCGTCGAAGTTGTCGACCGCGATGCGCGCGCCGACGACGGTCGCCGCGCGCAGCTCGGCCTCCGACTTGGCGTTGCCGTGGAAGACGATCCGGGCGCCCTCGAAGCCCGCCCGCCGCGCGAGCGCCAGCTCCCCGCCGGAGGCGACGTCGACCGACAGCCCCTCCTCCTGGAACACCCGCAGCACGGCCGTGCAGGGGAACGCCTTGGACGCGAAGACGACCTCGCCGCGCGTCCCGTGGTGCGCCGCCATCGCGCGCAGGAAGGCGCGCGCCCGCGCCCGCAGGTCGTCCTCGGCGACGATGTAGGCGGGCGTGCCGAACGTGCGCGCGAGCTCCACCGCGTCGCAGCCGCCGATCAGCAGCCGGCCGTCGCGGACCTCCGAGGCCTCCGGGTAGGGCGTGCGCGTGGCGGTGGCCATTACGCGCTCTCGACGGCCGGCGCCCGCAGCGCCGCTCGCCGCGCGACGAGCCACCCGCCGCCGCCCAGCACCATCGCGGCGGCGAGCAGCTGCGGCTGCGTCAGCCCCAGCGCGGCGTCCGGGTTGCGGCGGATGAACTCGACCAGGAAGCGCTCCAGTCCGGCCAGCACGAGGTAGACGGCGAACAGCGTGCCCGGCCGCCACCGGTGCCGCCACCGCCACAGCAGCACGGCGACGGCGCCCATCGCGAGCGTCTCGTAGACCGGCGTCGGGTGCACCGGCGTGGTGGTCGGGACCGTGCCGTGCGGGTAGCTCATCGCCCACGGCCCGTCCCAATCGCGGCCGTAGTCGCCGTCGCCCGCCAGCTGGCAGCCGATCCGGCCGATCGCGTAGCCCGCCGCCAGCGGGGCCGCCGCGACGTCGAGCGTAGTGAGGTCGACGAGGCGTCGCCGGGCCGCCAGCGCCAGCACGCAGATCGCCCCGCCGATCGCGCCGCCGTACCACACGAGGCCGGCGCCGCCGAGCAGCGAGCCGAAAACGTCGCCCTTCGCCTCCGACCAGTTCTCCGCGACCCACCACAGCCGCGCGCCGGCGACGCCGCCGATCAGCGCCGCGAACACGATCTCGTAGGCGAAGTCCACGGGGCGGCCGAGCTCGTGCAGGTGGCGCGCCGCGAGCAGGCCGGCGACGATGAAGCCCAGCCCCATCATCAGCCCGAAGCTCTGCAGGGTCAGGCCGAGGACGTGGATCTCCGGCTGCACTACAGGTAGTTAAGCGGGTTCGTCACCGCGCCGTTGATGCGGACCTCGAAGTGCAGGTGCGGGCCGAAGCAGCGGCCGGTGCAGCCGGTGTAGCCGATGATGTCGCCCTGGTTGACGGTCGCGCCCATGAAGGTGGAGAAGCGCGACTGGTGCGCGTAGCACGTCGACATCGGGCCGGCGTGCTGGATGCAGGTGAAGTTGCCGTAGCCGCCGGACGCCGACTCCGGCTGCATGAGCACGACCTTGCCGGCCGCGGCGGCGCGGATCGGCGTGCCGTTGGGGACGCCGATGTCGATGCCGGGGTGGCACGACTCCCAGGGGCGTGCCTCGCAGAACCCCGACGTGATCGGCCCGTTGACGGGCCAGATCAGCCCACCGGAGCCGCGCCGGACCGCGCCCGCCGGCAGCAGCCCGCTGCCGGCCGTGGCGGCCAGCTTCGCCTGGATCGCCGCCTGCTGCTTGCGCAGGCTGCCGACGTCGTCCTCGAGCTCGTGGCGGCGGCTGCGCGAGGCGAGCAGGAGCGTGGACTTGCGCGAGCGCGCGGTCTGGATGCGATCGCGGCGGTCGACGAGCGTGCCCTTCACGTTGCGCACCTGGTCGACCTCGCCCTCGATGATCGCCGCGACCTTCGCCTCGCGGCGCTCGAGCGTGTCGAGCCGCTGGGCGGTGCGGGTCGCGTCCTCCTTGGCGGCGCGCACGATCCCGATGATGTGGGCGTCCTGGCGCGAGACGCGGTGCAGGAACTCGGTGCGCTCGAGCAGGTCCGCGAACCCGTCGGCCTCGAGCACGACGTTCACGAGGTCGGGCTTGTCGGACTTGTAGATCTGCACGAGCCGCGCCGCGAGGATGCGGCGCGCCTCGAGCAGGCGGGCGCGCAGGCGCGCGAGCCGCAGCCGCTCGTGGCGCAGCTCCTGCTGCACGCGCGCGAGCTCGGCGCGCTTGGCGTCCAGGTCGGTCTGCAGGCGCTGCTGGCGGCCCTCGAGGCGGCTGATGTCGGCCTGCAGGCCGTGGATCCGGTTCGTGTAGGCGCTGATGTCCGTGGTCAGGATGTGCTCGGTCTTGCGGTGCCCGGCGATCAGCGACTGCGCGCGGTCGATCTTGCGCTGGATCTTTCCGGGGCTGTCGTCGCCCGCGGAGCCCACGGGCAGCAGCGCCCACAGGGCGAGCGGCAGCGCTACGAGAGCGCATGGCAGGAGGATGCGCAGGCGCATTGAAGACGGGCCATCCTAGGCGTCTCAAGCTTCGCGGGCGAGCCGGACGTCCCTGCTTATGGCGCGTGCAAGGACTCCTGCAGCGCGGGCGGCTAAATCTTGCTAAGCGCCGCCTGGGACCTGTCAGCATTTCTCATAGACATGCCCAGACCCACTTCATTCGGCAAGGACACCGGGCTTCAGCTCCGGATGACGACGACGATGCTGCTGCTCGGCGCCGTCTACGTCGTCTTCGTCGTCGTGCTCATGCAGTTCGTCAACGCCGGCGCCGTGATCGTGATCGCCGGCGGGCTCGCGCTGCTGAACCTGTTCGCCTCGGACAAGCTCGCGCTCGCCGCGATGGGCGCGCGCGTCGTCACGCCCGACGAGGCGCCGCAGCTGCACGCGATCATCGACCGGCTGTGCGTGCAGGCCGACCTGCCGAAGCCGCGCGTCGCGGTCGCCAACACGTCGATGCCGAACGCGTTCGCGATCGGCCGCTCGCCCAAGAAGGCGACGGTCTGCGCCACCACGGGCATCATGGAGCTGCTCTCCCCCGCGGAGCTCGAGGGCGTGATGGCGCACGAGCTCACGCACGTCGCCAACCGCGACGTGATGATCATGACGCTGGCGTCGTTCTTCGCGACGATCGCGGCCTACATCGTGCAGTTCGGTTTCTTCTTCGGCGGCGGCTCGTCCTCCGACGACGACGACAACCCGAGCTTCGCCGTCCTGCTGCTGGTCTCGCTCGCCGTCTACGTGATCTCGTTCCTGCTCATGCAGGCGCTGTCGCGCTACCGCGAGTTCGCGGCCGACCGCGGGGCGGCGCTGATCACCGGCCGGCCGAGCGCGCTCGCCAGCGCGCTGCAGCGGATCTCCGGCGGCATGGCCCGGATCCCGCAGCGCGACCTGCGCGCGCAGGGCCAGCTGGCGGCCTTCTACATCTTCCCGCCCGGCGCCGGCAAGGCGATCGGCAGCCTGTTCTCGACGCACCCGCCGATGGAGAAGCGGATCGAGCGCCTGCAGCGGCTCGAGGCGCAGCTCCAGGGCACCGCGTAGCCTTAACGCCCGCATGGGCCTCTTCGACGTCCTCCGCGGCAAGCGCAGCATCAAGCAGCCCGCGCCCGACCGGCTGTTCGCCATGACCACGGCATACGTGACGATGGAGACGGCGATGGGGCTGACCACGGAGGGGAGGGCGGCGATCGTCTTCCAGCCGCTGGCGACGGCCGACTTCGAGTCGATCGTGCGCGATATGGAGGAGGTCGTGCGCGGCACCGGTGAGGACACCGGCACCACCGTCGAGGCGCGCGACGACGAGTACGGCTACCGCTGGATGGTCCTGTCGGACCCGGACTTCGAGGACCTCGTGGTCGGTGTCAACGCCGTCTCGACGGCGCTCGAGGCGGGCGGCTACGGCGATCGCATCCTGTGCGCCGTCTTCGGCTTCCGCGACGAGCGCGGCAAGCGGCTCTACTGGATCTACAACTACAAGCGCGGCGCGTTCTACCCGTTCGCGCCCGCCGGCCCGCAGCAGCGCGACAGCGAGCGCGAGCTGCGGGTCAAGGCGCAGATCGGCGCCGACCTGCCGCTCGAGGCCGAGCTCGAGCGCTGGTTCCCCCTCTGGGGGATCCCGATCTAGATCCCGAGGTAGGCCTCGCGCACGCGCGGGTCCTCGAGGAGATCCGCGCTGCCCGCGGTGGCGACGATGCGCCCCGTCTCGAGCACGTAGCCGCGCGAGGCCACCCGCAGCGCGGCGTCCACGTCCTGCTCGACGAGGAGCACCGAGGTGCCGATCCCGGGCAGGTCGCACACGCGGTCGAGGATCTGCTCGACGAGGTTGGGCGCGAGCCCGAGCGACAGCTCGTCGATCATCAGGAGCCGCGGGCGGCTCATCAGCCCGCGCGCGATCGCGCACATCTGCTGCTCCCCGCCGGACAGGCTGCCGGCGACCTGCGACAGCCGCCGGCCCAGGTGCGGGAAGATCTCGAGCACGCGCTTGAGCTCGCGCCGCCCGTCGCCGCGGGCGTAGGCGCCGACGAGCAGGTTCTCGGATACCGTCAGGCCGGCGAACAGGCGCCGTCCCTCGGGGACGTGGGCGATCCCGAGCTCGACGATCCGCTCGGGCGCGAGGCCCGCGATCGAGCGGCCGCCGAAGCGCACGTCGCCGCCGCCGAGCGGGATCAGCCCGGACAGCGCGCGCAGCAGCGTGGTCTTGCCGGCCCCGTTGGAGCCGACGAGCGCGACCACCTCCTCCTCGCCCACGGCGAGCTCGACGTCCCACAGGACCTGGAGCGGGCCGTAGCTCGCCTGCAGCCCCCTCGCCTCAAGCAGCACCGCGGTCCCCCCTGGCCCGGCGCGCGTAGCGCTCGCCGAGGTAGGCCTCGATCACGCGCGGGTCGGCGAGCACCTCCTCGGGCGCGCCGCGGGTCAGCTCGCGTCCCTGGTGCATCACGAGCACCGAGTCGCACACCGAGACGATCACCTTCATCACGTGCTCGACCACGACGATCGTGACGCCCTCGGCGCTCAGCGAGCGGATCAGCTCCAGAGCCGGCTGGAACTCGTTCGGCCGCAGCCCGGCCATCGCCTCGTCGAGCAGCAGCAGGCGCGGGCGCATCGCCAGCGCCTTGGCGAGCTCGAGCCGCCGCGCGTGGGCGACGCTCAGGTCTCCGGGGGCGAGGTCCGCACGCTCGCCCAGCCCCACGCGCCGCAGGAGCTCGTCCGCACGCTCCAGCGCCTCGCGCTTGGAGCGCGCCGGCTCGGCGCCGTACATGGCGCCGATGGCGACGTTCTCGCGCACGGTGAGGTGGCGGAACGGCTTCACGATCTGGAACGTGCGCGCCACCCGCCGCCGGGCGATCGCCCACGGCCGCTCGCCGGTGACGTCGTCGCCGTCGACGTGCACGGAGCCCGCGCTCGGCCGCAGGTGCCCCGTGATCAGGTTGATCAGCGTGCTCTTGCCCGCCCCGTTGGGGCCGATGAGGCCCATCACCGCGCCCTCCTCGACGGTGAACGACACGTCCGCCACCGCCTCGACGCCCCCGAAGCGCCGCGTCAGCCCGCGGGTCTCGAGCAGCGGCGTCATAGGCGGTAGGCCCGCACGGCGTCGAGCAGCACGATCCGGCGCCGCTTCCAGGCCTCGCGGGTGAAGCTCACGGTCCCCATGGGGAGCAGGACGACGGCCGCCACGATGATCGCGCCGAAGATGAACGTGTGGTAGTCGGGGAAGTTGTCGCGCAGGTACTCCGAGAGGTACTGCAGCCCCACCGCGCCGAGCACGGGGCCGAGCACGGTGCCGCTGCCGCCGAGCACCGCCATCACCACCGCCAGCACCGTGATGTCGACATCGAACATGCGCGACGGGTAGACCGTGACCTGCTGGAACGCGTAGATCGCGCCGGCCAGGGCCGTGACGAGCCCGGTGAGCGCGAACGCCGACACCTTCAGGCGCGTCGTGTCGATGCCCATCGCGGCCGCGCTCTCCTCGTCCTGGCCGATCGCGCGCAGCCCGTATCCGAAGCGGCTGCTCGCGACGAGCCACACCAGGAGCACGGCCGCGACGGCCAGCGCGAGGAAGTAGAGGTAGAAGCCGGTGTTGCCGGGATAGGACGTCGTCGCCCGGCTGCCGACGGCGGGCACCGTGATGCCCTTGTTGCCGCCCGTGAGCCCCGGCACGTTGATCACGACCTCGCGCATGCCCTCGGCCACGCCGAGCGTCGCGATCGCGAAGTAGTGCCCGCGCAGGCGCAGGACCGGGATGCCGATGAGCACGGCGAACAGCACGCCGATCGCCGCCGCGGCCGGCAGCGTGACCCAGAACCCCGCATGCGCCTTGGCCATCAGGACGGCGGTCGTGTAGCCGCCGAGCCCGAAGAACGCGGCGTTGCCGAAGCTCGGATAGCCCGCGAAGCCGCCGATGAGGTTCCAGCCCTGGGCCAGCACGACGAACATGAACACGCTCGCCAGCGTGCGCTGCTCGCCCGGGGCGAGGTATCCGGGGGCGAGCGCCAGCACCAGCACGGCGGCGGCGAGGGCGAGCCAGGCCCAGGCGGCCTTCACACCTCGGCCCGCGCCTCGTAGTAGGGCTTTCCGAGCAGGCCGGCCGGGCGGATGACGAGCACGATCACGAGCACCCCGAACGCGATCGCGTTCACGAGCGTGCCGGCGAGGTACTGCCCGCCCCACGACTGGACGAGCCCCAGCAGCAGCCCGCCCGCCAGCGCGCCCCACATGTTCCCCAGCCCGCCGAGGACGGCGATCACGAAGCTCTGGAGCGTGAAGCCCCCCGCCGCCGCGGGGCTGAAGGTCTGGATCGAGCCGATGATCGCGCCCGCCGCTCCGGCGAGTCCCGCCGCCAGCCCGAACGTGACGGCGTAGATGTGCCTGACCCTGATGCCCATGAGCCGCGCCGCCACGCGGTCCATGCCCGTCGAGCGGATCGCGAGGCCGAGCCGCGTCCGCGACATGAACAGCACCAGCGCGATCGTCACGCCGACAGCGAGCAGGAACCCGAGCAGCCGCCCGTACGGCACGCGGGCGCCCACGAGCGTGAAGCCGTCCGTGCCGTAGGCGGTGTGGATCGACCGGAAGTCGCCCGTGAAGGCGAGGATCAGGCCGTTCACGATCAGCAGGTCGAGCCCGAAGGTCAGCAGCAGCGTCATCCAGATCGGCGCGTTGACGACCAGGTTGATCAGCCCGCGCTGGACGGCGTAGCCGGCGGCGAACAGCGCGGCCGCCGCGACCAGCATCCCGAGGTAGGGGTCGAGGCCCGCCGCGGCGTTGAGCTTCCAGGCGATGTAGGCGCCGACGACGACGAACGCCCCATGCGAGAGGTTGACGACGTTGATCACCCCCCACACGAGCGAGAACCCGACGGCGACCAGCGCGAGCAGGCCGCCGTTGAGCAGGCCGTAGATCGTGGCCTCGAGGAACCGGGTCACGGGGGCGCGGCTACGACGGGCCGGGCCACTTGAGCGGCGCCTCGGCCCAGTCCTGCGGGAAGACGGTCACGACCTTGCCGGCCTGGATCTGGATCGCGCCCATCGGCTTCGTCACGTTCTTGCCGGTCGAGTCGAACCTGATCGGACCGAAGAACGAGGGCGTGTCGAGCGACGCGAGCGCGCTGCGGACCTTCACCGGGTCGGTGGAGCCGGCCTTCTCGACCGCCATCGCGAGCGCCATGCACGCCGCGGCGCCCTCGGCGCTGTGATACTCCGCCGGCTTGCCGAAGCGCTTCTCGTACGCGGCCGCGTAGTCCTTCGCGGTGCCGAACCAGCGGTCGCGGCCCTCGGTCTGCGCCGTCCACTGCGTCGAGCCGACCACGCCGTCCGCCGCGTCGCCGAGCGCCTCGCGGAAGTCCGGCGTCGGAGGCGCGACCGTCTCGCCGAAGCCTCCGGACGGCTCGATCCCGAGCTCGCGGCTCTGCTTGACGATCGCGATGCCCTCCTCGACGTGGACCGAGCCGATGATCAGGTCGGGATCCTTGGAGCGGATCTTCGTCAGCGCCGCCGACACGTCGGTCGTGTGCTCGGGGAAGGACTCGACGGCCACCACCTTCATGCCGACCTTCTCGGCCTGCGCCCGTCCGCCCTTGGCCGCGGTCTGCGAGAACCCGTCGTCGGCCGACAGGAAGGCGACCGTCTTGGGCATCGGCTTCGCGTTGGCGGCGATCGCGTCGATGATCGTCGCCACGTACTTCGTGGCCGGGGAGAGGACAGCGAACGTCTGCTTGTAGCCCTTCGAGAAGATCGCGTCGTCCGCGCCCGAGCTGTCGACCATCACCTGCCCGTTGCGCTCGACCACCGCCGCGGCCGCCTCGGTGGACGGCGAGCCGTAGGGGCCGAGGATCAGCTTCACGCCGCGGTCGTTGAACTTGTCGATGAGCTGGGCGGCGGTGTCGGGCTCGGACTTGTCGTCCTGATAGCTGATCGCCAGCTTGAGCTTCTGGCCGCCGGCGTTCACGCCGCCCTTGCCGTTGATCGTCGACACGCAGAGGTCGTAGCCCTGCTTCGTCAGCGCGCCCTCCTTCGCCAGCGAGCCGGTCAGCGACAGCGCGGCCCCGATCTGCAGCGTGCCGCCCTTGGCCTCGCCGCCGCCGCCGGCGGCGCCCTTGCCGCACGCGGAGACCGCGAGCGCCAGTACGGCCGCGACCGCCGGCGCGGCGCCCCGGCGCATCCACTGCTGCATTCGCACAGGTCCTCCCCCCGGAGACGCTTCCTGCGCTTCTGTACCCCTTGGCCGCCGATGTAATCACGGCGGCCGGGGCTCTCAGTCGGGGATCAGCCCCTCGCCGGTGAACTGCTCGCCGGCCTCGACGAACGTCAGGTCCGGCGGCGGCAGGATGATGTCGGACTCCTCGAGCTCGTCGCCGCCGAGCGGCTCCCCCTCGCTGCGCACGAGCTCGATCAGCTGCTCGAAGGCCGCGTGGAAGCCGTCCTCGTCGCCGGCGTCGACGGCGGCGACCGCCTCGTTGTCGAGCTGGTTGAGGCGGTCGGCGTCCGCGTCGGGCAGCCGGTACTGGCCCTCGGTGGCGATCCGGACGATCATGCCGGCTTCTCCTGCTGCTGCGGCTGCTCCTGGGGCGCGGCCTGCGGCGGCGCCTCCCCGCCGGCGCCGAGCGCCTGCTTGGGCTCGCCCTGGCCGAGCTCGGCCTTCAGGCGCGCGAGGTCGTCGTCCACCACCGACTGCGACGTCAGCTCGTGCAGCTGGCGGTCGATGTCGTCCTGGCCCGGCGTGAGCGAGAGCTGGTCGTCGAACGCGCCGGCGGCCTCGAGCTCGTCCATCGCGCTCGCGCGGGCGCGCATGTTCTCGGTCTTGTCGACGGCGCGCTGCATCGCGAGCCCGACGTCGGCCATCTCCTCGCCGACGCCCGACGCCGCCTCGCCGATCTTCACCTGCGCCTCGGCGGCCGAGTACTGCGCCTTGATGACCTCCTTCTTGGTGCGGAACTGGTCGATCCGCGTGCGGAGCTGCTGCTCCTTGTCGATCAGCTGGCTCTGCTGGGCCTCGAGCTCGGCGACCTGCTGGTCGAGCGACTGCAGCTCGGTCTGCGCGAACTGCTTGCGCTCCAGGGCGGTGCGCGCGAGGTCCTCGCGGCCCTGGGAGAGCGCCTGGCGGGCCTGCGTGTCGAGCTTGAGGACCTGCTGCTCGAGCTTCTGCTGCTGCAGCTGCAGGCGCTTCTTGGAGGTGACGACGTCGGCGATGCCCTTCTTGACGTTCTGGAGCAGCTCCATCTGCTTCTGGTAGCTGTACTCCAGCGTCTCGCCGGGGTCCTCGGCCCGATCGAGGAGCTTGTTGATCTTCGCCTTGATTACGGTGGAGAACCGCCCGGACATACCGGCCACGGCACCTCTCTTCCAGATGGTCGGATTCTGAGTCCGACCTAGCGTACCCGCCCCGCGCGCCGGGGCGTGAACTAGAAGCCGATCGGGTGGCGGCGCTTGTAGCCGCGCGAGGACCGCTCCGCCGGCCGCCAGCGCGGGCCGCGCTCCGTCGCCTTGCGGGCGGCGAGGGTGGCACGGCGGGCGGCGCTCGCCACGCTGGTGTCAAGCCGCAGGCCGGCGATCACCGCGTAAGCGTGGCCGGGGTTCGTGTAGACCGTGATCCACTGACCCTCGCCGGCCTCGCCCCAGCGCATGAAGCTGCTCGAGTCGAGCGGCGCGTCGAGCAGGCCGCCGCCGTGCAGCGCGAAGGACACGGTGCCGGAGCAGTCGTAGCCGGCGTCCTCGAAGCGGCGGTGGCCGCCGCCGTAGATGTACGGCTTGTCCTGGATCGCGTTCGCGGCCCAGACCGCCTGCTGGACCGCGGCCGGCGCGTCGGCCGGCGCGGCGGCGGAGCCGTCCGGCAAGAGCTGGGCGACGGTGCCCGGCACCGTCATGTTCACGGGCGCGGGTGGCGGCGGGGGCGGGAACTCCGCCCCGCCGGTGGGCTCCTGCGGGGAGCCCTGCGCCATTGCGGCGGCGGGCGCGAGCAACAGCAAAGTCGTCGTGAGGGCCAACGCCCGCAGCGGATTCAAGCCGTATTCCTCTTTCGTCGGCCTGCGGGGTTAGCTGACGGGCTGGCGCTGAAAGAGCCTGCGCCTCGCGTCGCTCATGGACGCGATTAGCCCCAAACAACTCTGGGTCCCCCGCCCCCCGGTGACCAACTAGGGGTTCGGCGTGCGCGGCACCCTATAAGCGCCGCGGTCATGTGTCCAGTAGATCGGCCCATCTGGGGGGATGGGCCGGCTTCCCACGTCCATCGGCAACTCGCTCGCGGAACTTGAGCGGGAATCGCGAATGTGGCGCGTTGCCGCTCAGCGGCGCCGACCGGGAACCTCTGCTCTAGCCTCGTTCGTGTGCCCCTGCGCGCGGCCCCGCTCCTGCTCCTCGTCGCGATCGTCGCCGGCTGCGGCGGCTCGGGCGGCGGCAACGGCGGCGAGCGCCAGAACGCGCCGGTGCTCGGCCAGAAGGGGACCGAAAAGCCGCAGGGCCCGCCGCTCGGCTTCCCTGTGTTCGCGACCAAGAACACGACGCGCGTCGCGGGCGCGGACGCGATCGCCGACGCCGCCGCGGTGGCCGAGGCCGTGTTCCCGGCGCGCACGCCGGAGACCAAGCCCAAGGCGGTCGTGCTCGCCGACGCGGCCGACTGGCGGACCGGGATCGCCGCCGCCGTGCTCGCGGGCCGGCCGCTGAGCGCCCCGGTGCTGTTCGCGAACGGCAACCAGCTGCCGGACGCGACGGCGGCGGCGCTCGACGCGCTGCAGCCGACCGGAGCCAAGGAGGCGGGCGGCGCGCAGATCCTGCGCGTCGGCACGCAGGCGGCGGTCGAGGGCTACAAGACCAACGACGTCGCGGCGCCCAACCCGGCGGCGCTCGCCGCGGCGGTCGACAAGTTGCAGGCCTCCGCCGCGGGCGCGCCGGCCGCGTCGGTCGTCGTCGCTTCCGCGGACCGGCCCGAGTACGCGATGCCGGCCGCGGGCTGGGCGGCGAAGTCCGGCAACCCGATCCTGTGGGTGAGCCAGAACGCGGTCCCGCCGGAGACCGCGACGGCCATCAAGACCCACCACCGGCCGCACATCTACGTGCTCGGCCCGGTCGACGCGGTGTCCGACGGCGTGCTCGACCAGCTGGGCAAGCTCGGGACCGTCAAGCGGATCGCGGCCGCCGATCCCGTGAGCACGGCGATCGCGTTCGCCCGCTACCGGGACGGCACCTACGGCTGGCAGGTCGACGATCCCGGCCACGGGCTCGTCTTCGCCTCGACGCGGCGCCCCCAGGACGCGGCCGCGGCGGCGCCGCTGTCGGCGTCGGGGACCTACGGGCCGCTGCTGCTCGTCACCGACGCGGGGGTGCTCCCGGCCCCGCTGCAGGACTACCTGCTCGACATCCAGCCCGGCTACGACAAGGACCCCGTGCGCGGCGTCTACAACCACGGCTGGCTGATGGGCGACGAGAGCGCGATCGCGGCGGCCGTCCAGGCGCGCATCGATACTCTCCTCGAGATCCAGCCCGTCGACACCGGAGGCTAGTGAGCCCATGGCCCAAGCCGAGCAGCCGGAGCGCCTGCGCCCCGACTATCAGGTCACCGTGGACGACGTGCGTCAGCTCATGGGCGGCTCTACGCCCCACTTCGCGTATCAGCTCCGCAACCGGATCCGAAAGCTGATCGCGGGGCTGCCGGCCGACCATCCGGCGCGCATCGAGGGCGAGCGCGAGATCGCGCGGCTGGAGCGGCTCGGGTTCACCGGCGAGGTCCGCGGCGAGCCCGAGCAGGACATGGTCCGGCCGCTGCCGAGCGTCGACGAGCACGAGCAGCCGCGCCGCGTCGGCGGCCCCACGCGCGGCTGAGCCGTCCCCGGCGGGAGCTGCCGTCTGGCGGCAAGTGCGCGCCGGCCGCGCCGCCGAGCCGTCCCCGGCGGGGGCTACCGTCTTGCGTCCGTGCGCGCCGGCCTCTTTCTCGCCTACTGGCCCTGGTTCAGCCTCGACGAGCAGGTCGAGCTCGCGGTGCTCGCCGACGAGCTCGGGCTCGACTCCGTGTGGGTGGCGGAGGCGTGGGGGCAGGACGCCGTCTCCGTGCTCGGGCTGCTCGCCGGCCGCACCGAGCGGGTCGCGCTCGGCTCGGGGCTGATGCAGATCCCGGCGCGGCGGCCGACCGCCACGGCGATGGCGGCGGCGTCGCTCGACGTGATCTCCGGCGGGCGCTTCCGGCTCGGGCTCGGGGTCTCCGGGCCGCAGGTGTCGGAGGGCTGGTACGGGGTGCCGTTCGCGCGGCCGCTCGCGCGCACGCGCGAGTACGTCGACGTCGTGCGCATGGCGCTCGCGCGCCGGACGGTCCGCTACGAGGGCGAGCACGAGACGCTGCCGCTGCCGACCGAGCTCGCCCGCCCGCTGAAGCTGCTCGCGCGGCCCGTGCAGCCGCGGATCCCGATCTACCTGGGCGCGCTCGGCCCGCGGGCGATCGAGCAGTGCGGCGAGATCGCGGACGGGTGGCTGCCGTTCATGTTCGAGCCGGAGGGCCTCGCGCGGCTGGAGCGCGGGCTGGCGCGCGCGGGCCGCACGCGGGCCGACATCGACGTCGCGCCGGTCGTCCCGGTGGCGATCGAGGATGACGTCGACGCAGCGCGCGACGCGCTGCGGCCGTGGATCGCGTTCTACCTCGGCGCGATGGGCGCGCGCGAGAAGAACTTCTACGTCGAGGCGGCGGCCGAGGCCGGCCACGGCGACAGCGCCCGCGCGTGCCAGGAGGCGATGCTGGCCGGCGACCGCGACGCCGCCGCCCGCGCGCTGACGCCGGCGCTGATCGACGCCGCCGGCCTCCCCGCGACGCCCAGCGGGCTCAACCTCACCGCCTACGCCGGCGCCGACACGCTCGTCGCGGTGCCGCTCGGGAGCGACCGCGCGCGCGTCGCGCGCACACTCGCGGAGGCCGTGCGTGGCTGAGCCCGTGGCGCGGCCGGACGGCATCCCCGGCTCGGCCCTGACCGGGCCGTGGCCGGTCGGGCGCTACGCGGCGGCGCTGCGCGACCGCCTGCGCAGGTTCGCGCGCGTGCAGGTGTTCGGCGAGGCGTTCGGCTTCAAGGCGGGGCGGGCGAAGGTGTGGTTCGAGCTGCGCGACGCCACCGGCGCCCTGCCCTGCTCGATGTGGCGGGAGGACTTCGACGCGCTGGGGATCGGCGCGCTCGCCGAGGGCGTGCGGGTCGTGGCGGCCGGCGGCTGCGACTTCTATCCGGGCTCGCGCACCGCCTCGCCGGGCTTCTCGTTCGCGGTCACCGAGCTCCGCGCGGCCGGCGAGGGCGACCTGCTCGCGCAGCTCGAGCAGCTGCGCCGGCGGCTGCACGCCGAGGGCCTGTTCGCGTTGCAGAAGGCGCTGCCGCGACCGGCGCTGCCGCGCTGCATCGGCGTCGTCACCGGGGAGTCGGGCAAGGCGCGCGACGACGTGCTCGCCGGGCTGCGCCGGCGCGGCTGGGCGGGCCGGCTCGTGTGGGCGTTCGCGCCGGTGCAGGACCGCCACGCCGCGCCCGCCGTGACCCGCGCGCTGCAGGAAGTCGCCGCCTGCGAGGAGGTCGAGGTCGTAATCGTCGCCCGCGGCGGTGGCTCGCTCGCCGACCTCTTCGCGTTCTGCGACGAGACCCTGTGCCGCACCGTCGCCCTGCTCCGCGTGCCCGTGATCGCCTCGGTCGGCCACCACACGGATCGCACGCTGCTGGACGACGTCGCCGCCGTCGCCTGCTCCACCCCGACGCACGCCGCCGAGTCGGCCGTATCGGTCGACTGCACCGCGGCCCGCGCCGCCCTCACGCGGCTCGCGAGCCGGCTCGATCGCCAGGGCCGCCGCGCGGTGCTCGACCGCGCCCGCACGCTCGCCCGCCTCTCGCGCGCGCCCGCCCACCACGTCGCCCGCCAGCGCACGCGCCTGCACCAGCAGACCCGCGAGCTGCGCGCCGCCACCCGCCGCATCCTCACGGAAGGCGACCGCGCCACCACGGCCCGCGCGACCGCCCTCGCCCACAAGACCGCTGTCGCCGGCGCCGCGACCGATCGCGCCGTCCGCGACGCCCACGCCGCCGCCGCGACACTCGAGCGCACCGCCGCGAGCGCGCTCGAGCGCCGCCGCCGCGAGCTCGACCGCCTGCTCGCCACGCTCGCGGCGCACGACCCCCAGCGCACGCTCGAGCGCGGTTACGTCCTCGTCGAGGATCCCGCCGGCGAGCCGGTGATCTCGGCCGCCGCGGCCCGCGAGCAGCCGAGCCTGACGCTGCGCTTCCACGACGGCCGCGTCGCGGCCGCTACCCGAGGAGACCCATGACCGACGCGACGATGAGCTACGAGATCGCCTCGGCCCGGCTGGAGGCGATCATCGCGCGCCTCGACTCGGGCGAGGCCGGGCTGCGGGAGACGCTCGAGCTGTGCCGCGAGGGGCGGTCGCTCGTGGAATTCTGCGCCGCGGAGCTGGAGGCGGTCGGGCGAGGGCTCGAGGAGCTCAAGCTCGACGAGCTCGTGGCGCGGCTGGAGGCGGCCTAGATCCGCACGACGGTGCGGCCCCGCAGCTCGCCGCGCAGGATCGCGTCGAGGGCGCCCTCGAGGTCGTCGAGCGAGATCTCGCGGGCGATCGAGTCGTCGAGGTGCGGCGGGCGCAGGTCGTCCGCGAGCCGGCGCCAGGTCTCCGCGCGCTCCGCCAGCGGCGTGTTGACGGAGTCGATCCCGAGCAGGTTGACGCCGCGCAGGATGAACGGCAGCACGGTCGCCGCGAGCTTGACGCCGCCGGTGTTGCCGCACGCGGCCGCGGTCCCGCCGTAGCGCAGCGTGCGCAGGATGCCGGCGAGCACGTCGCCGCCCACGGGGTCGACGGCGCCGGCCCAGCGCGCCTTTCCCATCGGGCGGTCGGGGTCGCCGATCACGTCCTCGCGCGAGATCACGTCGGAGGCGCCGAGCGAGCGCAGCCAGTCGCCCGCGTCCTTGCCGCTCGCGGCGACCACCTCGTGCCCGCGGGCGGCGAGGATGTCGACGGCGGTGCTGCCGACGCCGCCGCTCGCGCCCGTGACCACCACGGGCCCGTCGCCGGGCATCAGGCCGTGCGCCTCCAGCGCGATCACCGAGCGCGCGGCGGTGTAGCCGGCGGTGCCGATCGCCATCGCCTGGCGCGCGGACAGCTCTCGCGGCAGCGCGACGACCCAGCCGGCGGGCACCCGCGCGCGCTCCGCGTAGCCGCCGTGGTGGGCGACGCCGAGGTCGTAGCCGTGCACGAGCACCTCGTCGCCGACCGCCACCGGCGCGTCCGGGCCGGCCTCCTCGACCGTGCCGGCGAGGTCGATCCCCGGCACCAGCGGCGAGATGCGTGCGACCTGGCCCTTCGGGGTCGTCGCGAGCGCGTCCTTGTAGTTCACGCTCGAGTAGGCGACGCGGATGACCACGTCGCCCTCACCGAGGTCGTCGACCTCGCGGACACCGCGCACGACGCCCCCGTCGCTCTGCTCCGCCACGAACGCGCGCATCGCGCGCGAACCCTACGCTACGTCGCGTCGTCGACGCCCGGCGAGCCCTCGTCCGCGCCGACCAGCCCGGAGCGCACCGCCAGCAGCGCGACCTCCGCGCGGCGCTCGGGACGCGGCATGTCCTCGAGGCCGAACAGCCGGGCGAGCAGGTCGAGCTCCTGGGTGACCATCTCGATGTCGATGCCCGTCGTGTCCGCGACCTCGATGTCGCTGGCCGGGTTGAAGCCGTCGCCGTCCGTGAACAGCGGCTTGCACAGGGCGCGCAGGATGCGCTGCTGCTGGTCGGAGAACCGCGGCGTCGCGCTCAGCTCGCCCTGGACCATCGTCGGCCCCGGCCCGGTCGGGCCCGGATGGTGGTAGCCGATGATCGTGCGGCCGATCTTCACGAGGTCGCCGTCCGCGAGCCGGCGCCGCCCCGCGAGCCGCAGGCCGTTGACCCACGTGCCGTTCTGCGACCAGCCGTCGTCGCAGATCGTCCACTCGCCGGCGCGGAAGGACAGCTCCGCGTGCAGGCGCGAGGCCTCCGGGTCCCAGGGGAGCGAGATGTCGGCCTCGTAGCGGCGGCCGACGGTCACCACCTCGGCGGGCTCCTCGAGCGAGAAGATCCGCTGGCGGCCGTCGCCGTCGCGGAACAGCAGGAACGGAACGCCGCGGTCGACTGCGACGCGGCGCTCCTCGAGCTCCTCAGGGGTCTGACTGCCGAGCGTGAGGGGCGACTCCATGGTCCCTGCGGACCCTACGCTGCCCGGCCAGCCGCGGCAAGGGTGGCTAGATGCGCTGGATGACGGTCCCGGTCCCCAGGCCGCCGCCGCAGCACATCGTCACGAGCCCGATCTCGGCGTCGGCGCGCTCGAGCTCGTGCAGCAGCGTCGTGATCAGGCGCGCGCCGGTCGACCCCAGCGGGTGGCCGAGGGCCATCGCCCCGCCGTTGACGTTCACGCGGTCCATGTCGGGCTCCAGCTCGCGCGCCCACGCCAACACGACGGGGGCGAACGCCTCGTTGACCTCGAACAGGTCGATGTCGCCGATCGTCATCCCGTTGCGCTCGAGCAGCTTGCGCGTGGCGGGGATCGGGCCCGTGAGCATCATCACCGGGTCGACGCCGACCGTCGTCTGGTCGACGATCCGCGCGCGCGGGGTGAGCCCCAGCTCCTCCGCCTTCTCGGAGGTCATCAGCAGGACCGCCGCCGCGCCGTCCGAGATCTGCGACGAGTTGCCCGCGGTGACCTTGCCGTCGGGCTTGAAGGCGGGCTTGAGCTGCGACAGCGCCTCCAGCGTCGTGTCCGGGCGGATCCCCTGGTCGGACACGTACGTGGAGCCGTTGACCGCGAACGGCACGATCTCGCGCTCGAAGCGCCCCTCCTCGGTGGCGCGGTGCGCGAGCTGATGCGAGCGCAGCGCGAGCTCGTCGAGCTCATGGCGGGGCAGCTCCCACTTGTCGGCGATCATCTCCGCCGACAGCCCCTGGGGGACGAGCGCATAGCGCTCCATCAGCGCCGGGGGCCACGGCGAGCCGACGTCGTCGGTCCACTTGAAGCCGATCCCCATCGGCACGTGGCCCATGTGCTCGACGCCGCCGCCGATCGCCACGTCGTGCACCCCGGCCGCGATCAGCGCCGCGGCGAAGTTCACCGCCTGCTGGGCCGAGCCGCACTGGCGGTCGACGGTCGTCGCCGGCGTCTCCATCGGCAGGCCGGCCTGCAGCCAGGCGTTGCGCGTGACGTTGAACATCTGCTCGCCGTACTGCTGCACGCAGCCGCCGATGACGTCCTCGACCGCCTCGGGCGCGATGCCGGTGCGCTCGATCAGCTCCGTGAAGCAGCGCCCGAGCAGCTCGTTCGGGTGCGTCTCGCGGTAGTAGCCCTTCTCGGGATGCCCGCGCCCCACCGGCGTGCGGACGGCCTCGACGATGACGACTTCGCGGCCCGTGCTTGACATGTTGGTTCGTCCTCCGGGTATTTGAGGGCGTAGTCTACGAAGTTGACTGGCTGGTCAATCAACTGGAGGACAACGTGTCGGAGCGTCTTGGCATCGCGGGATCGGGAGCGATCGCGTGCGGCCTCGCGGCGGTCGCCGCGGGCCACGGTCCCGTGACCGTATGGGCGCGTTCCGACGGCAGCTGCCAGCGCGCCTCCGAGCAGGTCGACAAGATCTGCGAGCGGCTGGGCTTCGACATCAACGGCAACGTGACGTTCAGCCGGGATCCCGCCGTGCTCGAGGGCGCGACGTTCGTCGTCGAGGCGATCGTCGAGGATCCGCAGGCGAAGGCGACGATCTGGGGCCGGCTCAACGGGCACCTCGACCCCGACGCGATCCTCGCCACCACCACGTCGTCGCTGTCCGTCGGCGAGCTGGCGGCCGCCAGCGGGCGCCCGGAGCGCTTCGTCGGGCTGCACGTGTTCAACCCGGTGCCGAAGATGGAGCTGATCGAGCTCGCGTTCCCGGCGCAGGCCAGCGAGCAGACGCGCGAGCGCGCGCGGGCGCTGTGCGCGGAGCTCGGCAAGACCGCCGTCGAGGTGCCGGACACGCCGGGCTTCGTCGTCAACCGCCTGCTGTTCCCGTACCTCTTCGACGCCGTGCGGCTGATGGAGCGCACCGGGCTCGACGCCGAGGCGATCGACACGTGCATGTGCCTAGGCGCCGGCCACCCGATGGGGCCGCTGGCGCTGCTGGACCTCGTGGGGCTCGACGTGTCGGCCGCGATCGGCCGCATGATCGGCGCCGACGTCCCGGAGCGGGTCGAGGCGCTGATCGCCGAGGGCGCGCTGGGGCGCAAGAGCGGACGCGGGTTCCACGCGTATTAAGCCCCGCGGCGGAATGTTTAGCTTGTATTGAGAGAAGGTTGGGAATCTAACGCTTGCGACGAATCCTCATCGCAACCCCTCCTCCAGAAACGCACTTCGCGCCCGATTCGCTCCCCTGAATCGGGCGCAAGTGTTTTAAGCCGCGTTAAACACTTCGCGCCCGGCTCGCTCCCCGGAGCCGGACGCGTAGTGCTTACTCGGTCGATCCTCCCCAGGATCTCCGTCTCTCTCCTCCTCAACCGCCTTGGCGGCCGGTTATTGGCGGCAAGGTAGCGCGTTGCGCTGGAATGTGCAATTCGTCACGCAGTTTCGATTCGCTACCTGGCCGAAGGCCCAGGTTCCGCGATGCGGCGAACCCGGATGCGCACCGCCTCGATGCGGTTCTCGCGCACGGACTCGACCCGGATCGAGTAGCCGTTGTGCGTGACGACGTCGCCGCGCTTGGGCAGCCGGCCCAGCTCGCCGAACACGAATCCGCCCACGGAGTTGTAGGCGTCGGTGTCCACCGGCAGCTCGAGGCCGTAGTCCACGAGGTCGGTGATGGCGACGTGCCCGCGGACGAACCAGTCGCCGTTCGCGAGCCGCCGGACGGCGCCGCCCTGCGGATCGGTCTCGTCGTCGATCTCGCCGACGACCTCCTCGACGATGTCCTCCACCGTGACGATGCCGGCCGTGCGGCCGTACTCGTCGATCACGACCGCCAGCGACGAGCGCTGGCGCTGCAGGTCGGCGAGCAGGTCGTCCAGCGGCTTGGTCTCGGGCACGATCGGCGCCTCGTGCACGAGCCCGTCGAGGCTCGCCTCCGGGCCCTCGGCGAGCAGCTTCTGCGCCAGCGCGTTGGCGTGCACGATGCCCTTCACGCGGTCCTCGTTGTGGTCCACGGTCACGACGAGACGGGTGTGGCCGGATGACACGCAGCGCCGCAGCGCGGTCTCGACGTTCTCGGACAGGTCGACGGTGACGATCGCCGGCGCCGGCGTCATCACCTGGCGCGCCTGCTGCTCGTGCAGGTGGAAGACGCCGGTGAGCATGCCGGCCTCGCCCGGGTCGAGCTTGCCGCCGGTGACCGACTGCTGGATCAGCACGCGCAGCTCGTCGGGCGTCTCGCCCTCGTCGAGCTGGCCCGAGGTGCGCACGCCGAGCAGCTTGAGGATGCCGTTGGAGGCCCCGTTGAGCGCGGCGATGAACGGGTGGAACGCCTTCGTGAAGAGCATCAACGGCTTCGACACCCAGCGGGCGACCGGCTCGGCCTTCTGGATCGCGTAGATCTTCGGGACCTGCTCGCCGAAGGTGATGTGGAGCGTGGTCGTGATGACGTAGGCGAGCCCCACCGACACGGTCACCGCCACCCAGTGCGGCACGCCCTCGCCGAAGAGGTCCTCCAGCAGCTTGCCGATCGCCGGCTCGCCCAGGAAGCCCAGGCCCAGCGACGTGAGCGTGATCCCGACCTGAACCGCGGAGAGGTAGCGCGACAGGTCGTCCATCAGCGCGACGGCCGTCGCGGCGCCGCGCTTGCCGTCCTCGGCCGCGTGTTCCAGGTGCGCGCGCCGCGAGCGCACGAGGGCGAACTCCGCGGCCACGAAGAACGCGTTGATGAGGATGAGGACCACAACCGCCAGCAACAGCAGGGCGGTCATGGGCGGTCCTTGCTACTTCGGGACGGGTCGTCGTCGTTCATCAGGCGACGCGTAGATGGTACCCAGTTGCGGCTATGCCTCTCCGAGGCTGTCGATGCGCTGCGCCATCGCGTGATCGGCCTCGGCCAACTTTCCGGCGGAATGAGTCGTGAGCGTCCGCCGCACACGGTTCCAGCCGTGGATCAGATGTCCGGGTGGTGGTTGGCCTGCTCGGCCGCGTCCGCGACGCGGTTCACGAACGCGATCGCCGGCACGAAGTCGGCGAACTTGTAGTCGCTGACCAGGGTCTCCCCTCCTGTCGCCATACTTGCTTTGACGCCATGCGCATCGTCTCCCTCGTTCCATCCGCCACCGAGACGCTGTTCGCCCTCGGGGTGGGCGACGAGGTGGCGGCCGTCACCCACGAGTGCGACTTTCCAGCCGCCGCGCTGAATCTACCCAAGGTCACGCGCGACGTGATCGGTCCCGGGCTGCCGCCCGCGGAGATCGACCGGGCGGTGCGCGAGCTCACCGAGCAGGGGCGCTCGATCTACGCGCTCGACGAGGCGGCGCTGCACGACCTGCAGCCCGACCTGATCGTGACGCAGGCGCTGTGCTCGGTGTGCGCCGTCTCCTACGACGACGTCCGCGCGATCGCCGACCGCATGGACCCGCCGCCGCGCGTCCTGTCGCTCGACCCGCACACGCTCGGCGAGGTGCTCGGCGACGTCCGCACGCTCGCCCAGGCCACCGACGCCAAGGACGCCGGCGTCGACCTCGTGCAGGACGCCGCCGCGCGGATCGACCGCGTGCGGCTCGCTGTACGCGCGGCCGCCCCGGTGCGCGTCGCCGCGCTGGAGTGGCTGGACCCGATCTTCGTGGCCGGCCACTGGGTGCCGCAGCTGATCGAGCACGCGGGCGGCGAGGACCTGCTGGGCCTGCCCGGCGAGCCCTCCGAGCGGCGCAGCTGGGAGGAGGTCGCCGCCGCTCGGCCGCAGGTCGTGGTCGTGATGCCGTGCGGCTACGACGTCGAGCGCGGGTACGAGGAGGCGGTCGCCTACGCCGACGAGCTCGCGGAGCTCGGCGCCGAGCGCGTGGTGGTCGCCGACGCCGCTGGGTGGTTCTCGCGCCCCGGGCCGCGCCTGGTCGAGGGGCTCGAGTGGCTCGGGCACGTGCTGCACCCCGACCGCCTGCCGGCGCCGGTGGGTGGGGTGCGGGAATTGATCCTCGACTAGCCGCGGGTTCAACGGCGGGCAAGTGAGGAGGGGGACGGGCCGGCTCGCGGTGATCGGGCGGGGTCGAGGTGCGCGTCCGCGCGGTGCTGCCGCACGCGACCGATCACGTGCGATCGGCCGTGCCGGCGTGTGCATCAATTGAGTTCGACCAGGTCGAACTAGATTTACACACACCCCGCGGGCGATGATCGTTTGGCGCCCGCGCGCCACTTCGGGCCTCCCCTACCTTGCAAGAAGTTCGCCGGCCCCGGCGCGCGGCCGGCAGAGATCAGACCGGCGAACTGGCCACCGCGAGCGCCCCCGCCACCGCCGCCACCGCCAGCACGAAGCAGACCGCGACCCCCGGCGCGATCGACCTCGTCCGCAGGCTCAGCCGCTCGATCGCGAACGCCGCGATGGCGCCCCCGATCAGCCCGCCGATGTGGCCGCCGATCGCGATCCCGGACCCGGGCAGGAACGTGATGACGAGGTTGATGAGGAGGATCGGGCCGATGCCCGAGGCCATCACGTCGATCCCGCGGTTGCGGGCCATGACGAACGCGGCGGCGAACAGGCCGAAGATGGCGCCCGAGGCGCCCGCGGTCAAAGCGTTCGGTTGTACGAGCAGCGCGCCGAAGGAGCCCGCCAGCAGCGCCGTGAAGTACAGCGCCGCGAAGCGCACGTGGCCGAGCGCCGGCTCGATCATCCGCCCGAGCCAGAACAGGGCGTACATGTTCAGCCCGATGTGGAGGATGCCGTAGTGCAGGAAGCCCGACGTAATCAGCCGCCACCAGTCGCCGCCCGCGACGTCCGGGCCGTCGAGCGCGAAGTCGCGGTAGACGTTGCCGCCGCTCGAGCCCGTCAGCGACGAGCCGCCGGCGGTGGAGCCGAAGAACACGAGCACGTTGATCGCGATCAGCACGTACGTGACGACCGGGTCGACGGTCATCGAGCGCAGCGTGCGCACCGGCGTGCGCTGCCTCGCGCAGTCCGGGCAGCGCATGCCGACCGGCGTCGGCGTCATGCAGTCGGGGCAGATCGGGTTGCCGCAGCTCGAGCACGAGACGCCGGTCTCGCGGCTGGGATGGCGGTAGCACGTGGCCATTCCCCGCCGACGGTAGCAACACGCCCCTGAGCGCCGGCTAAGTGGCCCCGGCCGAAAGTTCAACGCATTCCGGCGGCGCCGGCCCGCGCCTGCCGGCACCCGGCAGGCGCACACGTGCCACCAGCATGCGAGCGCCTGCCG
>JBIOTP010000232.1:0-3070 GCA_044865965.1 Solirubrobacteraceae bacterium
CTCGAGGGCGAGCCGCTCCCGGTCTACGGGGACGGGAAGCAGGTGCGCGAATGGCTGCACGCCGAGGACCACTGCGCCGGCGTCGAGCTCGTGCTGCGCGAGGGCGAGCCCGGCGAGATCTACAACATCGGCGGCGAGGACCACGAGAACCTCGAGGTGACGCACCGGATCCTCGAGCTGACGGGGGCCGACCCGTCGCTGATCCGCCATGTCGAGGATCGCGCGGGACACGACCGTCGCTACGCCCTCGACGACGGGAAGCTGCGCGCGCTCGGCTGGGCGCCCCGCCACTCCTTCGGCGAGGGCGGGCTGCCCGAGACGGTCGAGTGGTACACGGCGAACCGCGCCTGGTGGGAGCCGATCAAGTCCGGCGAGTACCGCCGCTACTACGAGGAGCAATACGCCGAGCGGCTCCGGGCCTAGCCGCTCGCGGTCGATACAGAGCTCATGCGCCGTACCGCCGCACTCGTTGCGCTGCTCCTCCTGAGCCTCGGCGTCGCAGCCGCCTCGACGGCGCCGAAGCCGCCCGCTCCGGTGTTCGTCCTCGCCGGCGGGGGATGGGGTCACGGCGTCGGGATGAGTCAGTGGGGCGCCTACGGCCAGGCGACCGCCGGCCGCGACTACCGGGAGATCCTCTCGACCTACTACCGCGGCACCACGATGGGCACGGCGCCCGACACGCTGCTCAAGCGGGTTCGCGTGCTCGTCGCCGACGGCCTCGTAAACGCCCCGGTGGCGAACGTCGCGGCGGTCTTCGACGGCGCCGGAAAGCGATACCCCATCGCCGGCGGCACGATCACCGCAGGCTCCGACCTGAAGCTCCCCGTCGGCAAGGACGACAAGCCGGTGGCGCTCCCCGGCCCCGTGACGATCCGCGCCGCAAAGGGCGCGTTCCTGTCCTACGCGGGCAAGGAGTTCCGCGGTGACCTGCGGGTGGCGGCGGTCGGCGGCCGCGTCCAGCTCGTGAACGTCGTCGGGCTCGAGGAGTACCTCCTCGGCGTCGTCCCGGGGGAGATGCCGAAGGACTGGCCGCTCGCGGCGCTCGAGGCGCAGGCGGTCGCGGCGCGGACGTACGCAGTCGGCCACATCGTCCGCGGGCGCCCGTTCGACCTCTACTCGGACTGGCGCAGCCAGGTCTACTACGGCGTCGGCTCGGAGGCGCCCGGCACCACCCGCGCCGTGCGCGAGACCCGTGGGCAGATCCTGACGTACGGGGGCGCGCCCGCGCAGACGCTCTACTTCTCCTCGAGCGGCGGCAGGACGATCAGCTCGCTCGACGCCTTCGGCCTCGACCTCCCGTACCTCGTCTCGGTCGACGATCCGTGGGACGCCGCGTCACCGAACCACGCGTGGACGCCGCGGCTCCTCACCGGCGCACAGCTCGCGGCCCGCTTCGGCCTGAAGGACCCGGTCGCAGACGTCGCGTACGTCCCGGGATCGCCCGGGAAGCCGGCGGCCGTGCGGCTCACCACGGCCGACGGCCAGGCGAGCACCGCACGGCTCAGCGACGTTCGGTCACGCCTCGGCCTCAAGTCGACGGGATTTCGTCTCGGCACCTTGCGGCTCGACCCGCCGGCCGAGCCGAAGGGCACCTCGTCCGTCGTGCAGCTCACCGGCGTCGCGCGCCAGGTCGAGCGTGCGACGCTCGAGCGCCGGACGCCGGGCGGGACGTGGGTGACGGCCAAGCGCCTCTCGCCGGCAGCGGACGGGACGTTCGCGGTCAAGCTCCGCGCGAGCGGGACGACCGTGTACCGGCTCTCCGCCGACGGCCTCGCCGGCCCGCCGCTGACGGTTCGGGTCACCGCGTGAGCCGGCGCGCCCTGCTCTGGGCGCTCGCCGTCGGTGCCGCGCTCGCCCTCCCCGCTCCGAGCCTCGCCGGCCGGACGACGGTGGGCCTGCGGCCGGGGGCCGACCGGAGTGCCGTGTCGGCGGCGATCGAACGTGTCACGGGTGAAAGCCCGACCACCCTCGCGCCGCTGCGCGCGCTGTCCGTCGACGCGCCGGCGGCCGCAGTTCGCGGCGTCGCCGGCGTGGCCTGGGCCGAGCCCGATCACGTGCGCCGGGTCTCCTTCGTCCCGACCGACCCGCTCGCGCCGAAGCAGTGGTACGCGGTCGCGACCCGGGCGTACGACGCCTGGGAGACGCCCCCGCCGCTCGCGCCGGTCCGGGTCGCGGTGATCGACTCCGGGATCGACCTGACCCACCCCGACCTCGCGCGTCAGGTCGCGGTGGCGAAGAGCTTCGTCGGAGGGACGGCCCAGGACACGCGCGGCCACGGCACGATCGTGGCCGGCATCATCGCCGCGCAGCTCGACAATGCCGTCGGCATCGCGGGCCTTGCTCCCGCAGCGGAGCTCGTGGTCGCAAAGGTCGTCTCCCCGAACGGCACCATCTCGGTGCAGGCGGAGTCCCGCGCGATCCACTGGGCCGTCGACAACGGCGCACGGGTGGTCAACGTCAGCCTCGGGGGTCTTCGCGATCCCCGCAACCCGGGCCGCGACACGTACTCCCGCCTCGAGCAGGAGGCGATCGCGTACGCGGTCAAGCGCGGAGCCGTCGTGGTCGCCGCCGTCGGCAACTCGGACCAGGCGCCGCGGACGCCGTGGCGCTTCGCGAGCTACCCGGCCGCGCTCCCGCACGTGCTCGGGGTGAGCGCGCTCACGCGCGGCGGCGCGTCGCCGGCGTTCTCGAACCGGGACGCCGTCTACAACGACGTGGCGGCCCCGGGCGAGGACATCCTCTCGACGTTCCCGCGGTCGCTGACCGGCGAGCGCGCATCGTGTGCCGACCAGGGGTACACGCCCTGCGCGACCGACGAGTTCCGCCCGCCGGAGGGAACGTCGTTCGCGGCCCCGCAGGCGAGCGCCGTCGCGGCGAACCTCCTGGGGGCGCGCCCGCTGCTCCGCCCCGAGCAGGTGACGGCGCTCATCGAACGCGCCGCGGTCGACGCGAGCGCGCAGACGGGGTGCCGCGCCTGCGCTCCAGGGCGCGACGCATACACCGGCTGGGGTGCGCTCGATGCGACCGCCGCCATGACGGCGCTCGGCGGTCCGCTGCCGCCGCGGGATGC
>JBIOTP010000233.1:0-2679 GCA_044865965.1 Solirubrobacteraceae bacterium
GCGCAGCTCGTGCTCGGCGTGCTGCTGCTGATGGCGGTGCTCGGCAACAACTACTTCCGGCGACTGGCGATGAGCGGGCGATGACCAAGACCACCACCGACGCCCCGCTGTTCGAGCTGCGCGGCGTGTCCAAGCACTTCGCCGGCATCGCGGCGATCAATGACGTGTCGTTCGACGTCACCGGCGGCGAGGTCATCTGCCTGCTGGGCGACAACGGCGCCGGCAAATCGACGCTGATCAAGACGATGTCGGGCGTGCACCAGCCGACCAACGGCCAGATGCTGATGGACGGCCAGGCGGTCGACTTCGGCTCGCCGCGCGAGGCGCGCGCGGCCGGGATCGCCACCGTCCACCAGGACGTCGGCGTGATCCCGCTGATGAGCGTCGCGCGCAACTTCTTCGTCGGCGCGGAGCCGACGAAGGGGCCGAAGTTCCTGCGCTGGATCGACTTCTCGACGGCCAACGAGATCGCGCTCGAGGAGCTCCACGCGCTCGGCATCACGCGCGTGCGCGACGGCGCGCAGCTCGTCGGCACCATGTCCGGCGGCGAGAAGCAGGCGCTCGCGATCGGCCGCGCGATGCACTTCGGCGCACGCGTGTTGATCCTCGACGAGCCGACCTCCGCGCTCGGCGTCAAGGAATCCGAGATCGTGCTGCGGCTGATCATGACGGCCAAGGCGCGCGGCGTCGCCATCGTGTTCATCACGCACAACGTGCAGCACGCGATGACGGTCGGCGACCGCTACATCGTGCTCATCCACGGCGAGGTCGCCGCGGACTTCCGGCGCGGCGAGAAGCGGCGCGAGGAGATCCTCGACCTGATGGCCGGCGGCGAGCAGCTGCGCGAGCTCGCGATGGAGATCGAGCACCTCGAGCCAGACGCGGCCTAGCTCCTCCTCAGGCCGCCTGCACGGCGGGGCTCCGAGCGGGCCCCGTCGTGCCCCGCTCGACCAGCCGCGGCTCCATCACCAGCCGCCGCGCCGGGCGCCCGGGATGCTCGATGCGAGCGAGCACGGCGCCGACCGCCGCCTCGCCGATCGTCTGCGCCGGCTGGTGGATAGTCGTGAGCGAGATCCGGTGGTAGGCCGCGATCGAGATGTCGTCGAAGCCGACGACGGACACGTCGCCGGGCACGTCGAGCCCGGCCTCGGACGCGGCCTCGAGCACGCCGAGCGCGGAGAAGTCGTTGGCGGCGAAGACGGCGGTCACCGGCCGGCCCTCGGCGAACAGCCGCGCGCCGCCGGAGCGGCCGCCGCGTTCGGTGAAGTCGGCCGGGACGACGTGCGCCTCGGCGGCCAGGCCGTGCGCGGCCATCGCCTCCTCATAGCCGCGGATGCGGTCCAGCCCGGAGCGCTCCTGCGTGTCCGCGACGGTCGCGATGTGGCGGTGCCCGAGCCCGACGAGGTGCTCGACCACGAGCGCGGCGCCGGCACGGTCGTCGGTGACGACGGAATCGACGCGCGGCGCCTCGGGCGTGCGGGTCAACGTGGCGATCGGGGTCGAGCGCGCGGCCGCGACCAGTGCCCGCCGATCGAGCTTCGTGGCGTCGCAGACGATCCCGTCGACGCGCAGCTCGAGCAGCTTGTGCAGCGCGGAGGCCTCGGCGCGGGTCTGGCGCTTGCCGCTGACCACGAGCACCGTGTAACCGTGGCGCTCGGCGACCGGCTCGATGCCGTCGACGATCTCGACCAGGAACGGGTTGTGGAGGTCGGTCAGCAGCACGCCGATCGTGTTCGAGCGGCGGCTGACCAGCGTGCGCGCCGCCGCGTTGGGGCGGTAGCCGAGCTCGTCCATCGCGCGCAGGACGGCCTCGCGGCTCGCGTCGCTGACGAGCGTCGAGCCCTGCAACACGCGCGAGACCGAGGACTTGGAGACCCCGGCACGCGCCGCGACGTCCTTGATTGTCGGATTGCGCATGCCCAGCCGGATGCTACCGGTTCAGGTGGGAACGTTCCCGAGATGGCGCGGCGGCGGTGCTGCCCCGCACCACGAGCCGCGGCGGGAGTACGACCTCGCGCCGTTGCGCGCGGCCCTGGTCGAGCCGCTCGACGGCCGCCTCGACGGCCAGCCGCGCCTGCTCGGCGGCGTCCTGGCTGACCGTCGTGAGGTCCGTGTGGGCGAGCTGCGCGAGCACGCTGTCGTCGTAGCCCGTGACGGAGACGCGCGCCGGCACGGCGATCTCCGCCCGCAGCAGCGCATCGAGCACGCCGATCGCGCAGCGATCGTTGACGGCGACGATCGCGGTCGGGGGATCGTTGCCGCTGCGCGCCGCGGCGGCGCCTTCGCCGCGGAGCTCGCGCACCACCTGCGCTGCCGCGGCGGCGCCGGCGGACTCCGTCAGGTCGCCGGCGATCACGCGCGCCGCGAAGCCGTGGCGGCGCATCGCCCTGCGGTAGCCGCGGCGGCGGTCGGCGGCGATCGTGCCGCCGCCGCCGTCGACGTGGACGATCGCGCGGTGGCCGAGCGCGACGAGGTGGTCGACCACCTGGGCGACACCGGCGTCGTCGGCCGCACGCACCACGTCGAGCGCGTCCGAGCGCACGCGCCGGCCAACGACGACCAGCGGGCGCTGGCGCGCGAGAGCGTCGAGCGTCGCGACCGGCGCCTCCGGGCCGATCAGGATCAGCGCCTCGCAGCGCAGCTCGAGCAGCGCGTCGATGGCTCGCGCCTCGCCGTGCG
>JBIOTP010000234.1:0-11106 GCA_044865965.1 Solirubrobacteraceae bacterium
GGTAACGTGCCGCCAAGGCGGCGGGAACGCCGGCTCGCCCGGGCGGTGATGCGAACATCGGGTCGGCGATGAGCGCGACGGGGACAGTCGGGGCGGACGAGGCCGAGAGGATCGCGCGCGAGCTCTATGGGCTCGTCGCGACGGCCACGCCGCTGCCCGGCGAGCGCGACCTGAACTTCCGCCTCGACGGCGCCGGCGGCGAGCGCGCCGTGCTCAAGCTCCACCACCCCGAGGCCGACCGCGCGGCGCTCGCGCTCCAGGACGCGGTGCTGGAGAAACTGGCGGCCCGCGGGGAGCCGGGAGCCCCGCGGCTGCTGGGCCCGACGGCGGAGGTCGACGGGCGCCCCGTCCGGCTGCTGTCCTGGCTTCCCGGGCGGGTGTGGGCGCAGGCCCGGCCGGGCCCGGCGCAGCTCGCCGGCCTGGGCCGGATCGTCGCGCGGATCGATCGCGCGCTGGCCGGTTTCGAGCATCCCGCGATGCGCCGGCCGCTGCTGTGGAACCTCCTCGCCGCGCCGGAGGTCGCGCGCTTCGCGAGCCTCGTCGACGCAGCCCGGCGGCCGCTCGTGGAGGGGGTGCTGGCGCGCTTCGAGGATGGCGTGGCGCCGCGGCTGGCGGGCCTGCCGCACCAGGTCATCCACAACGATGCCAACGAGCACAACGTCGTCGTCGGCGGCGACGGGACGGTCCGCGGCCTGATCGACTTCGGGGACACGGCGTGGAGCGTGCGCGTCGCGGGCCTCGCGGTCGCGGCCGCGTACGCGATGCAGGGCCGGCCCGATCCCGTCCGCGCGGTCGTCCCGGTGGTCCGCGGCTACCACGAGGTCGCGCCGCTCGCCCCCGGGGAGCTCGAGGTGCTGTTCGACCTCATCCGCACGCGGCTGGCGATGAGCGTCTGCATGGCGGCGTGGCAGCACTCCGCCGCCCCCGGGAACGAGTACCTGCTGGTCAGCCAGGACGGCGTCGTCCGCGTCCTCGAGCAGCTCGCCGGCGAGGACGCCGAGCTCGCGCACTTCCGCTACCGCGACGCGTGCGGATACGAGGCGAGCCCGACCGCCCGCCGCGTCCGCCAGCACTTCGAGTCGGGGGCCGCCGAGCCGCGCCCGGTCCTCGACGCCGACCTCGCCACCGCGCCCGTGCTCGACCTGAGCGGGCCGGCGCGCGACATGCACGCGCCTGTCGGCGTGGCGATCGGCCGCTACGACGAGGAGCGCCGAATCTACACCGCACCCGAGTTCCGCATGGCGGACGGGCAGTTCCGGACCCGGCACATCGGCACAGATCTGTTCGCGGACGCGGGAACGGCGGTGCGCGCCCCGCTCGACGGCGTGATCGAGCGGCGCGAGACGCGCGCGCGCCCGCTCGACTACGGCGGCGTGCTCGTGCTGCGCCACGCCACCGCCGGCGGCGTCCCGTTCTGGACGCTGTTCGGGCACCTCGATCCGGATTCCACCGCGGCCTGGGAGACGGGCGCCGCGGTGCGCGCGGGCGACGTCATCGCCCGGCTCGGCGCCCCGGAGGTCAACGGCGGCTGGCCGCCCCACCTGCACCTGCAGCTGTTCACGGCGCTCGTCGGCGACCTGCCGGGCGTCGCGCTCTCGGAGGAGGCCGACGTGTGGCGGAGCGTGTGCCCCGACCCCAACCTCCTGCTCGGCCGGCGCGAGGGCGACGCCGCCCGGCCCGCGCGCGCGCCGGCGGACGTCGCGCACCGGCGGCGCACGGCGATGAGCCGGGCGCTGAGCCTCAGCTACCGCGAGCCGCTGCACATCGTGCGCGGCCAGGGCGCCCACCTCTACGACGCGGCCGGGAACGCCTACCTCGACCTCGTCAACAACGTCGCCCACGTCGGGCACTGCCACCCGCGCGTGGTCGCGGCCGGACAGCGGCAGATGGCGGCCCTGAACACCAACACGCGCTACCTGCACGCGTCCGTGATCGACTACGCCCGCCGGCTCGCGGCGACGCTGCCGGACCCCCTGCACGTGTGCTTCTTCGTCAACTCGGGCTCGGAGGCCAACGACCTCGCGCTGCGGCTCGCCGCCGCCCACACCGGGCGCGACGAGGTGCTCGTGCTCGACCGCGCCTACCACGGCCACCTCGTCTCACAGATCGCGCTCAGCCCGTACAAGGCACCGCCGCCGCCGGGCACCCACGTGTGCGCGGTGCCGGACCCCTATCGCGGCACGTCCGCGGACGAGGCGCTCGCGTCGCTGCGCGCGCAGATCGCGGCGCCCGCCGCGTTCTTCGCCGAGTCGCTGCAGGGATGCGGCGGCCAGATCGTCTACCCGCCCGGCTACCTCGCGGCCGCGTTCGCCGAGGTCCGCGCGGCCGGCGGCCTGTGCGTCGCCGACGAGGTGCAGGTCGGCTTCGGCCGCGTGGGCGAGCACTTCTGGGGCTTCGAGCTCGGAGGGGCGGTGCCCGACATCGTCACGCTCGGCAAGCCGATCGGGAACGGGCATCCGCTGGGCGCGGTCGTGACGACGCCCGAGGTGGCCGCCTCCTTCGCAACCGGGATGGAGTACTTCAACACTTTCGGCGGCAACCCGGTGTCGGCCGAGATCGGGCTCGCCGTGCTGGACGTGATCCGCGACGAGCGGCTGCAGGCGCATGCGCGCGAGCGCGGGGAGGCGCTGCTGGGGGGCCTGCGGGAGCTTGCCGCACGGCATGAGCTGATCGGCGACGTGCGCGGGCACGGGCTGTTCCTCGGCGTCGAGCTGAGCCGCGACGGCGCGCCCGCCACGGACGACGCCCGCCGCGTGAAGGAGGCGCTCAAGGCCCGCCGTGTGCTGATCTCGACGGACGGCCCGGACGACAACGTGCTCAAGATCAAGCCCCCGATGGTGATCGGCGCCGCCGACTGCGAGCGCTTCCTCGGGGCGCTGGACGCCGCCCTGGCGGAGCTGCGCCCGTGAGGCACGAGCGCCACTACACGCTGGAGGAGGCCCGCGCGCTGCTGCCGTGGCTGGCCGAGCGGCTCGCCGCCATGCGCTCCGCGCGCGAGCGCCTGACCGACGCCGAGGCGCGCAGGGCGCTCGCCGAGGGCGCCCCGGGCAACGGTGGCGGCACACCCGGCAAGCAGGTCGGCGACGCGTTCCTGGAGCTGCGCGCGGGGGTGGCGGAGCTCAACCGGCGTGAGATCGTCCTGCGCGACCTCGACCGCGGGCTGCTCGACTTCCCGTCGATCCGCGATGACCGCGAGGTCTACCTGTGCTGGATCGGCGGTGAGGCCGACATCGGCTTCTGGCACGACCTCGACGCCGGCTACGCCGGCCGCCGGCCGCTGTAGGCCGAGGAGCAACCTCGGCGCCACCCAGCCGCGCTCCCCCTGAAGCGCCACTCGGACCCCGACAGGCGGGGGGTTCACGGCGGCCTATGCCCCCGCAGGGCGCCTGGTGCCCATGCACCATTCCATCCACCACCACCAGGAGACACGTCATGCCGATGCCCGGAGTCCACGTGGAGACGCTCCACAACGCCACCCACTACTCGCCGGCCCAGATCGAGGCTGCATTCAGCTTCGCGGCGGTCCTCAACCGCGGCAGGCTCGTGCTCTGCGAGCGGCCCGCGCGGGAGCCGCTCGACGAGGACGACACCGGCTGAGCGCTACGCTCGACGAGGACGAAACCGGCTGAGCGCTACCGTCTGGGGCATGCGCGCGCCCGTCCTGCTGGACCTCCACCTGCCGAACTTCAATTATCCGGACACCACGCCGGAGACGCTGTTCGAGCGCCTCGTCGAGATCGCGACGACGGCCGAGGAGTCGGGCTTCACCTCGATCACGGTGATGGACCACCTGCACCAGATCTCGGGTGTGGGACCGCGGACGAACTGGATGCTCGAGGGCAACACGATCCTCTCCGCGCTGGCCGCGCGCACGTCGCGGGTGAGCCTCGGCATGCTGGTCGGCGGCGTCACGTACCGCAACCCTGCCCACTACGCCAAGCAGGCCACGACGCTCGACGTGATCTCCGGCGGGCGCGCGGTGTTCGGCATCGGCGCGGCGTGGTTCGAGGAGGAGCACCGCGCCTACGGGTTCGGCTTCCCGCCACTGAAGGAGCGCTTCGAGCGCCTCGAGGAGGCGCTCCAGATCGCCCGCCTGATGTTCACGCACGAGGAGCCGAGCTTCGCGGGCCGCCACTACCGGATCGAGAACGTGCTCAACAACCCGCGGCCGATCCGCGGCGACATCCCGATCATGGTCGGGGGCAGCGGCGAGCGCAAGACGCTGCGCATGGTCGCCCAGTACGCGGACGGCTGCAACGTGTTCGGCGACGTCGAGCGCGTCCGGCATCTGATGGACGTGCTCGAGGGCCACTGCGAGAAGCTCGGCCGCGACCCGGCGGAGATCACCAAGACCCGCAACGGCATCATCATCATCGGCGGGACGCACGAGGAGGCCATGCGCAAGCGCGACGCGGCCATCCGGGCGGGCGCGCCCGAGGAGCGGCTGCGGATGATGGCGCTGGTCGGCGGCCCCGAGGAGATCGCCGAGCAGGCCCAGGCGCTGCTCGACGCCGGGCTGGACGGCATCACCTTCTCGCTCCCGGACGTGCACGACCTCGAGACGGTCGCCCTGGCGGGCGAGACGCTCGCGCCGCTGGTCGGCGTCACGGCATGAGCGCGCTCGTCGACCCGAACGCCCACGACCGCTTCATCCTGCGCCAGCGCTGGGCCCCCGTGATCAACCGGTACGAGTTCTCCCTGCCGGGCGAGGACGGCAAGCCCGGCCGGCCGATCTGCTTCGTCGAGCAGAAGCGCTTCAAATTCAAGGAGGACATTCGCTTCTACGCGGACGACTCCAAGCAGCACGAGCTGCTGCGGATCAAGGCCCGCCAGCGCTTCGACCCGCGCGCCCGCTACGACATCACGACCGCCGACGGGACCAAGGTCGGCGAGATCCAGAAGGTGTTCGGCGCGAGCCTGCTGCGCTCCACCTACGCCCTGTTCGACCCGGAGGGCAACGAGGTCGCGCGGGCGGCCGAGAAGAGCATGGCCGTCGCGCTCATCCGGCGGTTCATCGGCTTCATCCCCTACATCGGGGGCGTCGCCGACTGGCTGCCGATCCCGTACCACTTCGACTTCAAGCGCGGCGAGACCGTGCTGGGCACCCACACGCGCCAGATGTGGAAGTTCCGCGACACCTACACGATCGACATGAGCGGCGACCCGCAGCGCACGCTCGACCGTCGGCTGATCCTCGCTATTGCCGTCGGCATGGATGCCCTGCAGGCGCGTTAGAGCCCGTACGCCTCGGCGAGCTCCGGGTCCTTGCGGGCCAGGAGCTCGGCCAGGTCGACCATGACCTTGGACTGCTTCCAGGTCGCGTCGTCCTGCATCTTGCCGTCGATCATGTGCACGCCGCGGCCGTCCGGGATCGCCTCCAGGACCTTGCGCGCGAACCTGACCTCCTCGGGCTCGGGGCTGAACACCTGCTTGGCGATCTCGATCTGCGCCGGGTGCAGCGACCAGGCGCCCACGCAGCCCATCAGGTAGGCCGCGCGGAACTGCGCCTCGCAGCCCTCGACGTCGCGGATGTCCCCGAACGGCCCGTAGAACGGGAAGATCCCGGCCGCCGCGCAGGCGTCGACCATCCGCCCCAGCGTGTAGTGCCAGAGGTCCTGCTGGTAGCTCGCCCGCTGCTCGCCGGGGTCGGCCAGTACGCGGTAGCCCGGGTGGCCGCCGCCCACGCGCGTCGTCTTCATCCGCCGCGAGGCCGCGAGGTCGGCCGGTCCGAGGCTCATCCCCTGCATGCGCGGCGACGCGTTGGCGATCTCCTCGACGTTCGCCACGCCCTGCGCGGTCTCGAGGATCGCGTGGACCAGGATCGGGCGCGCGAGCCCGGCGCGCGCCTCGAGCTGCGCCAGCAGGCGGTCGACGTAGTGGATGTCCCACGGCCCCTCGACCTTCGGGACCATCACGACCGACAGCCGGTCGCCGATCTCCGTCACCAGCGTGACGAGATCGTCGAGCACCCACGGGCTCTCCAAGGAGTTCACGCGCGTCCACAGCGGCGTGTCGCCGAGGTCGGCCTCCCGGCCCGCCTTCACGAGCCCGGCGCGGGCCGCCTCCTTGCGGCCGGCCGGCACGGCGTCCTCGAGATTGCCCAGCAGGATGTCGGCCTGCGCCGCCATCTCGGGCAGCCGGGCGAGCATCTTCTCGTTGGACGGGTCGAAGAAGTGGATCATCCGCGAGGGGACGACCGGGATCTCGCGGAGCGGTTCAGGCGCGCCCATCGCCAGCGGCGCGAAGTGGTCACGGGGATTGCGCATCCACGGCATCATGCCGCTACATGACCACCGTGGATACAGACGCGGCCGCCCGGGAGGCCTCGGGCGCCCACCCCTACGGCCGCTACCTGGAGGAGTTCGAGGTCGGCGCCGTGTACAAGCACTGGCCCGCCAAGACCGTCACCGAGGCGGACGACCACATGTTCTGCCTGCTCACCATGAACCACCACCCGCTGCACATCAACGACGTCTACGCCGCCGCCTCCCAGCAGGGGCGCAACGTCGTCGTGGGGCCGTACGTCTACGCGCTCGCGCTCGGCATGAGCGTCTCCGACATCTCGGGCAAGGCGATCGCGAACCTCGCGACCGAGGAGCTCAGCCACCCCGCGCCGGTCTTCCACGGCGACACGCTGTTCGCGGAGACCGAGGTGCTCGAGATCCGCGAGTCGCGCTCCAAGCCCGATCGCGGGACCGTGAAGGTCCACACACGGGTCCTGAACCAGGACGGGGTGCTGGTGGCGGAGTTCAAGCGGCTCGTGCTGGTGCCCCGGCGGGACGTCCAGGAAGTACCCTCCTAGCCCCCCAACCGAGTGAGGTCGAGTCCGCCCGTGACCGTTGAGACGCCCGTTTCCATCAAGCACCAGGAGCTCCAGGCCTGGGTCGACGAGGTCGCCGCGCTGACGCAGCCCTCCGCGATCCATTGGTGCGACGGGTCCGACGCGGAGTACGACGCCCTCTGCAAGCACCTCCTGGAGATCGGGACCTTCCAGCGGCTCGCCGAGGAGAAGCGGCCGGGCTCGTTCCTCGCCCGCTCGGACCCGGGAGACGTCGCGCGCGTGGAGGACCGCACGTTCATCTGCTCCGAGCGCGAGGAGGACGCCGGGCCGACGAACAACTGGCGCGATCCGGCGGAGATGCGCTCCCTCCTCCGCGAGAAGTTCGCCGGCGCCATGCGCGGGCGCACGATGTACGTCGTCCCGTTCTCGATGGGCCCGCTGGGCTCGCCGATCTCCGAGATCGGCATCCAGCTCACCGACTCGCCGTACGTCGTCGTCTCGATGCGGGTGATGACGCGCATGGGCGCCGCGGCGCTCGACGTGCTCGGCGATGACGGCGACTTCGTCCCCTGCCTGCACACCGCCGGCAGGCCGCTCGAGGAGGGGGAGCCCGCGAGCGCGTGGCCGTGCAACACGGAGAAGTACATCGTCCACTTCCCCGAGACCCGCGAGATCTGGTCGTTCGGGTCCAGCTACGGCGGCAACGCGCTGCTCGGCAAGAAGTGCTTCGCGCTGCGGATCGCCTCGGTGATCGCCCGCGACGAGGGCTGGATGGCCGAGCACATGCTGATCCTCAAGATCACCTCGCCCGAGGGGAGGTCGAAGTACGTCACCGGCGCGTTCCCCAGCGCCTGCGGCAAGACCAACTTGTCGATGCTGATCCCGACGCTCGAGGGCTGGACGGTCGAGACGATCGGCGACGACATCGCGTGGATGAAGTTCGGCGACGACGGGCGGCTGTACGCGGTCAACCCCGAGGCCGGCTTCTTCGGCGTCGCGCCCGGCACCGGGCCCGAGACGAATCCGAACGCGATCGAGACCGTCGAGCGCAACGCGGTGTTCACGAACTGCGCCCGCACCGACGACGGCGACGTCTGGTGGGAGGGCCTCACGAAGGAGCCTCCGGCGCACCTGATCGACTGGAAGGGCAACGACTGGACGCCGGACGCCGACGCGCCCGCGGCGCACCCCAACGCGCGCTTCACGGTCCCGATCGTCCAGTGCCCGTCGCTGGCCGACGAGTGGGACGACCCCAAGGGCGTCCCGATCGACGCGTTCATGTTCGGCGGCCGGCGCTCGTCCGGCGCGCCGCTCGCGCGGGAGGCGTTCGACTGGGAGCACGCCGTGTTCCTGGGCGCCACGATGAGCTCGGAGAAGACCGCCGCCGCGGCCGGCACGGTGGGCGAGCTGCGCTTCGACCCGTTCGCGATGCTGCCGTTCTGCGGCTACAACATGGCCGACTACTTCGCGCACTGGCTGAAGGCCGGCGAGCGCGAGGGCGCCAGGCTGCCGAAGGTCTTCCACGTCAACTGGTTCCGCAAGGACGGCGAGGGCAACTTCCTCTGGCCCGGCTTCGGCGAGAACTCGCGCGTGCTGGCGTGGATCTTCCGCCGCTGCGACGGCGAGGCGGAGGCCGAGGAGACGCCGATCGGCCTCGTTCCCGGGCCCGGGGCGCTGGACACCGACGGCCTGGACGAGGAGGCGGTGGCGGCGGCGCTGAAGGTCGACCTCGACGAGGTGCGGGCGGAGCTCGAGCAGACCGAGGAGCACCTGGCGAAGTTCGGCGACCGGCTGCCGGACGCGGTGCGCGCGCAGTTCGAGGCGCTCAAGCAGCGGCTGCGCTGAGCGGGAAGCGCATCCGGACGCGCGTGCCGCCGTCCTCCGGGCGCTCGACGTTCAGCTCCTGAGAGACCGCGCCGATCACCGACAGCCCGAGGCCCTGCCCCGGCGAGTGCGGGTTCGGCTGCATCCCGCAGCCGTAGTCGCGCACGACGATGACCAAACCGCTGCGGCGGGCGCATGCCACGATGCGCATGCGCCCGCTCGTGCCGTCGCGGTAGGCGTGCAGGACGGCGTTGGTCGCCGCCTCCGTCACCGCCAGCGCGACGTCCTCGGGACGTGCGAGCCTGTGGCGGCGGGCGAACGCGGCCACCTGGGCGCGCACGATCCCCACCGACTCCGGGACCGCGTCGAGCCGCAGCTCGAGGCGCTCGACGTTCGGATCGCGCCGTCCCTTCAGCGGCACGACTGTGGTCGGCGGGTCGTCCATCCCCACGTCAGCAAGGTAACACCGCCGGCTGAGACCCTCAGCGGATCCGCACGTGCATGTGGTCGTCGTGGTGGGCGAGCGCGATCACGACGTCCCGCGGGCCATGCAGGTGCAGCCGCGGCCCGACGAAGATCTTCTGCGCGCCCGCCGCGACGAAGCGGTCGACCAGATCCTGGGCGAGCACGCGGTCGACCAGCGCCGGCTTGTAGGCCCGCCGCTCCAGGCCGTCCACCCGCGGGTAGAGCACGTCGGCGTCGAGCCCGTTCTGGTGCGAGGCGTGCCCGAGCCCGCCGTAGCGCCGGCCGAACCGCCCGCCGTGGGGCCGCGAGAGGTCCATGATCCCCACGCGCTGCGCGCTGTCGCGCTCGGTCCGGTAGGCGTGGATGACCTGCAGCAGCACGCGGATCAGCCGGTCGGTGCCCCAGCGCCGCCACGGGCGGTTCGGGATCCGGTTGAAGATCGGGTCCCAGGTGAAGAAGTCCTCGCCCAGCTCCGGCAGCTGGACGCCGTTGACCAGGCGCCCGTGCGAGAACGGGCGTCCGAGCGCCCGCGAGCGCTGCCAGACGACCGCGCGGAAGTCCGGCGGGACGCCCGGCGCGACCGGCGCCGGCAGCGCCGGCGACGGCGCCGGGGCGGGGGCCGGCGGCGGCTGGGGAGGCTCCTGCAGCGGCCGCCCCCACGCCATGGCGGCGGCCGTCAGGAGGGCGGCGAGCGCGGCGACGACGTAGCGCACCGCTCTCATTGTGACCGCCGGGGGCGATGCACGAAGGGCGCCCGCGCGGGAGAATGGGGCCGTGAGCCTCGCGGAGAAAACCGAGGCCGGGGCCGAGCGACTGCTGGCGCTCGTCGCGGAGCGCGTGCCCCCAGACCGCGCTGCCACCGCGCGCGCGTTCGCCGAGGCCTACGTCCGCCGCCTGGCGACCGACTCGGACGGGATCTCGCCGGAGGACCTCGCCGCCGAGGTCGTCGGGGCGTTCGAGTTCGCGTCCGGGCGCGGCCGCAAGGCGGTCGCGGTGCGGGCCTTCAACCCGACCAAGGAGCGCGACGGGTACGAGCCGCTCGGCACCGTCGTCGAGACCAACACCGACGACTGGCCGTTCCTCGTCGACTCGGTGAGCGCCGCGCTGGAGGCGCGCGGCGAGCGGATCGTGCGGTTCGTGCACCCGATCATGGGCTGCACGCGCGAGGACAGCCGGATCGTCGAGGTGGCCCACGGCCGCCACGCGATCCACCGCGAATCGGTCATGCACTTCGATCTCGGGCGCCGCCTCGAGGAGGACGAGCTCCCCCCGCTCGAGGAGGCGGTGCGCGCGGCGCTGCTGGCGGTGCGCGCCACGGTCACCGACTTCGGCGCGATGACGCAGCGTGCGGAGTCGATGATCGGCCTGGCGCGGCGCGCCGCGGTGCGCTACGACCCCGATGAGGTCCGCGAGGCGGTCGACTTCCTGGCCTGGCTGCTGCGCGGCAACTTCGTGCTGCTGGGCGCGCGCGAGTACGAGCTCAAGGACGACGCGTACCGCGTCATCCCTGGCTCGGGGCTCGGCATCCTGGCCGACGAGGAGCGCTCCGCCTTCAGCGACTGGGTGCCGCTCTCGACGCTGCCCGAGGCGATGCGCAAGCTCGCGCACGAGGGCGAGCTGCTGATCGTCGACAAGGCCAACGCGCGCGCGCCGAGCAGGACGAAGTTGCCCTTGAGCAGCCACTCGAGGAAGTCGGCGACCTCGTGGACCTCGTCGCGCGGGTAGCGGGCGGTGCCCGCGCGGGCGACGGTGACCATGTCGTCGACGCGCTCGGTCATCGCCTTGAAGTCGGTCACCACCTTGCGCACGGCGACGAGCGCGTCGCGGACCGACTGCTCCACTTCCTCCAGCTGCTCGTCGTTGAGCCTCCGCACGAGGTCGAAGTGCATGACCGACTCGCGATGCGCGGCATCGCGCGCCCGCCCGACGCCGACGATCCGGCCGTCGCCGTCGCGTTCGACGCCGATCACGGGGTGCAGGAGCCGGGCGACCTCGAGCCGGTGCTGCTCGAGCGCTCCCGACACGGAGTCGACCAG
>JBIOTP010000235.1:0-2859 GCA_044865965.1 Solirubrobacteraceae bacterium
AGGCCGGATCAGCCCGGGCGAGCTGCTCGCGGCGAGTCAGTACGTGGTGCTCGCCAGCGCCACCGGCTCGGCCGTCACCGTGCTCGCCAAGCTTGCGCGCTCGCGGGCCGGTGCCGCCCGCGTGGCCGAAGTCTTGGACGCGCCGTGCCTACGCTACGGGACGGCGCCCCTGCCCGCCGGGCGCGGACGGCTCCGTCTGCGGGGCGTCACGGTCCGCGCCGGCGGCCGCGCTGTGCTCCGCGGGATCGACCTCGACATCCCGGCGGGCGCGATGGTCGCGATCGCCGGCCGCACGGGCGCCGGCAAGTCGCTGCTCGCGGCGGTCGCGGGGAGGCTCGTCGATCCCGACGAGGGCGAGGTGGAGCTCGACGGCGTGCCGCTGCGGCGGCTCCAGCACGGGGAGCTGCGCCGTGCGGTCGGCTACGGATTCGAGCGGCCGGCGCTGATCGGCGAGGCGCTTGCGGACGTGATCGCGTTCGGTGCGTACGCCCCACGCCCCGAGGAGATCGTGGCTGCGGCCCGCTCGGCGCAGGCCGACGGCTTCATCCGCCGCTTTCCGGACGGCTACCGGACGCGGCTGGCGGACGCCCCCATGTCCGGGGGGGAGGTGCAACGCGTCGGTCTGGCGCGCACGTTCGCCCACGCCGGCCGGGTGCTCGTGTTGGACGACGTCGCCGCGAGCCTCGACACCGTCACCGAGCACCACATCAGCCAGGTGCTGGCGACCGCGCTCGCCGATCGCACCCACATTGTGGTGGCACACCGCGCCTCGACGGCGGCGCGGGCGGACCTCGTCGCCTGGCTCGAGGACGGCGCCCTGCGGGCGGTGGGCGCGCACGATGTGCTCTGGCGCGACCCGGAGTACCGCGCGTTGTTCGAGCCCCACGGCCCGGAGGCGACGCCGCCTGAGGCCGCGACGGCACCGTGGACATGGTGGACCGCGCCGGCCGCGACTTCCCAGCCGTCCGGCACCTGGTGCTCTTGGAGCGTGGCGTGAGCCTCAGACGCGACATCCAGCGGACGGACGGCGGTCACACGGCGCGAGCCCTGCTGCGGCGCTCGCTGCGCGGGCGCGGGCGCGATTGGCGGCGCCTCGCCGCGTGGTCGGCGCTCCAGGCGCTTCCCGCGCTGCTCTCCGGGCGCCTGGTGGCCGCGGCGATCGACCACGGGTTCCTCGCCGGCCGCACGGCGACGGGGTTCGCCTGGCTGGCGGGTCTCGCGGCCAGCGTGCTGGTCGGCGCCTGGGCGACGCGACAGACCTTCCTCTGCCTGGCTGCGCTCGTCGAGCCCTTCCGCGACGAGCTCGTGACGCTCGCGGTGACCGGCTCGCTCGGCCGCTCGACCGTCCCGGGGGCGTCTGCCGACACCGCCGGGGTTGCCCGCCTGACGCAGCAGGTCGAGATCGTCCGCGAGGCGTACGCCGCCGTGCTGAACGGCGTGCAGACGTTCCTCGTCGTCGCGATCAGCGCCATGGTCGGGCTTTGCACGCTGATGCCCGCGATGCTGGCGTTGGTGCTTCCGCCGGTGGTGCTCGGTCTCGGTCTGTTCCTCGCGGCGCTCGGCCGCCTCGCGGCCCGGCAGCGTGCGTCGATCCTCGCGGAGGAGCGGATCGCCGAGTCGTCGAGCGCCCTCGCCGGCGGCCTGCGCGACATCGTCGCGTGCGGCGCCGACGAGGTGGCGCACCGCGCCGTGAGCGAGCACATCGACACCCAGGCGCGCGCCGCCCGGGACCTCGCGCGGCTCACGGCGGTCCGGATCGTCGTCGTGGCCGTCGGCGGCTGGGTCCCGGTGATCCTCATCCTCGCCGCCGGCTCGTGGCTGATCTCGCAGGGCGCCACGACGGGGACCATCCTGGGGGCGCTGACCTACGTGCGCCAGGGCGTGCAGCCGGCCTTGACGACCCTGGTCCGCCAACTCGGCGGAGCGGGACTGTGGCTCGTCGTGACGCTGCGGCGGCTCCTCGAGGCCACGGCGGCACCCGCCGCGGACGCAGCGCGCGCCGTGCGCCCGCGCGAGTGGCCGCTGCCGCAGCGGCACGGGGTCCGGCTGAGCGGCGTCACCTTCGCGTACGGCTCGTTCGCCGAGCCGGTGATCCGGGCGCTGGACCTCGTGGTGCCGGACAGCGAGCACCTGGCGATCGTCGGGCCCAGCGGCGTGGGGAAGTCCACGCTCGCCGGGCTGATCACCGGCATGCTGTGGCCACAGTCGGGCGATGTCCGCATCGGCGGCCTGCCACTGCACCGTGTGGAGGGCCGGGAGCTCGCCCGCCATCGCGTCCTCATCCCGCAGGAGGCGTACGTGTTCTCCGGAACGCTCCGCGAGAATCTCACCTACCTGCGGGAGGATGCCTCCCAGGCGCAGATCGATCACGCCGTCGTCAAGCTTGGTCTGCGGCCCCTCGTCCACCGGCTGGGCGGCTACGACGCCGTCCTCGATCCGGCTCGGCTCTCGGCCGGCGAACGGCAGCTGGTCACGCTCGTCCGGTCATACCTCTCGCCGGCGTCGCTGGTGGTTCTCGATGAGGCGACGTGCCACCTCGATCCCTCGGCCGAGGCGCAGGTCGAGCGCGTGTTCGCGAGTCGTCCCGGCACGCTGGTCGTGATCGCGCACCGGGTCAGCTCGGCCCTGCGCGCGCACCGGATCCTGGTTCTGGACGGCTCGGAGGTGCGCATCGGCACCCACGACGACCTGATGCGGGAATCGGCGCTCTACCGCGACCTGGTCGGCCATTGGGAGGCGCGCGCCGCGCCCGTCGCCTGAGCGGATCAGCCCGTCCTAGTGTCCTGATTCGAAAGTTCGACGCCACTGGGCGGCGCCGGCCCGCGCCTGCCGGCACCCGGCAGGCGCACACGTGCCACC
>JBIOTP010000236.1:0-2472 GCA_044865965.1 Solirubrobacteraceae bacterium
GCGGACAAGCGTCGATCGAGATCCTCGGCCTCCTGCCCCTGGTCGGGCTCATCGCTCTGGTCGCGCTCACGCTGATCGCGTCTCACACGGCCGGCGAGCAGGCCGGCGAAGCGGCCGAGGCAGGGGCTCTCGTCCTGCTCCAGGGCGGCGGCGACCCGCGCTCCGCCGCGTCGAACGCGCTTCCTGAAGCGACCCGCAAGCGCGCCACGATCATCGTCTCCGGCCGCCGCGTCCGCGTGCGCGTCCGCCCTCGCCTCGCCCTTCCGATCCCGGGCCTCGCCGACCGCCTCGCGGGCGAAGCCTACGCGGACGCCGGCCCATGACCGCCCTCGACCGCGCCCGCGGCTGGTTCCTCGCCCCGCCGCCACCACCCACGTCGTCAGGCTCCGCCGGCTGGTCCACACCGCCGCCGCCCGACGGCGCACTGCCGCCTGCCTCTCAGCCCAACGCGGCCCCCGGCCGCAGCCAGTGCAGGAACACGGCACCCGCCGCGCGGAACGCCAACCCGTCGACGTCGCACGTCGCTTCGGCGGAAGGTGCCGTCGCACGCGGGGCACGCGTCGCTCTGCCCGACGACTCGTCCGCGGCGGCGCCTGCTTCGTCGGTCGATCCGCTCGCGTCCGGCGCGCGTGCCGGCGCTCCGCGCGGCTCGCTCGCGCCCGCCGCGCGGGTTGCTTCGCCGAGCGACGGGACGTCGGTATCCGGCGCGGCGCTGCAGGGCAGCAGGCGCGGGAGTAAGCGGCGGCCTCGGCCGGCGTCGAAGTCGGTCGACGTCGGGGACGGCGCCGGTGGCGGGTGGCAGCCGCCTGTTGCCGGCGAGTGGATCGCGGACGAGGTCAGGGCCGTGACCGTGACGTCTGCGGCGGTGCTCGGGCGGGTGGGAGAGGTGGAGCCGGTGGCGGCGGCGCTGGCGCTCGCGTTGCGACGGGAGACGCGCGCGAAGGCGGCGGCGGTGGCGGTCGCCGGGGTGGTCCCGCCGGACGTGGAGGGCGCGAGCTCGGGGGCGGCGGCGCGGCGGCTCGCGGCGCGGCTCGAGGGCCATGGGCTCGAAGCGCTGGTCCGCGGGCGGCTGGCATGGGTGCCGCTGGACCTGGAAGATCCGCACTTCGCGACCACGGCCCGCCGGGTCACGCTCGTCGCCGCGCCGGCGGTGCTTGCGGTCACCGCGGCGCGCACCGACGCGGTCGACGAGGCGCTCAACGAGCAGGACCTGCTCGTGATCGTGACCGACGACCCCGAAGGTCCGCTCGTTCGGCTCGCCGCTGCCGGTCTGGAGCGCGTTCCGATCGTCACGGTCCGGCCGCTCGGGCGCGGGCCGGCGAGGGCGCTCGCGCGCGCCGGGATCCGCCCGGCGCGCTCGCTGCGCCAGCTGCTCACGAGCGCGCAGGAGGCGACGCGATGACACGACGAAGCACACCACCGCGGCTTCGCTCGCGGAGCGGGACGTGGCTGCGCGCGCGGCGCGGGCGCTCGCGGAGCGCGACGTGCCTGCGCTCGCGGCGCGGGCGCTCGCGGAGCGCGACGTGGCTGCGCGCGCGGCCGCGCAGCGGGAACTGGTCTCGCTCGCGGAGCGGCACGCGGCTTCGCTCGCCGAGAGGGCAAGCCGCGATCCTGGTGATCGGCGGGCTCGCGGGCATCCTGGTTGCGGCGGTCATCGTCGGCGCGGTCGCCCGTGCGGTCGGGAGGGAGGCGGCGGCGCAGCGTGCGGCGGACCTCGCCGCGGTCGCCGCCGCTCGCGTCATGCACGACAACTACTCGCGCCTGTTCGAGCCCGCGTACATCCGCCGGCGCCCGAACCCGAACCACCTCGAGAAGGCCGACTATCTCGCGCTCGGGAGGCAGGCGGCGCTGCGGGTCGCCCACGCCAATGGCGGCTCGAAGGCGACGATCAGCTTCCCGGACGAGGACACGATCGCGCCCGTGCGCGTGCGCGTGGCGGTGCGCGAGACGGTCCGGATCGGCAAGCCGCGGCGCACGGTCATGGTCGCGGTCGCCGCGGAGGCCGAGCTTGGCCCTTCGGCGGAGCTCGCGTTCGCGCCGGGCGGCGGATACGACGGGCCGCTGGAAACCCGGCAGGGCGAGCGGATGCGCCCCGACGTCGCGCTCGCCTTCGACCGCATGGAGGCCGCCGCCAGAGCCGACGGCCTCGCGCTGGTCATCACCAGCGGCTATCGCAGCGACGCGGAGCAGGCGGTCCTGTGGGCGCGCAACCCGGACCCGAAGATGGTCGCGCGCCCCGGCACGTCGCTGCACCGCAACGCCACCGAGCTCGACCTGGGCCCGCCGGCCGCCTACGCGTGGCTCGCGGCGAACGCGCCCCGCTTCCATTTCATAAAGCGCTACGGCTGGGAGCCCTGGCATTTCGGATACGTTCTCAACCCGCAGTCCACTCCACGGGACGATGCGCCCGGTGACGGCGAGGCGGGCGTGTCCCACGGGGCGGTACCCGGGTTCGTGCCTGCCCGCTTCGCC
>JBIOTP010000237.1:0-16826 GCA_044865965.1 Solirubrobacteraceae bacterium
AGCTGCCGCTGGCGATGCGCTCGGCCGAGCTGTGGACCGCGCTGGCCGAGCAGCTGCCGGACGACTTCGAGTACGACCGCAAGGGCTCGCTCGTCGTGGCCGAGACCGAGCAGGAGCTGCGGGCCGCCGCGACCCGCGCGCAGGCGCTGCGCGAGCTCGGCGTCGCCGCCGAGGTGCTCGACGGCGACGGCCTGCGCGGCGAGGAGCCGTGGGCGGCCGACGACCTGCCGGGCGGCGTCCTCTATCTCGGCGACGCGCAGCTCGAGCCGCGCCTGGCCACGGCCGCGCTGGTGCGCGCCGCGACGGCCCGCGGCGCGACGCTCGCGACCGGCGACCGCGTCGAGCGGATCGTCCGCGGCACCGGCGGCCGCGCCGTCGCGGTGGAGACGCGCGCCGGCCGCGTGACGCCCGGCGCCGTGGTCGTCGCCGCGGGCGTGTGGACGCCCACCCTGCTGGGGACGGCCGGGCTGAGCGTCCCGGTCACGCCGCGCAAGGGGCAGGTCGTGGTGCTCGAGCGCTCGCCCGTGCGCTTCCGCCGCAAGCTCAGCGAGGCCGGCTACGTGGCGGCGGTGGAGGCCGACGACGCCGAGCTGCAGGTCGCCATGGTCGTCGAGTCGACGCCGAGCGGCACCGCGCTGCTCGGCTCGAGCCGCGAGCACGTCGGCTTCGACCGCTCGGCCGACCTCGTCGTCGCCGGGGCGATCGCCCGCCGCGCCGCGCGCTTCTTCCCGGTCCTCCGCGACGCGCGCGCGCTGCGCGTCTACGCCGGGCTGCGGCCGCTGACGCCCGACCACCTGCCGATCGTCGGGCCGTTCGCGGAGGCGCCGAACATCTGCGTGGCGACCGGCCACGAGGGCGCCGGGATCGGGCTCGCGCCGGCCACGGGCGAGCTCGTCGCCGCCTGGCACACCGGCGCGCCGCCGGCGGTGCCGCTCGCCTGGTTCTCGCCCGACCGCTTCCCGGCCCGGACGGTCGAGCCGGCCGCCTCATGATCACCGTCGATCTGTCCGTCGACGGCGAGCCGCTGCGGGCGCCCGCCGGGCAGAGCGTCGGCGCGGCGCTGCTCGCTTCGGGCCGCGCGGCACTGCGGACGAGCCCGTCCGGCCAGCCGCGCGGGCTCTACTGCGGGATCGGCGTCTGCCAGGAGTGCCGTGTGCACGTCGCCGGACGCGGCGTCGTGCGCGCCTGCCTGACCCCGGTCGAGGCCGGCATGCGCGTCACGACGGGCTGGACCTAGCCTCCTGCTCCATCAGCAGCTGGAGGGCGACCGGGCGCAGCGGCGGGCGCGAGCTGAACCGCTCGCGCTCGCCGCGGTTGCCGAGCCGGTGCGCGATCAGGCCCTCGCACACGCGCCCCTGACACGGGCCCTGGCCGCAGCGGGTGACGATCTTCAGCGCCGCCAGCGTCGCGGCGCCGCCGGCGATCGCGGCGTCGACCGCGCCCGCCGTGACGTCCTCGCACCGGCACAGCGGCGTCTCGGCATCGGCCAGGGAGAGCACGCCCGGACGCGGCGCGAAGAGGTCCTCGAGCACGCGCGCGAACCCGGCCGCGCGGGCGTGGCGGCGGCGCAGCGCGCGCGGGCCGGGCAGCTCCGCGAGCTCGCCGTCGCCGTCGGACCCGACCCGCTCGCGCGCGGCGGCCAGCGCCGCCTCGCGGCCCGCGATCTCCCCCTCGATGCGCGCGAGGCCGGCGCCGCCGATGCCCGTGACCTCCCCGGCCGCGAGCACGTCGGCGACCGTCGTGCGCATCGCCCCATCGTGCGCGACCACGTGGTCGCGCATCTCGCAGCCGAACGCGCGCGCCAGCTCGACCGCCGGCAGGAAGCCGTACGCCGTGCACACGGCGTCGACCTCGAGCGTGCGCTCGGTGCCGGCGCGCGGGGCCCAGTCCGCGCCGGCGGCGGCGATCGTGGCGGTCCGCACGCGCTCGTCGCCGTCCGCGCGGGTCAGCACGTGGCCCCACACGAGGCCCGTGCCGGCGCGGGCCATCCGCGCCCGGTAGCCCGCGTACGCCGCCAGCCGCCCCGGGTAGGCGGCCATCCGCGGCGCCGCCCGCAGCCAGTCGCGCCGGCGCGTCGCCTCCACGACCGCGACGACCTCCGCGCCGCCGGCGGCGAGCTGCGTGGCGACCGGCAGCAGGAACGGCCCGGCGCCCGCCAGCAGCACCCGGCGGCCCGGCAGCACGCCCTGTCCCTTCACGAGCGCCTGGGCCGCGCCGGCGGTCATCACGCCGGGCAGCGTCCAGCCCGGGAACGCGACCGGGCGGTCGTAGGCGCCCGTGGCGAGCACGACGGCGCGCGCCGGCAGCCGGGCCGGCGCGTCCTCGCCGCCGCTCAGCAGCAGCGTGCGCGGCTCCTCCACTCCCCACACGGCGGTGCCGGCGAGCACCCGGACGTCGGCGCGCGCCAGCTCGCGGCACAGCCGCCGCGCGCTGCGCGGGAGCGAGCGCGGGACCGCGGCGCGCGCCTCGGCGAACGGCCGCCGCCAGATCTGCCCGCCCGGCGCCGCGTACTCGTCGACGAGTGTGACGGACGCCCCCGCGCGGCGGGCGGCGAGCGCGGCCGCGATCCCCGCCGGGCCCGCGCCCACCACGACCACGTCGACCATCGACTCCACGCTGAGCACGCTAGGGCGAGCGCGCCCCGCCATCTACCGGCAGTTGTCGAAGCCGGCGGCCCCGGCTTGCGAGAGCTGGCGATTGACCGCGCCCGCGCCTCAGCGTTCGACCACGGCCTCGAGCTGCGCCTCGAGCACCTCGGGCTCGACCGCCCGCGGCCACCCGCGGCCCGTTGAACGAGCCGCGGTCCATGATGTCCCACGGCCCGGAGCCGACCCTGCGGTACGGCGTCACGTAGGGGTTGTTGTTGTTGTCGGCGATGCCGAACGTGTGGACGATCTCGTGCGTGATCGTGCCCGAGCTCTCGCCCTGGCGGATCGAGGAGAGGCCCCACTGCTGCGCCCCCGCCCGCCACGAGGTCCAGGGGACGTAGCGGGTGATCATCAGAGCGCGAATCCGGCGGGGAAGGGATCGTCGGCGTCCAGCAGGTACTGGCCCATGCCGGTGATCCAGGCCCGCCCGGTGATCTCCGGGATCACGGCGGGGCGGCCGCCGACCTCGGTCTCGGCGACGATGCGGCCGGTGAAGCGGGTGCCGATCACCGACTCGTTGACGAACGGCTCGCCGACGGACAGCTCGCCGCGCGCGTGCAGCTGCGCCATCCGCGCGGAGGTGCCGGTGCCGCACGGCGAGCGGTCGAGCCAGCCGGGATGGATCGACGTCGCCGCGCGGGCGTGCGCGCCGTCGCGGCCGGGCGCGTGGAAGACCACGTGGCGGCAGCCGGCGATGCGCGGGTCCTCGGGGTGCTCGGGCGGCTCGGAGGCGTTGATCGCGCCCATCAGGGCGAGGCCGCGCTCGATCAGCGCCGCCGACTGCGCGGGCGCGACCTCCAGGCCGGCCTCGGCGGCCGGCACGAGCGCGTAGAAGTTCCCGCCGTAGGCCATGTCGTAGCGGACCTCGCCCAGGCCGGGTACGGTCACCGTGCGCTCCTGCGCGTGCAGGAAGGCGGGGACGTTGCGGATCGTGACCGACCGCGCGCGGCCGTTGCGCACCTCGACGCGGGCCTCCACGAGCCCGGCCGGGACGTCGAGCCTCACCACCGTCTCGGGCTCGGTCACCTCGACCATGCCGGTCTCCACGAGCACGGTCGCGACGCCGATCGTCCCGTGCCCGCACATCGGCAGGCAGCCCGAGACCTCGATGAACAGCACGCCCCAGTCGGCGTCGGGGCGCGCCGGCGGCTGCAGGATCGCGCCGGACATCGCGCCGTGGCCGCGCGGCTCGCGCATCAGCAGCAGCCGCAGGTCGTCCAGCTCGGCCTCGAAATGCAGCTTGCGCTCGAGCATCGTCGCGCCCTCGATCGGGCCGACGCCGCCGGTGACGACGCGCGTCGGCATCCCCTCCGTGTGGGAGTCGACCGCCGCGAAGTAGCGCGCCGCCCTCACGCCGTGACGGGCTCCCGGAGCGCCCTCACGGCGTCGTCGAGCGCGGCCCGCTCGGCGGCGTTGAGCGCCAGCCGCGGCGGCCGCGTCGGACCGCCCACGAGGCCGACGGCGTCCTGGGCCGCCTTGAAGTACTGGACGAGCTTGGGCGTCATGTCGAAGTGCGCGAGCGGCAGCATCCGACGGTACACGGCGCGCGCGGCGGCCAGGTCGCCCTCGCGGCAGCGCTCGTAGAGCTCGACGCACTCACGCGGCGCGACGACGCCGACGCCGGTCACCCAGCCGGTCGCGCCGGCGCACAAGCCCTCCAGCGCCCAGTCGTCGCCGCCGACCAGGACCTCGAGCCCGCCGCCGGCGTTCAGCAGCGCCGGGATCCGGCGGACGTCGCCCGAGCACTCCTTGATCGCGACGATGCCCTCGACCTCCTCGTAGAGGCGGACGATCAGCTCGGGCGCGAGGTCCACCCCGGAGGCCTCGGGGTTGTTGTACGCCATCACCGGCAGCCCGCACGCGTTCGCCACGGCGGAGTAGAACGCGACCACCTCGTCGTCGTCGCCGCGATAGCCGAGCACGGGGAGCAGCATGATCGCGTCGACGCCGGCCGCCGCGGCGTCGGCGGCATAGGCGAGCGAGGTCCGCGCCGAGCCCGACGACACGCCGGCGATCACCGGCACGCGCCCGCCGGCGGCCTCGACCACCGCGCGCACCACCGTGTGGCGCTCCTCGGTCGACAGCGAGCCGGCCTCGCCCATCGTGCCGGTGGCGACGAAGCCGTGCACGCCGGCGTCCAGCAGCGCGGTGACGTTCGCCTGCAGGCCGGCGACGTCGACCGCGCCGGCGCCGTCGAACGGGGTCGTGACGGCGGGGATGATGCCTTCGAATCGCATGTTTCAGCCGAGCTCCATGTAGGTGCGGACGCGTTTGATGTGCTGCGCGGCGTGATAGGCCGCCGCCTCGGGATCGCCCTCGACGATCGCCTGGTAGATCAGCCGGTGCTCCGCGACGTGGATGCGGGCGCGGCCGGGGACGGCGATCGAGTCGTCGCGGACGCGCTGCCACAGCGGCTGGTCCATCAGCGCGGCGACGTGGTCGGCGAAGGCGAGCAGGATCGGGTTGCCGGTCATCGCCGCGAGCCGGCGGTGAAAGCGGCGGTCCGAGGCGTTCCAGGTGGCGAGATCGATCGGGTCGGTCGCCGCCTCCATCGCCGCCAGCAAGTTCTCCACCGCTGGGTCGGGCTCGGCGCGCGCGGCCGCCAGCCGCGCGATCGCGGGCTCGAGCTCGGCCCGCGCCTCCAGCAGCGCGGACGGGCTCGCGTCGTGCGGCAGCCCGTCGGGCGCCCGGGCGGCGGCGTCGGCGGCCACGAACGAGCCCGCGCCCGGCCTGGTCTCCACGATGCCCTGCACCTGCAGCGCGGCGATCGCCTCCCGCACCGACGCGCGGCTGACCTCGAGCGAGCGCGCGAGGTCGCGCTCCGACGGCAGCCGCTCCCCGGGCGCCAGCAGGCCGGAGCGGACGTCGGCCGCGAGCCGCTCGGCGATCTGCTCGTAGCGCTGCAGCGGGCGGAACGTGGTCTGCTCAGCAGACAGCATGAGTATGAAGTGGTCTGAGCAACGGACCGAAAGCGTAGCACGCGCCATGCCGCACGCCCGTTCCCCATGGCTCTCCCTGACTTGCAAGCTGTTCGCCGGACCTGCCACGGCGGCGGAATCGTTCATCAAGGGGAGGGCGCCGTACACCCTTAGTACCGTTGATGCGCACATGCCGGCCCAGGCGTACGCGGGAAAGGAATGCGTCTGTCAGCACCGCAGGGGGATCTGCGATCAGACGTGCGTGCGCGACATGCTCGACACGCCGTTCTACATCGCGTGCCTGCGGCTCACCGGGCGGCGCTGCGTGGTGGTCGGCGGCGGCGATGTCGGGCTCGAGAAGGTCGAGGGCCTGCTCGCCTGCGACGGCCGCGTGGTCCTGATCGCGCCAAACGCGGTGCCCGCGCTCGAGGCGCTCGCGGACGAGGGCTCGATCGAGTGGCTGCGGCGCGACTACCAGGCGGGCGACCTCGACGGGACGTTCGTGGCCATCGCCGCGACCAGCGACACCGACGTGAACATCCGCGTCTACGAGGACGCCGAGGAGCGCGCGATGCTCGTCAACGTGGTCGACGTGCCGCCGCTGTGCAACTTCATCCTGCCCGCGATCGTCCGCACCGGCCCGCTGGCGATCGCGATCTCCACCGCCGGCGCGTCGCCCGCGCTCGCCAAGCGCATCAAGGCCGAGATCGCGGAGATCTACGGCGAGCCCTACGCGCGCCTGGCGGTGCTGCTCAACGAGGCGCGCGGGTGGGCGAAGGGCACGCTCCCCACCTACCAGGACCGCAAGGAGTTCTTCGAGGGCATCGTCAACGGCGAGCCCGACCCGATCGCGCTGCTGCGCGCGGGCGACGAGGACGCCGTGCGCGAGCTCATCGCCGCCGCCCGGCGCGCGCACGAGCCCACGGCCGCCTAATCTCCCCGCCATTCGTACCGCCGTCATCACGATCTCGACGTCGGTCTCGCGCCGCGAGGCGGAGGACCTGTCGGGCCCGAAGCTCGCCGCCGCCGCCGAGGAGGCCGGCTGCGAGGTGGTCGCGATGGAGGTCGTGCCCGACGACTTCTCGCTGATCGAGGACCGGCTGCACCACTTCGTCGCCGAGCAGTGCGACCTCGTCTTCACCACCGGCGGCACCGGCCTGACGCCCAACGACATCACGCCCGAGGCGACGAAGGCGGTGATCGACCGCGAGGCGCCCGGGTTCGCCGAGACGATGCGCGCGGAGGGCCTCAAGCACACGCCGCACGGGATCCTCACGCGCGGCGTGTCGGGCATCTGCGGGCGGACGCTGATCGTCAACTTCCCGGGCTCGCCGAAGTCGATCGATCAGCTCTTCCCCGTGCTCGCGCCGACGCTCAAGCACGTGGTGCGCACCCTCCGCGGGGACTCGTCGCACCATGAGAGCGATCGAGCTGACTGACGTCGGGCGGGCGTACGGCGAGCGGGTCGCGCTCGCCGGGGTGACGCTCGCGCTGCCGGAGGGCCGGACGCTCGCCGTGTTCGGGGCCAACGGCGCCGGCAAGACGACGCTGCTGCGGATCCTCGCGACGCTGCTGCGGCCGCACCGCGGCAGCGTGCGCGTGCTCGGCCACGAGCTGCCCGCCCAGGGCTGGGCGGTGCGCGGCCGCGTCGGCTTCGTCGGGCACGAGCCGCTCCTGTACCGCGACCTCACGGCGCGCGAGAACCTGCGCTTCCACGCGCGGCTGCACGGGGTGGCGGCGGCGCGGGTGGAGGAGGTGCTGGACGCCGTGGGGCTCGCGCGCCGGGCCGACGAGCCGGTCTACTCGTTCTCGCGCGGGATGGTGCAGCGCGTGGCGGTGTGCCGGGCCGTGCTGCACCACCCGGAGCTGCTGCTGCTCGACGAGCCGCTCGCGGGCGTCGACCCGGGCGCGGCGGACGCCGTGCGGGCGCTGATCGGCGGCGGGACGCGGGTGGTGATCTCCCACGACGTCGAGCGCGGGCTCGCGGAGGCCGACCTCGTGCTCGGGCTGCGGGCCGGGCGGGCGGAGATCGTGGCCGAGGCGCGCGCGGTGCAGGCGGCCGACGTGCGGGCGCTCTACGCATGAGGCGGGCGGTCGGCGCGCTGGTCCGCAAGGACCTCCGGCTCGAGCTGCGCACGCGCGAGTCGGTGCCGGCGATGGTGCTGTTCTCGCTCGGCACGTTCGTGCTCTTCCACTTCGCGCTCGACCGCGGCGAGGTGGAGGGCGACCTGGCGGCCGGCGTGCTGTGGGTGACGCTGCTGTTCGCGTCGGTGCTCGGGATGAACCGGCTGTTCGTTGCCGAGCGCGAGGAGGGCGGCTTCGACGGCTTCCTGCTCGCCCCCGTCGACCGCACCGCGCTGTTCGTGGCCAAGGCGGCGGTGCTGTTCGCGTTCCTGGTCGCGCTCGAGATCGCCGCGGTGGCGGCGTTCGCGATCCTGCTGCTGGGCCCGTCGCCGTGGCCGGCGATCCCCGGCCTGGCGGTGGTGCTGGCGCTCGCCGACGCGGGCATCGCGGTGATCGGGACGCTGGTCGGCGCGCTGGCGGTCCAGACCCGCGCGCGCGACCTGCTCGGGCCGCTGCTGGCGATCCCGCTGTCGGTGCCGGTGGTGATCGCCGGCGCGCGGGCGACCTCGCCCCTGCTCGCCGAGGCGGGCGCCCGCGCCCTCGAGGGCCGCTGGCTGCTCATCCTCGGGCTCTATGATCTCGTGTTCGGGCTGCTCGCCTACGCGATCTTCGACTTCCTGATTGAGGACTGACGCCGTGTTCGGGCGGGGGCTGCGCACCCTCGCGATCATGTCCGCCGTGCTCCTCGGCGGCGCGTTCGGGCTCGTCTTCTTCTGGACGCCGATGGAGAGCGAGGGCTTCATCCAGAAGATCTTCTATCTGCACGTGCCGCTGGCGATCGTGGCGCTGTGCGGGTTCGTGGCGGGCGGCGTGTACGGGATCCAGTACCTGCGCACCGGCGACCGGATGCACGACCTGCGCTCCTACGTCGCCATCCACCTCTCGCTGATCCTCGCGGTCGGGGCGCTGATCACCGGCTCGATCTGGGCGCGCGCCGCGTGGGGGCACTGGTGGGTGTGGGACGAGCCGACGCTGGTCTCGTTCCTGATCGTCTTCCTGCTCTACGCCTGCTACCAGCCGCTGCGCTTCTCGATCGAGGACCCCGAGCGCCAGGCGCGCTACGCGGCGGTGTTCGCGATCGTGGCGGGCGCGTTCGTCCCGCTGAACTTCATCGCCGTGCGGGCCGCGCAGTCGCTCGAGCACCCGCGCGTGCTCTCGCAGACCGGCGGCGACATGCCGGGCGAGATGTTCTTCACGTTCCTCGTCGCGCTGGCCGGCATGGCGTGCCTGTTCGTGACGCTGTGGAAGTACGAGCTGGCGTCCAAGCACGCCGGCATGCAGCTGCGGGCGCTCAGGCGCAAGCTCGCCGCCCGCGACGAGGAGTGGGTCCCGACCGCGCGCCGCTCGGCGGCGCCGCAGCTCTGATGCCCGCGCTGCCGCTCGATGAGGCGGGCAAGTACGTCGCCGCGGCGTACGTCGTCTTCGTCGCGCTGATCCTGATCTACGTCGTGATCATGGCGGCGAAGCTGCAGCGCATCGAGCGCGAGCTGGGCGAGCTCAACGAGCTCGTCGACCGCCGCGCGGCCGAGGACGACGAGCGCGAGGCGGTGACTCGATGAGCGAGCTGCTGGCGCTCGGCGCCTCGCACAAGACGGCGCCGCTGGCGGTCCGCGAGCGCCTCGCGCTGCTCGACGGCCAGGTGGCGCCGTTCCTCGACGAGCTGACCGGCCAGCCGGAGGTCGCCGAGGCCGTCGCGGTCTCGACCTGCAACCGCACCGAGCTCTACCTCGTGGTCGGCGATCCCGTGGAGGCGGAGTCGGCCGTGCTCGGCGTGCTCGCGCGGCGGGCGGGGACGCGGCCGACCGAGCTGCTGGGCTCGATCTACGCCGACCGCAACTGCGACGCCGCCCGCCACCTGTTCCGCGTCGCGAGCGGCCTCGAGTCGATGATCGTCGGCGAGACCGAGATCCAGGGCCAGGTCAAGCGCGCCTACGAGGCCGCGCTGCACGCGCGCACGACCGGGCCGCTCACCAACCAGCTGTTCCGCGCCGCGCTCGCGACCGGCAAGCGCGTGCGCACCGAGACGGCGATCTCGTCCGGCCGCGCCAGCGTGTCGACGGTCGCGGTCGACGCCGCGCACGACGTGGTCGGCGAGCTGGCCGACCGGCACGTCGTCATCGTGGGCGCGGGCGAGACGTCGGAGCTGACGGCGCGGGCATTCCATGCCCACGGCGTCTCGACGATGTTCGTCGCCAACCGCCGCCGCGAGCGGGCGATCGCGCTCGCCGAGCGGTTCGGCGGCGAGTCGGGCTCGTTCGACGCGCTGCCCGGGGAGCTCGAGCGCGCCGACGTCGTGGTCGCCTCGACGGGGTCGCCGCACGCGATCATCGGCGCCGAGGAGCTCGCCGAGGTGATGCGCACCCGCCACGGCCGCCCGCTGCTGCTGGTCGACCTCGCGGTGCCGCGCGACATCGACCCGGCGTGCGCGGAGCTTGACGGCGTGACGCTGCTGGACATGGACGCCCTGCAGACCGCCGTCCGGCGGCACCTGACGGTCCGCCGTGCGGAGGCCCGCCGCGCCGAGGAGATCGTCGAGCAGGAGATCCAGGCCTTCGCGGGCTGGCTCGGCGCGCTCGAGGTGATGCCGACGCTGACCGCGCTGCGGACGCGCGGCGACGCGGTCGTGGAGCAGCTCCTGGAGGAGAACGCGGGCCGCTGGGAGGCGCTCACGGAGCGCGACCGCGAGCGCATGGAGGCGCTCGCGCGGGCGATCGTCAAGCGGCTCCTGCACGAGCCCACGCAGAGGGTGAAGGAGCTCGACGCCGAGCACCGCCACGCCCGCCTGCAGCTGCTGCGCGAGCTGTTCGGCCTCGAGGAGGCGGCCGCGGTGGAGCAGGCGCCCGCGGAGGTCCGCCCGCTGCGGCAGCAGCCTTGACGGCGCTGCGGATCGGCACGCGCGGCAGCGCGCTGGCGCTGGCGCAGGCGCGCGCGGTGGCGGCGCTGCTGGACGCCGAGACCGAGCTCGTGCGGATCACCACCGCGGGCGACGTGGACCGCGCGCGCGGCGACAAGTCGCGCTGGGTGGGGGCGCTGGAGGCGGCGCTCGCGGACGGCGAGATCGACCTCGCCGTCCACTCCGCCAAGGACGTCCCCGCCGAGCTGGCGCGGGGCACGGCGATCGCGGCGACGCCCCGCCGCGCCGACCCGATGGACGTGCTGGTGGGGGAGCCGACGCTCGCCGCGGTCCGCGAGGGCGCCCGCGTCGGGACGAGCTCCGTGCGCCGGCGCGCCCAGCTGCTCGCGGCGCGCCCGGACCTCGACGTGCGCGAGCTGCGGGGGAACGTCGACACCCGGCTCGCCAAGCGGGCCGCCGGCGAGGTGGACGTGCTCGTGCTCGCCGCCGCCGGGCTGGAGCGCCTCGGCCGCCGCGGGGAGGCCGGCGGTAGGCTGGACTTCATCCCCGCGCCGGGCCAGGGCATCGTCGCCGTCCAGGCGCGCGCCGGCAGCCCGTCCGCCGAGGCGGCCGCCGCCGCCGACCACGCGGAGACGCACGCCTGCCTCGACGCCGAGCGCCTGGTCGTGCGCGCGCTCAACGCGACCTGCCACACCCCGATCGGGGTGCTGGCGACCGACGGCGGCGGCCGCGTGCGCGGGTTCGCCGGGCGGGCCGACGGGTCGGCGTGGCTGGTCGAGGAGGCCGGCGACGGCGAGGCGCTCGCCCGCCGGATGCTGGCCGCGGGCGCCGCGGAGCTGCTGCGATGACCGTCTACCTCGTCGGCGCCGCGCCCGGCGACCCGGGCCTGCTCACGGTGCGCGCGCGAGAGCTGATCGCGGAGGCGGACGTGATCCTGCACGACCGGCTGATCCCGGCGGGGGCGCTCGACGGGGCGCGCGCGGACGCGATGATCGTCTACGTCGGCAAGCAGGGCGGCGGGCCGCAGGTGCCGCAGGCGGAGATCGACCGGTTGCTGGTCGAGCATGGCCGCTCGCGCAGGGTGGTCCGCCTGAAGGGCGGCGATCCGTTCGTGTTCGGCCGCGGCGGCGAGGAGGCGCTGCTGCTGCGCGAGGCCGGGATCCCGTTCGAGGTCGTGCCCGGCGTGACGGCGGGGATCGCCGCGCCGGCCTACGCGGGCATCCCGGTCACGCACCGCGAGCTGGCGAGCGGCGTCGCGTTCGTCACGGGGCACGAGGACGCCGAGCTCGACTGGCCCGCGCTCGCGGCCTTCCCCGGCACGCTCGTCTTCTACATGGGCGTGAGCGCGCTGCCGGCGATCGCCGAGCGGCTCGTCGCCGGCGGGCGGACATCGGACGAGCCGGCCGCGGTGGTCGAGCGGGGCACGCTGCCCGGGCAGCGGGCCGTGCTCGGCACGCTGGGCGACATCGCGCGGCGCACGGAGGAGGCGGGCGTGCGGGCCCCGGCCGTGACCGTGGTGGGGCCGGTCGCGGCGCTGCGGGAGCGGCTCGCGTGGCTGGAGGAGCGGCCGCTGCACGGGCGCACCGTCGCAGTCACGCGGGCGCGGGCGCAGGCGAGCGCGCTGGCCGCGCGGCTGCGGGCGCTCGGGGCCGAGGTGGTCGAGGCGCCGGCGATCGCGATCCGCGCGCTGGACGCGCGGCTGCCGGACCCGCGCGGCTACGACCTCGTGTGCGTGACCTCTCCAAACGGCGCCGAGCGGCTGCTGGAGCTGCTGCGCGACGCCCGGGAGCTCGCCGGCGTCAGGGTCGCCGCGATCGGCCCGGGAACGGCGCGGGCGCTGCGTGAGCGCGGGATCGAGCCCGACCTGATGCCCGAGCGCGCGGTCGCCGAGGGGCTCGTGGAGGCGCTGGCCGGCGTCCCGGTGACGCGGGCGCTGATCGCGCGCGCCGCCGAGGGGCGCGACGTGCTCCCGGACGCGCTGCGCGCGCGGGGTGCCGAGGTCGACGTCGTAGCGCTCTACGAGACCGTGGCGGAGCCGCTCGACGACGGGGCGCGGGCGGCGGCCGCCGCCGCCGACTATGTGCTCTTCACGTCGGCGTCATCCGTGCGCTTCTTCGCGGCCGCCGGCGGAGAGCTCAGCGGCCCGCGGCTCGCGTCGATCGGGCCGGCGACGAGCGACGAGCTGCGCGCACACGGGGCCGAGCCGCACCTGGAGGCCGACCCGCACACGCCCGACGGCCTGATCGCGGCGCTGCTCGCCGACGCGCGATGAGGATCGAGGTCGGGCAGGCCATCGTTCCCGATCGCCCCGGCAGCGGGCTCGAGTCGGACGAGGACGCCGTGCGCGCCGCGGGTACGGTGTGAGCCATCGCGCGGATCGTCACCTTCCTGTCCGACTACGGCATCGCGGACGAGTACGTCGGGGTCGTGCACGGCGTGATCGCGCGGATCTGCCCGGAGGCGCGGGTCATCGACCTCGGCCACGGCGTGCAGCCGCAGGACGTGGCGGGCGGCGGCCGCCGGCTGGCGCGCGCGCTGCCGTACGTGCCGGCCGGGGTGCACCTCGCGGTCGTCGATCCCGGGGTTGGCGGGCCGCGGCGGGCGGTGGCGCTGCGCGCGGGCGACCGGCTGCTCGTCGGCCCCGACAACGGCCTGCTGATGGCGGCCGCCGAGCGCTTCGGCGGCGTGGACGAGGCGGTCGACGTGTCCGCCTCGCCGTGGCGGCTGGAGCCCGTCTCGGCGACGTTCCACGGCCGTGACGTGTTCGCGCCCGTGGCGGCGCGCCTGGCGGCCGGCGCGGCTCTGGCCGACGGGGGCGAGCGCATCGACCCCGCGACGCTCGTGCGGCTGCGGGCGCCGCGGCCGCGCCGGCAGGGTGCGGGGGTCGTCGCGCATGCCGTGGAGATCGACGGGTTCGGGAACGTGGTGATGGACGCGGCGCTGGCCGACCTCGCCGGCGCCCGCCGCGCCCGGATCGGCGTGGGCGGCCGCCGCCCGCGAGGCGCCTTCCCGGGCGGCCCGGCGCGGGCCCCCACGGCGACCGTCGCCCGCACCTTCGGCGATGTCCCGGCGGGCGAGCTCGTCCTCTACGAGGACTCCGGCGGCTCGCTCGCGCTCGCCCTCAACGGCGGCAGCGCCGCCGCCGCGCTCGGCGTCCGCGCCGGTGCCGAGCTGTCGCTGGAGCCGGCGTGACGCTCGGGGAGCCGCGCGAGCACCTGCGGTCGGTCGGCTCGACCAACGACCGCGCCCGCGGGCTGGCCGAGGCCGGCGCGGCGCACGGCACGCTGGTCACCGCCGACGAGCAGACGGCCGGGCGCGGCCGCTACGGGCGCACCTGGGTCACGCCGCCCGGGGTGGCGATCGCCGCGTCGCTGGTCCTGCGCGAGTTCGACGACCTGCTGCCGCTGCGCGCCGGGCTCGCGGTCGCCGACCTCGCCGGCCCCGCCGCGCGCGTGAAGTGGCCCAACGACGTCTGGCTCGAGGGCCGCAAGGTGGCCGGCATCCTCACCGAGGCGCGCGGCGGCGCCTGGGCCGTGCTCGGCATCGGGGTCAACGTGGCGCTCGACCCCGCGACGCTGCCGCCCGAGGTCGCCGCGATCGCGGGCACGCTCGGGCGGGCGCCCGAGGACGTCGAGCCCGCGCTCGCCGAGCTGCTCGCGGCGCTCGAGCGCCGCCTCGCCGAGGACGCCGCCGCCACGGTGGCGGCGCTGCGCGAACGCGACGCGCTGCTCGGCGAGCCGGTCACCTGGGAGGGCGGCGAGGGGACCGCTGCCGGGATCGACGAGCACGGCGCGCTGCGGATCACTCGCCCCGACGGCGAGACGGTCACGCTCACCGCGGGCGAGGTCAAGCTGGCGCGGCCTCGATGACGCTCAGCCCGGCCGGCGAGGCGGTCGGGACGACGCGCCGCAGCTCGAGGCCGGCGGCGGCCAGCAGCCGCGCGTACTCGGCCTCGGTGCGCTCACGGGCGCCGAGGAGGATCAGCATGTGGAGGTCCATGCGGATCGCCTCCGGCCGCTCCCGCGCCCGCTGCGGCAGGATCGCCTCGACGAGCAGCAGCCGCGCGCCGTCCGGCATCGCCGCGCGGCAGGTGGCGAGGATGCGGACCGCGTCCTCGTCGTCCCAGTCGCGGATGACCCGCGACAGCAGGTAGGCGTCGGCGCCGGCCGGCACGCTGTCGAAGAAGTCGCCGGCGACGCACTCGGCGCGGCCGTCCGCGTCCAACCGCGCGCGCGCCGCCTCGATCGCGACCGGCCGGTCGAGCAGGATGGCGCGCAGATCGGGCGCGGCGCCCAGGATCGCGGACAGCAGGATTCCGCGACCGCCGCCGACGTCGACCAGCCGCCCGACGTCGGTGAAGTCGTACGCCGCCACCACGTCGCGCGCCTCCCGCTCGGCGCGGACGTCCATCGAGGCCTGGAAGGCGGCGTCGCGATCGGCGTGGCGAGCGAGATGGTCGAAGAAGCGCTCGCCGTGCACGCGCTCGAACGGTGTGCCGCCGTGGCGGACGGCGTCCAGCAGCCCGCCGGCGGCGCCGTAGTAGAGCTCCGCGCGCGCCACGATCGCCCCCTCCATCGCGGGCAGTGCCTCGCCGAGCGACGTGAGTGCGAAGCGGCCGTCGTCGCGCTCGTCGAGCACCTCCTCGATCGCGAGGCCGCGCAGCACACGGGTCAGCAACGCCGGATCGGCGCCGACGGCGCCCGCGACCTCAGCGCCGGTCCGCGGCCCGTCCGCGAGCACCCCGGCGATGCCGAGCTTCGCCGCGACGTACAGCAGCTGGGTCGTGACGAACCCGTCCATCAGCCGCGCGAGGCCGGTCATGCGCGGATCGTCGCCGATCCGCGCAGCGCGGTGCGTTGTGGCGGGCGGGGCCGCTAGTAGTCGAGGCCGCCGCCGGCCGCTGCCGCGATGAGCGCCAGCGCCATGACGGCGAGCCCGCCCCAGCCGACGATGACGCCCCAGAGGGCGAGCCCGCGGCCGCGGGCGGCGTTGCCGCCGGCGGCGATCTGCTTGCGGGCGCGGTTGCCGAGGATGATCCCGATGATCGATCCGATCCCGTAGAACCAGATGCAGCTGAGCGCGAGGCTCGCGATCGCCAGGGCGTTCCAGCGTTGCCCGGCGGAATCCCGAGGCTCCGGTCGGAGGTCGGCGGCGGCGCGCCGATCATGGGCCGGCGGCGGCTGGTGCGTGCGCGGCTGCTGGGGCTTCGGGTCCGGGCGCGGCTGGGGCTGGGGCTGCGGGTTCGGGGGCGCCTGGGGGGTGCGCGGCTGGGGCCGCGGCGGGGCGGGGGCCGCCCACACCGTCGCTGCCGCCGCCGCCGGCGCGGGCTCGCCGAGGATCTCGCGGGCGCGGGCCGCGACGCGCGGGACATCCTCGGCGGCGACGCGCTGGAGCGTCTCGCGCGCCGACAGCGCAAGCCCGGCCTGCGGGCTGTCCAGCAGGCGGGCGAGCTCCTCGACGGCGCCCTCGCGGATCGTCGGCCGCGGGCTGTCGAGCGCGAGCTGGAGGTCCTCCGGCAGCGGGATCGGATCGACGACCGCGCCGCGCGGGCTGCGGGCCACCACGAGGTCGCCTTCCGCGCCGTAGGTCCACAGCGCCGGTGTCTGGCGCGCCTCGGTCCTGCGCACCGAGTCGTAGGCGTAGTTGTAGAGCTCGTTGACGGTGACGAGGCCGTTCTTGTCGGTGTCGGCGTCGCCCGTCCGCAGGCCGCGCACCAGCGCGCTGGTGAACACCGACGAGACGCCGTTGCCGACGACGTCGTCGCCCTCGAACGAGTACTCAGTCGCGCGCGAGGCGGTGAGCACGACGCGCCCACGCCCCTCGAAGCGCTCGCCCAGCGCCAGCGGGCTCTCGCCCTTGGCGCCCTTGGCGAACGCGCCGCTGTGGCAGCAGTCGAGGATCACGAGCTGCCGGCGGCAACGGCAGTCCTCGAGCTGCTCGTTCAGCCACTGGGCCGGGATCGCGCTGACCGAGAGCCACGCGCGCTCGGTGTCGGTGCTCGCGTAGTACAGCCGCCCGCGGTCGTCCAGCACGCCGTGGCAGGAGAGGTAGAGCAGCGCGGTGTCGCGGGGGCCGCCGGCGGCGCAGAACTGAGCGATCCGCCGGCGCACGACGTCCGACGGCTGGTCGAGCACGGTCGCCACGTCGAAGCGCCCGATCGCGGCGTCCTGCAGGACGGTCGCGAGCTCCTGCGCATCGCGCCCGGGCGCGCGCAGGCGCTGGAGGGTCGGGTCGGCGTACGCGGACGCGCCGATGACGAGCGCCAGCCGGCGCCCGGTGGGC
>JBIOTP010000238.1:0-15720 GCA_044865965.1 Solirubrobacteraceae bacterium
GCCAGACGGGCGCGGGCCAGGGGGACGCGGTCGCGGCGTCCATCAGCCAGGCCGGCACCGGGTACCTGCGGCTGCGCAGCCGCGGGGACGCCGTGGCGGCGGCCCAGCGGGCGCTCGGCATTCCCGCGGACGGGATCTTCGGGCCGCAGACACGCTGGGCGGTGCTGGCGTTCCAGCGCGCGCATGGGCTCGAGGTCGACGGGATCGTCGGACCCGCGACGAGCGCGGCGCTCGGGCTCGGCGCACCCGCGCGCCGGCCGGCGCCGCCGGCGGCCACGACGCTGGCGGTCCAGCGGGCGCTCGGGATCGGCCGCGACGGCGTCTATGGGCCGATCACGCGCGCCGCGGTGCGCAGCTTCCAGGCCGCGCACGCGCTCACGGTGGACGGCATCGTGGGCCCGCAGACGCTGGCGGCGCTCGGCATCGCCGGCGCGGCGCCGCCGTCGTCGGGCGCCGCGCCGCCGTCGCCGGCCTCTGGGGCGGGCGCCGTCGCGGCCGCGCGATCGAAGCTCGGCGCCCCCTTCGCCCCCGCGGGTACGGGGCCGAGCGGGTTCGACTGCTCGGGGCTGACGCAGTGGGCCATGGCGCAGGCCGGGATCTCGATCCCGCGCACGAGCTTCGCCCAGTACGGCGTCGGCACGCCCGTGAGCCAGCCGGGCATCCAGGCCGGCGACCTCGTGTTCTTCAATGCTGACGGCCCCGGCGCCTCGCACGTGGGCATCGCCACCGGCCCGACCACCGCGATCTCGGCCACGACGCACGGCGTGATGGAGCACTCGATCGGCACCGGCTACTGGGGCGCCCATTACGTCGGCGCCCGCCGCGTCGGCTGACCACCGAATACGGCCCGCGATCGAGCCCGCTCGACGCCCGGCCGATCTGGCTGACCATCGAATGCCGGCGGGAGTTCGTGGCGGGTCTTCGACCGCTACCTGGGCTAGGCGAGCATCTCGCCGTCATCGATCCGGCGGCTCCTTCCGCGCGAAAGGACAAGCGAACGACGGCGCGTACTTCTGGCCGGAAGCGGAGGCGTGGCAGGCTGATCTCAGACCGCTGGGCGCTTGTCGGAGGTCCCGCCCGGCGCCAATCCGCCTCCGCGGCACGGGGCGGGTGTCGCAGCGGATTCAGTCGGAGAAGCGTTGCAGTCCGATCGCTCCGAGGAGCGCGAGCAATTTGGCCTCGGGGGAGCCGGCGGGCGCGGTGTAGACGATCAGGTTGAGGTCGCTGATCGACATGCTCTACGTCAAGGACTGCGCCCGCGCGATCGCGCTCCTGCAGACCGGCAGCAGGCTCAGCCATGTCACCTACAACGTCGGCTCCGGACGCGCCACGAGCAACAGCGAGCTGGTCGCCGCCATCAGGGCCGTGATTCCGGAGGCGAAGCTCGATCTCGTGCCGGGCCGCAACCCCACGGTCCCAGCCACAGCATCTACCTCGACACCGCGCGGCTGCGCCAGGACACCGGCTACCAGCACGAATACCACCTCGAACGCGCGGTCGCCGACTACACCGCCTGGCTCCGCGCAGGCGATGACCAATAGGCGAAACCACGGGCCGGGACCTCTTCGCGCGGCCGCGACATCACCGCGGAGGGCGGGGTGTGCACTCGGGTTTCCTCCCCGACGGCCGCCAGACCATTTGAATTCAAACTATAATCTCCGCGTCATGCCCGCGGCGGTCGACACCACGACGCTTCATCCCGGGGACTCCGTCGCGCGGGTCATCGACGGTTGGGCGGCGACCCGGCCCGAGCTCGACGTATCGCCGATCGCCGTTATCGCCCGCGTCTTCCGGCTCGCCGCCGAGCTACAGCCGCGGCTCGACGCCGTCCTCGGCCGGTACGGCGTGCGGAGCGGCGACCTTGCCGTGCTGGCGACGCTGGTGCGCGTCGGCGAGCCACGCCTCTCCCAGTGCCGGCTCGGAGGCGAGCTCGGCCTCACCGCCGGCACGATCAGCGTGCGGCTCGACCGGCTGGAGCGCGCGCGACTGATCGCGCGCAGGCGGGGCTCGGAGGACCAGCGGCAGATGCTGATCGCGCTCACGAAGAAGGGACGGGCGCTGTTCGAGGCCTGCGTGGAGGACCACCTGGCCAACAGCGGCGGGCTCGTCGCCGCCCTCGATACGAAGGAGCAGGAGCTGCTCGCGGGGCTGCTCGGCAAGCTGCTCGCGAGCCTCGAGCGGCGCCCGGCTCGGCGCGACCCGGGGCCGCGACGCAGCTCTTCTGAACCCGATCGAACCAAGAGAGGTGACGCATGCGCGTCGGAATCGTCGGGGCGGGCAGGATCGGCGGCAACGTAGGGATCCAGCTCGCCCGCTCGGGCCATGAGGTCCTGTTCAGCTACTCGCGCGATCCGGGCAAGCTGGAGCAGCTCGCCGCCGGCGCGTCCGGGGCCCGTGCTGGTACGTCGCGCGAGGCGGTCGAGTTCGCCGAGGCGGTGGTGTTCGCGGTGCCGTGGCGGCTGATCGACGAGGTGCTCAGCCAGACGGGGTCGCTCGACGGCAAGGTGGTCGTCGACACCACCAACCAGTTCGGCCCCGGCGGTCTGGAGGAGCTGCCCGGTCGCCTCAGCGCCGTCGAGACGAACGCCCACCGGATGGCGGGGGCGCTGCTGGCGAAGGCGTTCAACACGCTCACGGCCGGCTACCAGCGCGCTGTCGCCGAGGGCCACGTCGGCGGCCAGGTGGCGATGTTCTTCGCCGCCGAGGAGGTGCAGGCGATCGACGCGGCGGCCGCCCTGATCGAGGGCTGCGGCTTCGTGCCCGTTCACCTCGGCGGCTGGGAGCGGGTGCGGCTGATGGAGGCGCCGCGGCGGCCGGGCTCGGTCTACGGCGAGGCCTACCGGCCCGAGGACGCAAGGCGCATCGCAGCCGCTCCGCTCGATGAGGCGGCGCGGCTGGCCGACGAGCTCAAGGTCGAGGACCGATGAGCCGATCTTCGCCGTCTATGCGTTCGCGCTGCTCGCCGCGCTGCTCACCACCGGCGAGCTCTCCGACCACCTCGGGCGTAGGCCGGTGCTCGCGCTCGCGCTGGTCGTGCGGGCCGCCGGGATGGCGGCGTTCGTGGCCGCGGAGGGAGTCGCCGCCCTCTATGTTGCGCGCATCCTGCAGGGGATCGGGACCGGCATCGCCACCGGCGCGATCAGCGCGTGGCTGCTCGACCTGGAACCACCCGAGAGACGGGGGCTTGGGAGCGTCGTCGGCGGCATCGCTCCGATGGCCGGCCTCGCGGCGGGCGCACTCGGATCGGGCCTGCTCGTCCAATACGGCCCCGATCCGCTGCGGCTTGTGTACTGGCTGCTGACCGGCGTCTTCCTGATCGCCCTCGCCGCGCTGCCCCGGGTTCCCGATGTCATCGAGCGCACGCCGGGCTGGCTTGGTTCGCTGCGCCCGGAGATCGGCGTGCCGGGTCCGGCGCGGGCGCTGTTCGCGGCCTCGGCACCGTCGCTTGTCGCGACCTGGGCGCTGGGTGGCCTCTATCTCTCGCTCGGGCCCTCGCTCGCGATCAGCATCCTCGCCGACGACAGCCACGTCGCCGGTGGCCTCGTGATCGCGGCCCTCGCCGGGGCGGGCGCCTTTGCCTCGGTGGGCGCCCGCTCGCGACCGTCGCGGGCCATAGTGATAGGCGGTTCGCTCGTTCTGATGGCCGGCGTCGGGATCACGGTGCTGGCCGTCGCGCTCGACTCGGCCGCCGGTCTCTACGGGGGAAGCCTCGTTGCCGGACTCGGCTTCGGGCCGGCATTCTCGGGCGTGTTCCGAAGCCTCGCCCCGCTCGCGCCGCCGGAGGCGCGAGGGGCCCTGCTCGCCTCGATCTACGCGGTCGCATACCTCGCCTTCAGCCTCCCGGCGATCGCCGCCGGAATCGCGGTCGCGCACTGGGACCTGCGCTCCACGACCTACGTCTACGGTGCGACGGTGGCGGCGCTCGCCGCGGCGACCACGGTCGCGGTCGCCCGACAGAATCGCGGCTCCCGCATAGACGACGCATGAGTTTCGCTCCTACTCAGCGCTATCACCGTGAGACGAGAATCGGGCGACGGAGGCCGCCCAGGCCCTCTCCACTGCTTCCACGAGTGAAGTCGTAACGCGCCGATGGAGGGAGCGCCGATGATCCGCAAGACCGACGACCACTACGGGCCGCGGGCGCGAAACCGCCTCGGCGAGACGAATGATCCCTCCATCTCCGGCGCCCGGGCGGCGCTCGAGTCCTTCTACGACGCGCTCAACAACCGAGACGCGGCCGCGCTGAGGGAGGACTGGGCCGATCACCCGCTGGCCCAGCTCAACAACCCCCACCACCACGGCAGCATCGACGACGCCGAGGCCCTCGCCGCCTACCAGCGAGCGGTGAGCCGGTGAGCAAGGTCGTTGTCGGCCCGGTGGGCGCGGCGCTCGTTGAGCCCGTCGCGCTCGAGGTTGCGAGGGCGCGAGCAGCACGGGTTACGTCGAGGTGCACATTCCACTGGCCAAGAAGATGACCGGGCTCCGGCGCTACACGCTGAGCCGAAACCCGTCCCCAAGTGAGAGGCAGCCTGAGATGGCACCCAAGCGCGGGCGGGCGTGGTCGATGAACTCATGTGCGGAGCTCGCGCCGCGCGCGATCGATCACGCTCGATCGGTCATCCCGGGGGGTGACGCAACTGGGTGTCGCATACCGACAGTTACTTGCGTCACCCCGGCGCGGCGATGATCGCGTTCGCGCCGGGCGGCGATGATCGCTCTCGCGCCGCGCGGCGACGACCGCCCCGAGCCGCCCGGCGACCGCCGCCCCGCGCCCCGCGGCAATCCAGCCTCCCTTGACCTGCAAGAAGTTCGCCGCGCCCGGCGCGCGGCGCACCCGCTAAGCGACGCGCTCCTCAGGCGGCGCGGGCAGCCCGCGCCGCGAGCCCTCCTCCATGAAGGGCCGGAGCGCGGTGGCGCCGGCGGCGCCGGTTGGCACCCGCACCGACAGCGCGGCGTACAGCGACGCCCAGCGCAGGCGCTCGTCGGGCGCGACGCCGGCGGCGTCGCCCCAGGCCCAGGCGGCGGCGAACAGGTCGCCGGTGCCGGTGGTGTCCACCGGCGTGCCGACATCGAAGCCCTCGACATGCACGAGCCGGCCGTCGACCGCGGCGATCGCCCCGGCCGGTCCGAGCGCGACCACCGCGCATTCGACCTGGCGGCCGAGCGCCTCGGCCGCGTCCTCGGGGTCGTCGGCGCCGGTCAGCACGAGCGCCTCGCGCCGATCCACCAGCAGCGCGCTCACCACGGACATGCCGGGCGGGAGGCGGCCGGCGAACGCGCGCGCGTCGTCGTCGCCGACGGTGACATAGGCCCGCGCGTCGCTGGGGACGACGTCGAGCTGCGAGAGCCCGACCACCACGGCCCGCGGCGCCAGCGTCGCGACGTCGGCGGCGCGTGCGCGCACGCCCGGGTCGTAGGTCACCATCGAGCGCTCGGAGCCCACCGGCATCACGACCGTCACCGGCGTGCGAGCGGAGCGGGGGCCGACGCAGTCGACGCCGTCCTCCTCGAGCATGCGGCAGATCAGGTCGCCGGCCGCATCCTGGCCGATCGGCGACGCGAGCGCGGTGGAGAGCCCCAGCCGCGCCGTGCCGATCGCGGTGATCGCGCCGCCGCCGGGCGCGCGCACGAGGTCCCCGGCGAAGCGCTCCTCGCCCGGGCCCGGCAGGCCCTCGAGGCCGATGAACGTCATGTCGATGAAGGCCGGCACGGCGACAACGACATCGACGCTCATGCGAGGCGCTCCTCGCCCGAGCCGGGCAGGCCCTCGAGACCGATGAACGTCAGGGCCGGCACGGCGACAACGACGTCGACGCCCATGCGAGGCGCTCCTGCGAATCGGGGTTGCGGTCGCGATCGGACACCACGGGCCCCAGACACTACGACGCGCGGCCTACAAACCGGAAACCGGTTGTGCCCGGACCCCGCGCGATGACCGGTTCCTTACCGGCGACTCCGCGCTGGCGGCATGGGAGCTCAGGCCGGGCTCCGGAGAAATTGTCATGACGCTCCGGAGCAATTATGGAAGACTGCGTACCCGACTTGACGGGATCAGAATGTGATCGCTAACATCCGCCGGGTCTGTAGGCTGGTCCCCAGTTTTCGTGCCAGAGGAGCGGCGTTGAGGAGGAGAGGAGACCGTGCGCTTGGTGCGCCTGCGCGGCGGGTCGGCCGCCTGCGGTCTCCCTCACGCCGTCGTCCGGCGCGCGAGCGAGGATCGAAGACGCCAACGAGGAGGAGGGAGCATGTCGGAGCTCGATCCTGTCAATGAGGCGCTCGAGCGCCTCGAGTGGCACGACTCCAAGGAGGGCGAGGAGACCCCGTACTCCAGGTTCCGCGCGGTCACCCGCCGGACGGCGCTGACCGGCGGCGCGGCCGGCATCGCCAGCGCACTGCTCGCGGCCTGCGGCGGCGGCGACAACGGGAAGACCGGGACCGCGAAGGCCACGTCCACGGCGGCCGCGCAGGGCGGCGGCGGCGTGTTCGCGAACAGCAAGAAGCTCAGGTTCGTGCTGGTCAACCACGTGACGACGAACCCGTTCTTCGTCCCGACGAAGTACGGCGCCGACGACGCCTGCAAGCTGCTCGGCTGCTCGTACCAGTGGACCGGCTCGGAGAACTCGAACGTCGGCGAGATGGTCAACGCGATGAACACCGCGATCACGAGCGGCGCCAACGGCATCGGCGTCTGCCTGGTCGACAAGAAGGCGTTCAACGCGCCGACTGACGCGGCGCTGAAGGCGAACATCCCGGTCGTCGCCTACAACGCCGACGAGCCGTCCAACAGCCGCCTCAGCTACATCGGCCAGGACCTGTTCCTGTCCGGGCAGGAGATGGGCAAGAAGATCATCGAGCTCGTGCCGTCCGGCGACGTGGCGCTGTTCATCGCGACGCCGGGCTCGTCGAACATCCAGCCGCGCATCGACGGCGCGCAGGACTCGCTCAAGAAGTCCGGCAAGGGCATCACGCCGCACGTGATCGCCACCGGCGCGTCGGTCCCGGAGGAGCTCTCGCGCATCCAGGCCTACGCGCAGGGGCACGCTGACACCAAGGGCTACTTCGCGGTCGACGCCGGGAGCACCCAGAGCCTCGCGCAGACGATCCAGAAGCAGAAGCTGCGCGACAAGGGCGTCAAGGGCGGCGGCTACGACCTCACGCCGATCACGCAGAAACTGCTGGCCGACGACCAGATCGACTTCACGATCGACCAGCAGCCGTACCTGCAGGGATTCATCCCGATCGTGCAGCTGTTCATGTACCAGGTTTCGGGCACGCTGAGCGGCATCGCCGACACCAACACCGGCCTCAAGTTCCTGGACAAGACGACCGTCGAGCCGTACAACACGACCAAGAGCCGCTTCGAGGGCACCTCGTCCTCGGCCGGCGTCGCCAAGGCCTGAGACCGGAGCACATCATGAGCGGGATCCGGACCGGCACCCCCGCAACCGCCCCAGCGGCGCCGACGACGCCCCGGGCCGCCCGGCCCGGGGCGGGCGATCTCCTGCGGCGGTTCCTGACGCTGCGCGAGGGCAGCATCATCGTCGTCACGATCCTGGCGGGGCTGTACTTCTCGCTGCAGACCAGCCACTTCTTCTCGCACGCGAACTTCGTCAACCTGCTGCCCTACTTCGCACCGTTCGCGATCCTGGCGGCCGGCGAGGCCATGCTCATGGTGGCCGGCGAGATCGACCTCTCGATCGGGTCGGTGTTCCTGTTCTGCCCGTTCATGTTCTACGAGTTCGACCAGGCCGGCCTGCCGCTCATGGTCAACATGGTGCTCGCGTTGATGTGCTGCGCCGTGGTGGGCGTGATCAACGGCGTGCTGACCGAGATCGTCGGCGTGTCGTCCTTCATCACGACGCTCGGCATGCTGCTCGGCCTCGGCGGCCTGACGCTGATCATCTCGCATGCCGCGCCGGTCGCCATGCCGGGCGCCGAGGTCACCTCCAAGACCGTCAACGTCGAGCACATCGTCAACGGCCAGAAGATCGTCCTGCCGGAGCGGGTGAACGAAGTCGGCACGTTCGCGAACATCTTCGGCGCCGGGGAGTACGCGCAGCTGATCTGGGCGCTCGTGATCGTCGTCGGCCTCCAGCTGGTGCTCACGCTCACCCGCTGGGGCATGTACACGATCTCCGTCGGCGGCAACAAGCTCGGCGCCCGCGAGGCGGGCGTCAACGTCCGTGTCGTCGTCATCCGCAACTTCATCCTGTGCAGCGTCCTCGCCGGGCTGGTGGGGATCTTCGAGGCGAACCGCACGAGCTCGGTCACGCCGGACACCGCGGGCGCGTCGGAGACGATGTTCCGCGCCGTGTCCGCAGCGGTCATCGGCGGCACGCTGCTCGCCGGCGGCGAGGGCACGGTGGTCGGCGCGCTGTTCGGCGCGCTGTTCCTCGGGATCCTGCGCGACGGCCTGATCCTCGAGGGCGTCAACGCCGACTACCTCGACTTCATCCTCGGCCTCGCGATCCTGGTCGCGATGGTCATCAACATCTACGTCGCGCGCGTGAGGAAGGGAAGCGGCCGTGCCTGAGCCCGAGCCTGTGCATCCGCACGTCATCCAGCCCGAGGAGGCCAAGGCGCGCGACGACGTCCTGCGCGTCGAGCACGTCGCCAAGCGCTTCGGGCCGGTCACGGCCCTGCGCGACATCAACCTCCACGTTCGCAAGGGCGAGGTGCTCGGCCTACTCGGCGACAACGGCGCCGGCAAGTCGACCCTGATCAAGATCATCTCGGGCTTCCAGAAGCCCGACGAGGGGCGCCTGATGATCAAGGGCGAGGAGACAGAGCTCAAGTCCGTCGACCACGCGCGGTCGCTCGGGATCGACTGCGTCTATCAGGACCTCGCGCTCGTCAACGAGCTGTCCGTGTACCACAACATGTTCCTCAAGCGCGAGCACGTCAAGAAGCCGCTCCCGTTCCTCTCCGTGAAGAAGATGAAGCACGAGACGCGCGAGGCGCTGAGCGAGATCGGCGTCAACGTCCCGCGCATCGACGTGCCGGTCGCCCGCCTGTCGGGCGGCCAGCGGCAGGCGATCGCGATCGCGCGCACCGTGCACTCGGACGCCGACATCATCCTGCTCGACGAGCCGCTGGCGGCGATGGGCGCCAAGGAGGGCGCGATGATCCTCGACCTGATCGCCCGCATGCGGGCGGACGGCAACGTCTCGATGATCATGATCGCCCACAACTACGTCCACGTGCTCGAGTCCTGCGATCGCGTGAACCTGATCCAGGACGGCGAGATCACGTTCGACAAGCCGACCGCCGAGACGTCCGTCGAGGAGCTCAACGACATCGTCGTCGAGGAGTACCGCCGCGCGCGCGCGGCGGCGAGCCGCTAACGCATCTGGCCCCGCTGTTACCGTTAGGGCGGTGCCCGAGCCGCTTCCCGTCGAGCTGCACAACACCGTCTACGCGGACCGCGGCGTGCACGTCGACCTCCTCGCCGACGAGGCCGGCCTGCGGGGCTGGCTCGAGGCACAGCGGGAGCGCCTGCCGGCGGATGCGGATCCCCGGCGGCGCGAGGAGTTCGCGGCGCTGCGTGAGGCGGTCCGCGCCGCCCTGCAGGCCGTGGTCGACGGCGCGCCGGTGCCGGCGGACGCGGCGGCGGCGCTCAACCGCGCCAGCCTCGCGAGCCCGAGCGCGCTGGTGCTGGAGAGCGGGGCGGCCGAGGTGAGGTTCGCCGCCGCCGACCCCACGGACATCGTGCTCGGCGTGCTGGCGGCGGAGACGATCGGGCTCGTCGCGGGGCCGGACGCCGCGCGGTTGCGCGTGTGCGGGCGGCCCGCGTGCGTGCTGATGTTCCTCAAGGACCACCCGCGCCGGGAGTGGTGCTCGAACGTGTGCGGCAACCGGGCGCGCCAGGCGCGCCATTACGCGCGCACCCACGGGACAATGGCCTCGTGAGCGCACGCACCGCGGCGATCCTCGCGTCCTGCTGCGCGGCCGCCGCCGCCTGCGGCGGCTCCAAGCGCGTGCCGTCATCGCGGGGACCGACGAGAACATGGAGAGCTGGCGCGAGTGCGCGTTCGGGGACGTCACCTGGGGCGAGGACCAGATGTCCATCCGCCTCCGCGGCTACCGCCCGCTCGCCTTCGCCCCGCCCTACGGCAACTACGAGCAGCTCGGCACCAACGACCCCCGCATCCCGCGCGAGCTGCTGGCGTGGCTGCACGAGAGCTTCGCGGTCGTCTTCACCCAGGACCGCCGCGGCCTGGCGCTCGCGGGCGCGGGCACCGCGGCGCCGGTCGGGCGCCTGGCGATGACCCGGCGCACCGGCGAGCGAGAGCTGCGCGACCTGTTCGGCGCCCCCAAGTGGCCCCGCCCGCAAGTACGCACACCGCCAGGCGGCCGCTCATCACCGCCTGGCGGCGCCAGCGACCACCTGAACGGCGCACGTACTCACGTGCGGAACCACTACGCGGCCTTCGCGGCCTCCGCCACCAGCCAGTCCCGCCACGCCGCCGTGAGCGACTCGCACCGGGCGAGCGCGAGCGCGCGGGCGGGGTCGGCCCGGCGCCGCTCCTCGACCTCGATCGCCTCGCGCACGGTCCACTCGGGATGCGGTCGCTCGACCAGCACGACCGGCGAGCCCGCCTGCAGACGCCCCTCGCGCAGCACGCGCAGGTACCAGCCCGGACGCCGGCTGTCGCGCACGCGGGCCGTCAGGTCCTTGGTCCGCCAGCGGTAGGCGAGCTTGAAGCACGGCACGCGCGGCTGGGAGACCTGCACGACGGCGCCCCCGATCTCGAACACGTCGCCGATGCAGACCGTGTCCTCGGTCATCCCCGAGACCGTGAGGTTCTCGCCGAACGCGCCGTGCGGCAGGTCCGGCCGGTCGAGCTCGCGCCGCCAGTCCGGGTAGTGCACGGCGGCGTAGGCGAGCATCGCCTTCTCCGGCCCGCCGTGGGCCACGAGGTCGGCCTGGGCGTCGCCCGCCAGGCCGGTCCGGCCCGCCCACACCGGCCCGCTGACCGTCCGCTTGACGATCGCGCTGACCCACGGGCGGTCCATCGGCCGGCGCGCGCCCGCGGTCCCGTACTGCGTGGGCTGCCCGACCTGCACGGAGACGACGTCCATATCCCCCGTTCTATCAAATGGTTAGGACGCCGTCAAACCGTTAGGCAGCGGTGAACTCGATCCCGGCGAGCTCGCAGAAGATCCGCCAGTCGCCACTCCGGTGCCCGGGGTTGAGAACCTGGTGGTGCGGGCCGCCGAGCCGCAGCCACGCGTTCATGCAGTCGCGCACGCCGCTCGCCGGGCGGAAGAAGCCGTAGGGCATCTCGAGCGCCGGCAGCACGTCGGTGTCGAGGATCTCGCCCTCCGAGACCAGCAGGCGGAAGCGCTCGCCGCCGAGCGAGATCAGCGTGGCGAGCGTGACCGGCCCGGTGGCGTACTGGAACAGGAACGTCGGCGGGTCGCCGAGGCCGCCGATCCCCAGCGGGCGCTTGATCAGCTTCACCGGGCGGTCGTCGCGCGCGAGCGCCCAGTTGCCCTCCCCCATGTGGCTCATCAGGATCGAGTCGCTGGCGAAGTCCATCGCGTACATCTCGGTGAAGTTCGTGACGCCGAGCAGATCGATCGCGGCGGCCATCAGGGCGGCGGTCAGCGCGTCGCCCTCGGCGCCGAAGCCGTAGCCCTTGGCCATCAGGCTCGAGGCGGCCGCGAGCGGCAACCGGTTGAAGCGGCCGTCCTCGCCGATCGCGTCGAAGTGGGTCGAGTAGGCGCGATAGCCGCGCTCGCCGAGGATCCGCTCGAGCCCGAGCTGCATGCGCGCGTGGTCGGTGCGCTCCTCGGCGCTCAGGCGCGGGTCGATCTCGAAGCGCTCGTCCTCGTCGGCGATCAGCGCGCGCACATCGTCGTCGGAGATCGCGGCCGCGGCGCGCACCAGGTCGCCCTGCGCGAGCGAGTCGACCTGCGGCCCGAGCGTCCGGATCAGCGCGTGCTCGTCGAAGCGGATGTCCCCCATCCCGTTCATGGCGTAGCCGAACACGCCGACCTTCAACGACCGCCAGCGGGTGACGGCGGCCGCCGCGCGCGCCCACGCCCCGACCGCGTCGCGGAACGACGGCGCCTGCCAGTCGTCGGTGATGACCTGGAAGGAGCGCCCGGCGCGCACCATCGCGTTCGCGGTGTCCTGGGCGCCGTGGATGCCCTGGTTGTAGGTCAGGTCGCCCATGTCCCACTCCGCCGTGACGTTCGGGACGGGCTGGATGTTGGCGAGGCAGATCGGCATCCGCGTCTCGGCCAGCAGGCGCGCGACCCGCATCGCCGGGCCGTAAGTGAGCATCACGACCAGCAGGCCGTCGAGGTCCTTGGCCTCGAGCTCGCGCATCGCGCGCTCGGCGTCGGGGCGCTCCTTGACCGGCGCCGTGACCTCGACGTCGGCGACGTCGCGCAGCGCCGCGGCGACGTCGGCGGCGTAACCGGCTTGCCGCTCGGTGACGCCTGGCAACATCTCGTCGTAGAGGCTCTGCATGATGCCCAGCAGCCCGATTCGCGGCTTGGTCTTCACGGTCTTCGCCTCCTCAGTCGACGTTCTTTGTGAACGCTAACAGGAGCGTTATGCTCATGCCGATGACAGCGCCCGGCGACACCACGGGACGCAGGCGCAAGCCGGCCGTCATGTCGGACGTCGCACGGCTCGCGGGCGTCTCGCATCAGACGGTCTCGCGGGTCCTCAACGAGAGCGTGCACGTCCGGGCCGAGACGCGGGCGCGCGTGCTCGCCGCGATGCGCGAGCTGGACTACCGGCCCAACACGGTCGCGCGGGCGCTGGTCACCGGGCGGTCGATGACGCTCGGGGTCGTGAGCTTCGACACCACGCTGTTCGGCCCGGCGTCCACGCTCTACGGGATCGAGCAGGCTGCTCACGAGGCGGGGTACTTCATCACGATCGTGAGCCTCAAGACGCTGGATCGCTCGTCGGTCGCGGACGCCGTCGAGCGGCTCCGGATGCAGGCCGTCGACGGCATCCTCGTCATCGCGCCCCAGGAGGTCGGCGCGAACGCGCTCGTCGGCCTCCCGGGGGACGTCCCGCTCGTCGCGGCCGAGGCGGGCCCGGCCGAGTCGGTTCCGGTCGTCGCCGTCGACCAGTTCGGCGGCGCCGCCGCAGCCACCCAGCACCTGCTGGACCTCGGCCACCCGACGGTCTGGCACGTCGCCGGGCCGCAGGACTTCCTCGAGGCCCAGCGGCGGCTCGAGGGCTGGCGCTCGACGCTGGAGGAGGCGGGCGCCGAGATCCCGGAGCCGGTGGAGGGCGACTGGAGCCCGCGCGCGGGCTACGACCTCGGCCGGCGCCTCGCGAAGCGCACCGAGATCACCGCGATGTTCGTCGCCAACGACCAGATGGCGCTGGGCGTGCTGCGGGCGCTCCACGAGGCCGGCCGTGAGATCCCCCGCCAGACGAGCATCGTCGGCTTCGACGACATCCCCGAGGCGCCCTACTTCACGCCCCCGCTCACGACCGTGCGCCAGGACTTCGACGAGATGGGCCGCCGCAGCCTGCGCCTGCTGCTCGAGGTCATGGAGCGCCGCGACCTGCCCGCCTCGGCCGAGCCGATCGTGCCGCGGCTCATCGTCCGCGCCAGCACCGCGCCGTACGCGGCCTAGTGCCAATGCCGTTGACTTAAGACTCGCGGCATCTGGCTGTTGGCGCCTGCTCCAAGGCGAACGCATTCGACGTTCAGGCGGAGCCCGCTGCGCCCGCGTGCCGGCATTCCCGCCCCGGGCGCGCGCGGAGGTGTCACAGCCGGGGCCGCTGTCTTGTCTTGTGGGTGTAGATGGTCAGTTGTTCAACCAAGCAAGGTCGGGACCGCGCACCCGCTCGCGGCGGTTCCTAGATCGGACCTCAAACTCGAACGGAAGGCTCATCAAATGAGCGTGCAGATGGTGCAGGCCAAGATCAAGCGCGAAAGCGTCAGCGATGTTCAGGCGGCGGCGAAGAAGATCTTCGCGGCCATCGACGGGGCGCAGCCCGAAGGGATCCGCTACGCGTCGTGTCTGCTCCCCGACGGCGAGACGTTCGTCGCGCTTGTGCAGGTCGACGACGGTGTGGAAAACCCACTCCCAGAGTTCCCCGAATTCCGGGAGTTCCTGGAAGGCGTTGAGGCCTCGCGGGCCGAGCCGGCCAATGTTCAACCGCTGACGGTCATCGGCTCCTACCGGTTGTTCTGAGAGCTACGGCTGAATCGCCGTGCGCTTCACACCGTAACCGGGCGGAAGCGCCGGCGACGCACGTTCATAGGACGACAAAGGAGCCGGTGATGAGAGTGTTTGTGGCAGGTGCGACGGGAGCGATTGGAAGGCAGCTGGCGCCGCGTGTGGTTGCCACGGGTCATGAGGTTCATGGCATGACGCGTAGCGAGTCAAAGCAGGCGATGCTCTCCGCGCTGGGCGCTGTGCCGGTGGTCGCGGACGCGCTTGATCCGGATCAGGTCGCGGAGGCCGTGGGCCGGGCGAGGCCGGACGCGATCGTCCATCAGCTGACCGCCCTTGCAGGGGTGGAGCGCTACACGAAACGCGATGCCGCGCCGACCAACCGCCTGCGGACAGGGGGCACGGACTACCTGCTCTCCGCCGGGCAGGCGGCGGGGGTGCGACGGTTTGTGGCACAGGGCGTAGCGGGCTATGGCGCGTACGCGCGCAGCGGCGGGCCGGTGAAGAGCGAGGAGGACCCGCTCGACCCTGCGCCCGTGCGGGAGATGCGCGAGACGCTGGCGGCGCTCCGTCATCTCGAGGAAGCGGTCCTCGGTGCGCGGTGGACGGAGGGGATTGTGCTGCGCTACGGCGCGTTCTATGGGCCGGGCACATCGCTGGCGTCGGGCGAGGAGCAGTTCGAGCTGGTCCGCAGGCGCAAGTTCCCGCTGGTCGGCGACGGCGGCGGCGTGTGGTCGTTCATCCACGTCGCGGACGCGGCGGAGGCGACGGTGGCGGCGGTCGAGCACGGCAGCCGTGGTGTCTACAACGTGGTCGACGATGACCCCGCCCCGGTCGCCGAGTGGCTGCCGACGCTGGCGCAGACGCTGGGCGCCAAGAAGCCGATGCGCGTGCCGCGGTTCATCGGGCGGCTGTTCGCCGGGGAGCCCGGCGTGGTGATGATGACCGAGATCCGCGGCGCGTCGAACGCCAAGGCCAAGCGCGAGCTCGGGTGGAACCCCGCGCACCCGAGCTGGCGGCAGGGGTTCGCGGCGGCATGACCGATCGCGAGCGGCTGCTCGACGAGCTTGGGCCGGTCGCGTTCGCGATCGCCTACCGGATGCTCGGCAGCGTGTCCGAGGCCGAGGACGTGGTCCAGGAAGCGCTGTTACGGCTCCATCAGGCGCTTGATGCCGGCGAGCAGATCGTCTCGCCGCGCGCGTTCGTGGCCACCGTGACCACCCGGCTGGCGATCAACGAGCTGCGCTCAGCGCGCGCCCGCCGCGAGCACTACGTCGGCGAGTGGCTGCCAGAGCCGATCATCACCGACGGCACCGATGATCCGGCCCGGCACGCCGAGACAGCCGACTCGTTGTCGCTGGCGATGCTGGTGCTGCGGGAGAGCCTCTCGCCCGAGCAGCGCGCCGTGCTGCTGCTTCACGATGTGTTCGATCACGGCTATCCGGAGATCGCGGCGATCGTCGGCAAGAGCGAGGAGAACGTGCGCCAGCTCGCCACCCGCGCCAGACGCCACGTGAAGCAGCGCCGGCCCCGCTTCCAAACGACGCGCGAGCAGCGCGA
>JBIOTP010000239.1:0-3816 GCA_044865965.1 Solirubrobacteraceae bacterium
GCGGCGGGCACGAGCGGGCCCCAGTTGCTCGTGTTGGCCTCGATCCCGCCGATCGCCGTGCCGTAGCCGTGGGTGCCGTGGTAGCCCTGCGTGCGCGAGATGAGGTGGACGCGCTCGGGCTGGCCCCGCAGAACGAAGTGGCGGCGGGCGATCTTGGCGGCCGTGTCGATCGCGTCGCCGCCGCCCGAGCCGAGGAACACGCGCGCGTCGGGCATCGGCGCGCGCTCGGCGAGCGCCGCGCACAGCTCGCTCGCCGGCCGGTTGCCGAAGTCGCCGAACGTGGAGTAGGCCTCGAGGCGCTTCATCTGCGCCGCCACGGCGTCGGCAACCTCGGCCCGGCCGTGGCCGATGTTGGCGTACCAGAGCGACGCGGTGGCGTCGAGGTAGCGGTTGTCCTCGCTGTCGTAGACCCACACGCCGTCGCCGCGCTCGATCACGAGCTCGCGCCGGGAGACCGCGGCCATGTCGGCGAACGGGTGCCAGAACGCTGTGGTCGTCGTGATCGCCATGCCGGCCACGGTATCCGGTCGCCCCCCGGGCGGGGCGTCCAAGCGGCCGCCGCTCAGGCGTCCAGTGCGTCGCGCAGCACGGCGCCCAGCTCGCGGACGGCCCGCCGGGCCGCGGCCGAGGCGCCCTGCCAGCGCCAGAAGCCGTGGATCGTGCCCGGGACGCGGCGCAGCGTGACCGGCACGGCGGCGCGCTCGAGCGCGGCGGCATAGAGCTCCCCGTCGTCGCGCAGCACGTCCTCCTCGGCGGTCAGGACGTAGGCGGGCGCGACGCCGGCGAGATCGCCGGCGCGCAGCGGCGACGCGTCGGGCTGCGTGCCGTCGGCGCCGTCGAGGTAGACGTCCCAGTAGCGGCGCATCCCTGCGGCGGTGAGCCCGCGGCCCTCGGAGAACCGCCGGAGCGAGGGCGTGTTGAGGCCCGCGTCGGTGACCGGGTAGATCAGCGCCTGCAGGCGCAGCGGAACCTCGTCGCGCAGCCGCCGCGCCGCGACCGCGGCGAGGTTGCCGCCGGCGGAGTCGCCGGCCACGGCGAGCCGGCCCCCGGCGAGCGCCCGCACGGCCGCGAGCGCGTCGTCGACCGCGGCCGGGAAGCGGTGCTCGGGCACCAGCCGGTAGTCGACGCTGGCCACGGTCGCGCCGGAGGCGAGCGCCAGCGCACGGCAGACGGCGTCGACCGACTCCAGGTTGCCGAGCATCCAGCCGCCGCCGTGGAAGTAGACGACCGTGCCCCGCGGATCCTCCGGGCGGTACGTCCGCACGCGGATGTCGCCGCCCGGGCCGGCGACCGTCAACTCGGCGACGTCCGCCACCGCCGGCCCCTCCCCGGCGAGCCGCGCGGTCTCCTCCGCATGCGCGGCCCGCGCCATGTCCACCGGCGCGTCCTCCGGCGGCGGGCCGGGGACCGCCAGCATCGCGTCCAGGATCGCCTGGATCTCGGGGTCGAGCACCGCGCGCAGCCTAGCCGGAGCCTGAACGGGGTCTGAGCCCGTTCGGGTTCGCCGCCAGACGAGGCCGAGCGAGCGACGAGCTTCTGCAGCTCGGCGGCCGAGCCCTGCAGGCGCTGGGCGGAGGACGCGATCTCGCGGGTCGAGGCGCTGGGTTGCTGCGCGGTGGCGGACACCTGCTCGCTCGCCGCGGTGGAGCGCTCGGCGACGCTGCGGGTCTCGGCGCGCAGGGCGAGGTGCTGGAAGCGGTCGCCCTCGAACTGGCGCGCGTTGGAGTCGCGCAGGATCTCGACGGCGGTCGTCTCGGCCTGTGAGCTGCGGGCGAAGGCCGCGGCGTGGTGAGAGGTCGCTCAGAAACCGCGGCGCTCGCGCGCGCGGATGCTCTCCGGGTCGCGCCCGGTGCGGTGCCGCGAGATCCAGACGTAGCGGCCGATGAGCGCGAGTGTCGCGACGACGACGGCGATCGTCAGTCCGACCGATTCGCCCAGGCTGATCGCGCCCAGCGCGACGAGGAAGCAGAACAGGACAACGGTGCCCAGCACGAGATCCGCGACCATCTCGCCGGTCCAGTTCAGGATCCGATCCCTCCAGCGGGACATCCCGAGGCGATCGTACCTCAGCGGCTACAGCGCGGCGAGCGCATCTCTCAGCAGCGGCTCGGCGAGCGCGCGCGCCCGCGCGGGGGCGATCCGGTCGTGCATCTGGCGGAGCTTGCCCTCGGCGGCATCGCGCGGCCACCTGACCATCAGCCACGCCATCGTCTCCAGGAACGACAGCGAGTCCGCCGCCTGCAGCAGCTCGGCCTCGCGCCAGCCACCGTCCTCGTGCGCGCGCACGAGCGCGGTGACCTCCGCCACCAAGGTCTCGGGCGCCCCCTGCACGCGCAGCCAGCGCGCGACGAAGTCGGCGCAGCGGTCCTGGTGCCAGCGGGCGTAGGCGGGATCGTTCCAGTCGCGCCGCGAGTCCCAGTGCGACTCGACCGGGAAGGCGCGCTCGATGTCGTGCGTGACCGCGGCGATCCGCAGCCCCTCCCCCGCCGCGGGATCGAGCTCCAGCAGCCAGTCGACCGTGCGCTCGAGGTGGCGGGCGTGCGGGTGGACCTCCGCGACCCAGGCGCGGGCGCGGGCCTCGAGATCCGTCATGGCCCCGGCCCGGTCACATCGTTGTCACGGGCCGCGCCTGGAGCACGAACAGCTCGCCGCCCTCGAGCGCCCACTCGATGTCCTGTGGGCCCCCGAGGCGCTCCTCGAGGTCGGCGCCGACCGCCGCGAGCTCGCGCAGGCGATCCTCGTCGAGCGTCGCGGCGGCGCCCTCCTGCTCGGACAGCGGACGCTCCTCGGTGCCGCCGCCGGGGCGCGCGACGACCGCGAACGGCTGCACGGCGAGCCGCGAGCGCTTGAGCCGCCCGTCGCGCCGGAGGACGTAGTGGTCGGGCGTGAGCTGCCCGGACACGGCCGCCTCCCCCAGCCCGAACACGGCCTCGACGACCATCGAGTCGCGCCGGCGGTGGACGGGGTCGACCGTGAACAGCACGCCGGCGACGTCGGCCCGCACCATGCGCTGGACCACGACCGCCATCCGCAGGTCGTCGAGCGAGCCCTTGCGCGCCCGGTAGAACAGCGCCCGCTCCGAGAAGAACGACGCCCAGCAGTCGCGGATGCGCGCGCGCAGGGCGTCGGTTCCGCGCACGTGCAGGTAGGTCTCCTGCTGGCCGGCGAAGCTGGCCGCCTCGGAGTCCTCCGCGCAGGCGCTGGAGCGCACGGCGACCGGTGGGTCGTCGTCGCCGAGCCGCCCGTAGGCGGCGAGCACGGCCTCGCGCAGCGCGGGATCGAGCGCGACGTCGCGCAGCAGGCGCTGGGCCGCGCCGGGGTCCTGCGCGCGGGCCAGCGCCCGCAGCTCGGCGCCGCCGTCCGGGAGCGCGTCGGCAAGCGCGCCGGCGGCGATCACGAAGCCCGGCGGAACCGGCAGCCCGAGCGCCGTCATGCGCGCCAGCGAGGCGCCCTTGCCGCCCGCGTCGGCGACGTCGCGGCAGCGCTCGTCCGCGAACGCCAGGACGCCCACGGTCATCCGTCGCGGACGGCGCGGCCCATCGTCACCCGTCGTCCACGATCGCCACCGCGCGGCCCATCGTCACTCGTCTTCGACGATCGCCACCGCGCGCACCGGCGCGGCGGTCGTCCCGACCCACTTCACCGGCAGCACGCACAGCTCGAACCCGAACGGCCGCCCGATCTGGTCGAGGTTCATCAGGTTCTCGAGGTGCCAGTACTCCTCGTCCCACATCACCCGGTGGGCCTCCCAGAACTTGCGCTGCTCGAACATCGCCCACACCGGCGGGTCGAACGTGATCGCGTCGCAGCCCATCA
>JBIOTP010000240.1:0-4843 GCA_044865965.1 Solirubrobacteraceae bacterium
CAGGAGGCGCCCCGAAGGGATGCGTCAGAACTCCACAACTGGCCCGCAGCCCGGCGGCGCGCGCGATCTGCGCCTCGGCCCGGGCGCGGCGGCGGACCTCGTGCACCACGGCCGCGCGTGTCCGCGCGGCCCGCCGCCGCAGCGGCGCGCCCGGCGCGGCGCTGCGACCGCGGATCGCGCCCAGGCTCGGCGCCCTCCGACCGCGTCGCCGCCGGGTACGCTCGCGGCGCCGCCAGCCCCGCGCGCGGACCGCCGCGACATGCAGCTCCTCGCGCGTCGGCTCGGGCGCGGCAACCAACATGATCTGCGTGCGCCACCACTGGCCGCGGTTGTCGCGCTCGGGCTCGTGCGCGACAACACGCGCCGCCTGCAGTTCGTCGAGCCAGCGCTGCACGCTGCGCCGGTGCGCCCGCACGAACCGGGCCCGCTCCGCCCGGCCGCGCGGCGCACGCCCCCAGCCCATCACCGGCGCCACTCCCACCACCAGCTGCTCGATCGACGTCGCGAAGCGTCCCGACCGCGCCGCGTGCCCGAGCCGAAAGAGGTACCGCTTGAGCGCATACACCCGCGTCTCGATCCGATCGTCACCGGGCGTCGTGCAGCCACGCCCGCGGCGAGCGCGACCGAGCAGCGCGCACACCACCAGCCGCCCGGGCTCAGGCGGCAGCGGCGCGCGCGCCGGTCGATACCAACGACGACCGGCGAGGTGGCGACGGCGACGCGAAGTGCGGTCCAGCGGCACCGCCAGCGCCCGAAAACGCCAAGCAGGCAGCGACCGCCGCACCCGCGAGCGGACGCTTGCGGCGCAGCTGGAACGGCCCGCTGCAGCGGCGCGGCAGGCGCTGGAAGCGCAGGACGACTCGGCCCCTCAACGAGGGGTTGGCGATCCGTCCGCCGGGCGGCTACAGTTGGGACACGCATTTAGGGCGCTCCTCGCGGAGCTATCCGTGAGGCAGCCGCAGAGCGAAGACCGGGCCGCGAACCCGGTCTTTCTCGTTCTGCGGGACGGTGTGCGGGGGCCCGCGACTTCGCGGGAGCCGATGCGTCGCGCCCCGCACCGCGCTCGCGGCCGCGGCGTAGCAGCCTGCAGACGTCGAGGACGCGAACGCGGCCCGCTTGAACTGCCCTGCCGGGAGACGGCCAGGCACCAGTCGTGCGCCCGCAGCGGCCCGCCTGCACACTTCCCGGCGATGCGGCGAAAGGGTCCCCGGGAGCGCTGGCAACGGCCGGAGGGGGGTGCGCGCGGCCGTCACCTTTTCGTCACCTTTTTACGCGCGACGCCTGCGAATCGCTGCGTGTCGGTGCGGATCGACCCTGGACCGGCCCGCCGCGAAAGCCCTGCAAATGCGGCGCGTTGCGGTCTGGTGCGGAGCGGGAGCGACGGGGCTCGAACCCGCGACCTCCGGCGTGACAGGCGATCCGGGCCTTTCGGTCCGGGTCGCGAAAGGTGACGAAAGCCCTGCTCAGAGGCGGTTTCCGACCGGTCGAGCGGCGGAGCTCAATCGAGCCGCTGAGGGCGGTTTTGGCGCCGCTTGGACGCGCTGTGGACGTGCGGATGAGGGGGCGTTGGAGATGTCCGGCGAGTGCCGCGTGTGCGTGGCCGAGATCGGGATCGTGGTCTACGACCGCGGTCCCGAGCCCGAGTGGCACAAAGACCGCCGGTTCTTCGGACCGTGGTGGCCGTATGAGGCCGAGCTCCCCGACTACCCCGCGGTCCGCGAGCTCGGGATGACGCCGTGGGAGGCGGTGCATCGGCTGGTGGCGAGCCATCGTGCGGTGCTCGAGCGGCGGTGGTCAGGGTGAGCCATCTCGTCCCGTTTTTCGGGCGTTCGGGCGAGCTCTGCAAGATTTGTTGCAGCGGTGAAAATCCTGGTACTTCCAGCGGCTTTCAGCTTGATTCGAACCGTTCGGGGGTAGCTCCTCGCGCGGCATATGTGAAGTCCGGCGGGAGGGTGCGCCTATGGCTCACCTGCGGGTTGGAGCGGCCGTGCGGGGCCTGAATGGGAAGCCGCGGGCGCCGTCCAGAGGGGCGCCGGCACCTCGCACGGCGGCAGGGCTGCTGAAGACCGTCGGCCGGGCGGTGGTGTGGTTGTTCGTGGCGGTGCTGCTGATCCGCGGCGCGGCGGATCTGTTCGTGCGCGAGCGCCCGGCCGCCGCGGTGCGCGGGACACCGGCTGTGCCAGTCGTGTGGCCGGATGACGAGGCGCGCGCCTTCGCGGTCGAGTTCGCCCGCGCGTATCTGAGCTACTCCGCGGGCGACCCGAACCGGTCGGCGGACGCGGTGCGGGCGTTCGTGACGCCGGAGCTGGCGGACTCGGTGGTGCCGCAGTTCGCCAAGGATGCGCGGGCGCAGTCGGTCGCGGCGGTGGCGGTGGCGCGCTCGGTGGTGGTCGATGCGCGCCATGCACTGGTGACGGTCGCGGTTGACGGCGGCCGGTACCTGACGGTGCCGGTGGCGCGCGACGGGGCGGGCGGGCTGGTGGTGTACGACCTGCCCTCGTTTGCGGCGCCGCCGGCGCGTGCGCGGGTGTCGGCGCCGGCGGTCGATCCGTTGGCGGATCCAGAGGGCGACGCGATCGTCGACGTCGTGGGCAGGTTTCTGAAGGCGTTCCTGGCGGGCGACGCGCGGGAGATGAGCTACTTCGTCCCTTCCGGCGTGCGGATAGATGCGCTGGGACGGCGGCACGAGCTCGTGGGGCAGGTGTCCGTGGCCCGGTTGTCGCCGGCGTCGGGCCGCTCGCGCGAGGTGCTGGCGACGGCGCGGGCCCGCGATGCGGCGGGCGGGGCGACCTACACGCAGCGGTTCCGGCTCCGCCTTGTGCGCCGGGACCGCTGGCTGGTGGCAGGGCTGAATGACTCGAGAGGTGGTTGACGTGCGCAAGTTCATGTTCGGGGCGGCCGCGGGCGCGTGGTCGCTGGTGCTGGCGGCGCCGGTGTGGGCGGCCGGTGACGGCGAGAAGGTGGGCGAGAACGTGGGCCACCTCCTCGGCGGTTGGGCGAAGAGCCTGTATGTGGGGATCGCCGCGGTGGTCGCGCTGATGTTCCTGATGAACCGCCGGTTTGGCGACCTGGCGATCTTCATGCTGGCGGCGCTGCTGGTCGGCGGGTTCGTGATGGCCCCGGGCGACGTGGCGTCGGTGGTCAAGGACATCTGGGCGACGATCACGGGCTGAGCGCGGCGATGCTGATCCGCTCCTACCGGCGCGTGTTCGCGGTCGACCGGCGCATCTATCGCGTGGATCGCTGGGCGCTGCCGGTGCCGGGCGGAGTGCCGCTGCGCGGGCTGGCCTACTTCGTGGCGACGCTGTTCGCGGTGATTGTGTGGGGCCGGCTGCCAGACGTCGGCGCCATGCTCGGCGCCCTGTCGCCGCCGTTGCGATACGTCGTGGTGCCGCTGGCCGTGGCCGTGCTGGGCACGCAGGCGGCGCCGGATGGCCGCGCCGCGCATCGCTTCGCGTGGGACTGGCTGTGCCTGCGGGTGCGAGCGGGGCGGCGGTGCGCCGACCGGGTGGTGCCGTTGGAGGGCGAGCCGGTCCTCTGGCACGGTGAGCTTCCGGTGCGGTTCGACGGGGAGGGCGCGGAGCTGCACCGCGGGCGCGTGCGCGGACCGGCGCGGGTGACGTTCACGGTGCCGGTGAAGCTGGCGTCGACGCGCGGCGGCCTGGTGGCGCGCTCCGGCGGCGACGATCGCGGGGCGGTGGTGCTGGCCGGCGGCGAGGTGCTCGAGGTGCGGCCGTGACGCGGTTCCCGCTGCGCTACGTGCACCAGAACATCCTGGTCGGCCGGGGCGAGGCGCGGGCGGCGTTGTTCCGCCTGGAGACGGTGTCGTATCCGTTCCTGGCGGCGGCCGAGAAGCGCGAGTGGCTGCGGCGGCTGGCGCGCTTTGCCTTCGCCGTGGAGGCCGACTTCTCGCTGTGGCGGGTGTGTCGCGCGTATCCGGCCGAGCGCTATGTGGAGCAGGCGGCGCCGCTGCTGGATCCGCGCGGGCAGGACCCCATCGCGTGGCGGTCGTTCCTGGCGGGTCACGAGGCGCATGTGCGCGGGCTGCGGTCGTTCGTGCCGGAGGTGTACCTGGCGGTGTCGCTCGGGCCCGCAAGGCCGTCTGGGCTGTTGCGCGGGATGGACACCGTGCGGCGGCGGCTGGAGGGTCTGTTCGGGGTGGCGGGCGTGCCGCCGATCGCGGCGGCGGAGATCGAGGCGCTGATCGCCGCGGAGGAGCGCGCGTTCCGGCGCGCCGAGGGCTGCCTGCCGGTGCACCGTGCGAGCACGCGGGAGATCCAGTGGCTGCTGCGCCGCGCGGCGTGCCGGGGCGTGGCGGAGCCGGTGCTGGACGATCACTGGCAACCGAGCGCGCTGGTGGTGCAGACGGCGGACGGGTCGCCGGCGTACGAGCCGCTGGGGACGGACGTGCTGCGCCACGCGAACGCGGCGATCCTCGAGCAGGACCGCGCGCTCGTGGTCGACGCGGAGGAGGGCCGCTGCCACCAGGCGATGTTGGGCGTCGGCGCGCTGCCGGAGGAGTCGGAGTTCCCGGGCGGCGCGGAGCTGCTGTTCTCGCCACTGGAGGCGCTGCCGTTCCCGGTCGACGCGGTGCTGCACGCGCGCTGGCTGGGCAACCGCGAGGCGATCGTCCGAGTGCGCCGGCGGATTGTGGACGCCGACGTCGCGTTCTCGGAGCAGCTCACCTCGGCCCACGGGCCGCTGTCGTACACGGTGGAGGAGAACCGCCAGCTCGCGCGCGAGCTCGACGCCTACCTGCAGTCGCAGGAGCGCCCGCCGCTGCTGAACGCCGCGCTCTCGCTGGCGGTCGGCGCGCCCTCGGGCGCGGAGCTCGAGCGGCGTG
>JBIOTP010000241.1:0-4956 GCA_044865965.1 Solirubrobacteraceae bacterium
TCGTCGAGGCTGGCCACCCCCTCGATGAGGGCGCTCAGCGCGCGCTGGCCAAGGTGGGGCTGTTCGGCACCGGGGATCGCCTCGGGCTCGGGCGAGAGCGCCAGTTCGAGCGTGAGGCTACCGGGACGGGGTTCGGCCACCAGGTGCAGTTCCGTGGCCGCCTCGATGTCGCGAGTCTTGCGGCCGCCGACGCCGGCCCGCCCGCCCGAGAGCACGGCGCCCACGCCCCGCACCGCCGTCTGGAGGACGGTCGCGAGCGTGATGAGGTCGTTGACGGCGATGCGGTGCTCGTCGGCAAGCCCGCCGCTTACACGGACGTCTAGATGCGTAGGGCCCTCGTCGGTCACAAGAGGAGCCTAATGCTCGCTGCCTCGGGCGATGCACTTCGCTGCCCAGCGCATGGAGTCGTCCGACGCCTCGCCAGCTACGCCGACGAGCACGCACGCTGCACCGCGCGCTCCGCCAGCCCGGGCTCGCCGCCGCTCAAGCCGAGCTCTACGAGCACCGGCGTGCGCGCTTCGCCGCCGTGCTCGACGACCTCGAGCGCCGCGGCGTAATCGTCCTGGCTCGATCACGCGTCGACTGCTCAGCGCCGTCCGCGGGACCGGACGGTCAGGGGCGCGCGAAGGGGTTAAGGCGGCGATTCAGCTTCCAATCCGGGTTCGCCTTGCGGAACGCCTCCGGCTCAGACCACCCCCTGCAGCGCAGGCAACATGATGCGCCGCTCGCTGTGATGAGGGTCGCCAGCGACCCCAACCACCGGCACATCCGCGAGTGCGCGACAACGGTCGCGCTGCGCAGCGCCGGGATCACGATGCCATGCGGGAGCGAGCCGCCGCTCACTCCGCGCGTCCTCCGTGATGCGCAGATCGACGCGGCGCTCGCCCACACCAGCCCTCCCAACGCCGGCTACACGCTCGCCGAGCTAGGGATGACGGCCGCAAGTCGGCCCGGTGCGGTCAGGCGATGTAGACGGGGGTGCCGACGGGCACCTGGTCGTAGAGTTCGATCACGTCCGGGATGCGCATGCGCACGCAGCCGTGCGACGCGTTGTGGCCGATCGTGTCGTATTCGCTCGGGTCGATGCCGTGGATGCCGGCGCCGCCGTTGAAGGCCATCCAGCGCGCCTTCAGCGGGTCCTGCGGACCGGGCGGGATGACCTGGCCGGCGAGGCTGCCCGCCCACGGCGAGTTGGGGACATACCAGGACGGGTTGACCTGCTTCCACTGGATGTCGTAGAGGCCGGCGGGCGTTTCGAGGCCCTGCATGCCGACGGCGATCGGATAGTCCTTCTGGTGGTGCAGGTGCGTGTAGAAGCGCAGCGTGAACGCGGCGCGGTCGATGATGATGTACGCGGGGTACTTCTTGCGCAGGTCGGTGGTGCTGACCTTCGGGGCCACGCTGGACAGCCGTGCGCGCACGGTGCGCGACCCGTGCGGCACGCCCAGCCGGGCCAGCAGCGTGCGCTCGAGCGCCCTGCGCCACAGGAGCACGCCCGCCCGGCTCGTCGTGGTCTGCAGGCCCGAGACGCTCGGGTGCACGGCGGCGTCGCGTGGCTCGCGGTCGACGGCCGCCGCCACGCGCCGCGTCAGCCGGTCGACCGGCGCGCGATCGAAGGCGACCGTGATCGGCATGGTCGCGCGCACGGGATCGCTCTTCAGGTTGCGCACGGTGCGGGCGAAGATCGAGCCGCTGCGGCTGGCGGCCACGGCGCGGTCGACCAGCGCCTGCACGTCGACGCGCGGATGGACGCGCGAGGCCGGAACGTGAAAGCGCCGGTGCCCCGCGACGACGACGATCGGCTTGGCCAGCGGTGCGGCGAGCGCCCGCGTCACGCGTGCGCGGGCGGCCGAGGCCTGAACGCCGCCGACGTCCAGCGCGCCGATGCGCACGCCGGGCGCGATCAGGTCGCGGCGCGAGTGGTCGTAGGCGGCCATCGCCACGCCCGCACCGACCAGGAGCAGCACGACGAGCCCTACCGGGATCACGACCGCCTTGCGCATCCTCACCATTCTGCCCGGCGGCGTGAGCGGATTCTTTAAAGCGCTATTACGGTTGGCGCGTCAGGCTGCGGGGGTGGCGGCGCGCTGGCAGTCCCGGTCGACCAGCACGCGCCGCAGCAGCTTGCCGGTGGGGATGCGCGGCAGCGCGGCGACGAAGCGCACATCCCGCAGGCGCTTGTACGGCGCGACCCGCGCGGCCACCCAGTCCATCAGCGCCCCGGCGTCCGGCTGCTCACCACGCTGAGGATCCACCACCGCCGCAGGCCCGCGCTGCTCGCCGCGGGGGTACCACCATGTCGCGTCCGCCCGGCGCGCGGCGGTCGGCGACTGAGCCCGGCGGCGACGGCTCGCTGCTCGCGAGCCCCGCCGTGCGCGAGGCGACTGCAGCCCAGGTCGACGAGCACGTCTGGTGGCGCGGGCCGGGCTCGCCCCGCGCCGTGCTCGCGTACGTCTACGCGCACCGGCCGGCGGGCACCACGCGCGTCTTCACCGGCTCCGGCAGCGCCGGTCACAGTCGACCTTCGTCCTGGTCGGAGGGACTCGCGTGGCCGCCGGTCCCGGGTGTGCTGGCCAGGCGGTGGCTCGTGCTCGAGGCGGTCCGCCCTGCCCGACGGGCGGACCGGGGTGCGCGCCGACGCGGAGGTGACGTGGATCGTGCCGCGCGCGGTCGGTGGGCGGATCCCGCCGACCGCGCGGCGCCTGCGCGTCACCGTGACCCGCGGCCCGTAGCTGCTGCAGGGCCCGATCGTCATCCCCTCGGCGCGGGCCGTGCGCCGGGTCGCGGCGCTGCTGAATGCGCTGTCCGCCGCCCAACCCGGCGCGCGCTCGTGCCCATGGATCGCGGCGTGCGCATCCGACTCGCCTTCCACGGGCGCGGCCGAGGCGCGCCCCTTGCGGTCGCCGACGTCAACCCGTAGTTCGAGGTTCGCGGGCGATCCCCTTATGCTGGGCGTCGCGATGGCGGACTTGGTGGATCGCATCCGCAAGGAACTCGACGCCCGGATCGAGCAGCTGCGCCCGCTGGTCGACGAGTTCGAGCGTCTGCAGCACGCAGCGGCGGCGCTCGCGCGTTCCGGCGCGCGCGCGGTGCCCGGCGTGGGCGCACGCCCGCCCGCGGCCACCAAGCCCGCCGGCCGTTCGGCGCGCGCCAAGCCGGCCGCTCGGCGCCGCGTGACGCCGCCGCCGCGCACAGCCGCGCCCGTGTCACCCGAGCGCGAGCCCGCCGACCGTCCCTCCCCACCCAAGCCCGCCGCGCGTACCCCTCCCGCCCGACGTCGCGCACGGCGGCGGCGCGCCGCCCGCCCGCGCCGCGCGGGCAGACGCAGGAAAAGGTGCTCGCTGCGCTGCGCGCGACGCCCGGCAGCACCACCGCGGCGGTCGCCACCGCCGCGGGGATCCCGACCAACACCGCGTCGGCGACGATCTCGCGGCTGGTCAAGCAGGGCCGCGTGCGTCGCCTCGACGGCGGCTACGCGCCCGTCGAGCCCTCCGACACGGCGCCGCCAGCGGCGGCCGCCGTGGCCATTGACGCCGACCGCCCGGCCAGCGACACGCGCGAGGCCGAGGCGCCCGTCCCGCCCGACACGCCGGCGCGCGAGTAGTTGGTAAGACCCGCATCGAGTTCGCCTGGCGCTCGCACCGCTTTGTGGCGCTCTGTGAGGATGCGGGCATGTTGGCCGAGGAGAGGCATGATCGCGAGGCCGCGCGGTCGCAGATCTTCGATGCCGCCCAGACGCTCGCCATCGCGCTCATGGCATGCGACGGGACCGAGCACTGGCAGCCGCTGCGCGATCTCATTCTTGCCGGACTCCAAGCCGGAGGCCTCCGCCACCCCGTCGCCAGCACCGCCGCGGTAAGAACCGCGTCCGGCGAGCTCGCCGCCGCCGCGCTGGACGCCCGCCGCGAACTCGCCGAGTACAGCGACACGCCCGCCCGCCGCCCCACTGCGTCATAACCCGCGTAAGCGAGCGTGATAACAGCCCCGCGGCGATCGTGGTTGCTCGGCGCAGAGCGACGCTGCGAGCGCGAGCGCTCGTACAACGCCCGTTGGCCGCACGGTCGGCCTTGGGTCGCGCGCACTCCGAGCGCCTGTCCGGTGGCGCGCGACGTGGCAGTGGCGAACGGCGAACCGATACGTCGCTTCAGTCGGTCGAGGCCTGCTCTCGGTAAGACGTGGGTGTGGGTGAACTCGATCGTCAAACGGCCGCGCTGTCGGCCGAGGGGGTGCGAAAGGTCTACGCCGACGGGACCGAGGCGCTGCGCGGGCTGTGGCTGCGGATCCCGGCCGGCGCCTTCTTCGGTCTGCTCGGCCCCAACGGGTCGGGCAAGAGCACGCTGATCGGGATGGTGAGCGGGCTGGTGCGAGCGCCGGCCGGCCGGTTGTTCGTGTTTCGGCCACGACGCGGTGGCGGACGCGCAGCGCGCACGGCTGCTGCTCGGCGTAGCGCCGCAGGAGGTCCATCTCGACCGCTTCCTGACCGTGCGGGAGGTGCTCGTCTACCACGGCCGCTATTTCGGGATGGGCCGCTGGGAGGCCGGCCGCCGCGCGGATGAGCTCTTGGAGGTCTTCGACCTGGTGGCCAAGGCGCCGAGCAAGCCCAACCGGCTGTCGGGCGGGATGCGCCGGCGGCTGCTGATCGCCCGCGCGCTCGTGCACCGCCCACGGCTGGTGATCCTCGATGAGCCGACCGCGGGCGTCGACTTGGAGCTGCGCTACGAGCTGTGGTCCTACCTGCGCCGCCTGCACGGCGAGGAGGCGGTCACCGTGTTGCTGACCACGCACTACCCCGAGGAGGCCCAGGAGCTGTGCGAGCGCGTCGGGTTCATCCGCGAGGGACGCCTCCTGGCCGAGGGCACGGCGGCCGAGCTGATCGTGCGCTACGGCGGCGGCCGTCTCGAGGACGCCTACATCGAGGCCATGCGCTGATTGCGGCCGCGCCCGACAGCGCCGAGC
>JBIOTP010000242.1:0-8541 GCA_044865965.1 Solirubrobacteraceae bacterium
CGAGGAGCCGATCGTCACCGCGGAGGGCGAGGCGCGGGTGTTCCTGTCCACGAAGGGCCCCTATGTGGGTGCCGACGGCTCGCCGGCGGGACTGATCGGTATCGGCCACGACATCACCGAACGCAAGCGCGCGGAGGATCGCCAGCGGCTCGTGGCCGCGGCCGGCCGAGTCCTGGCGGCGGTCGGCGACGAGGAGAGCGCCGTGCGGGAGGTGGCGGCGCTTGTGGTGCCGGCAATGGCCGATTGGTGCCTCGTCGAGCTGCTCGATCCCTCCGGGCGGATTGTGCCGGCCGCAGCGACGCACGCCGGAGACAAGACACGGTTGCTCGACGAGCTGCGACGGCGCTATCCACCCCAGGGCGGCGCGTCGGCGGACGTGGCGCAGGTCGTGCGGTCCGGCCGGCCCGAGCTCTACCACAACGTCGGCCCGACGCCCGGCGGCGCGTCGGGGGGCGAAGCGCATCTCGAGCTGCTGCGCCGCGTGGGATACGAGTCGGCGGCGGTCGTTCCGCTCATGTCGGGCGGCCTGTGGATCGGGGCGATCACACTCGCGGTGACGCGGCGGCGGCGCTATTCGTCGGGAGACCTCACGGTGTTCGAGCAGCTCGCGGACCGGCTGGCGCTCACGCTGGACCATGCCCGGGTGCGCCGCGAGCGGGCACAGATCGCCCACACCCTGCGGAGGTGCCTGCTGCCGCTGGAGCTGCCGGCGGTGCCGGGGCTCGAGCTGGCGGCGCGCTTCCACGCCGTGGCGCACGGCTATGAGCTGGGCGGAGACTTCTACGACGCGTTTCCGGTCGACGGCGGCTGCATGCTCGTCATCGGCGACGTCTGCGGCCGCGGGGCCGAGGCCGCAGACGTCATCTCACGGGTCCGTCACACCCTCCACACGGCGGCCGGCCGCGACGCCGGGCCGGACAGGCTGCTCAGGGAGCTCAACGACGCACTGCTGCGCCGGCCGGGCGGCGTGCCGTTCGCCACGGCGGCGCTCGCGCGCGTGCGCACGTCGGGAGGGGGCGCCCAGGTCACGGTGGCGTGTGCCGGGCATACCTCGCCCCTTGTGCGCCGCGCCGTGGGAGCGGTGACGACGGTGCCGGCCACCGGCGGCCCGCTCGGGATCTCGCCCGAGCTCGAGCTGCAGGTCGCCGAGCTCCAGCTCGGGCCCGCCGACGCGCTCGTGCTCTTCACCGATGGCGTGGTCGAGGTCGGCCACACGGCGGGCGGCTGGGGCCCGCGCCGCCTTCGGGAGCAGCTCCGCGCATGGCGTGGCGCCGGCGCCCGCGAGCTGGCGCACAGGATCGAGACGTGCGCGCTGGACGCCCGCCTCGACAGCGTCGACGACGATCTCGCCGTCCTGGTCGCACGCGTCGCGCCCTAGTACTGCTCCGTTCGCCCCAGCGAACTAAGACTCGTCACAACGTGACGACCTCGGGGCCCCCAAGTCGAACCAGCGTCTAGCGGAGCCGGGCGGGGGTAGGGACCGCCCGGCTCCGTGTGGAGAGCGCCCCGGGCAGGGGTGGGGCGTCCCTCCGGTTCCGGCCGTCCGGGGCCGGAGGCGGCTCAGCCCTTCCCATAGGGGTCGAGGTAGACGTCATCGATCGACCACTGCCCGCCGCCGTCCGCATCGAACTGGACGGCGATCTCCGGTTTCAGCACGAGCGACAGCAGGTTAACGGTCACCGGCAGCACGGGGGTGGGCTCCCATGCCGGGGTGGCGGTCAGCACGCCGATGGTCAAGGCCCGGCGCTCACCGTCCGGCTCGGTGAACACGACCGAAACCGTCAGCGTCGAGTTCTGCGAGCCGGTGTTGCGCGCGAAGAAGCGGATCGTCGGATGCGTCACGGCGATGCACACGTCCGGGCTCGCGGCCGACGCGCCCGACTGCAGAAACAGCGACTGGCTGTCCGCAGGCCCTCGGACGTAGTAGGGCTCGTTGTCCGCGACGACCGCGGCGCCCTTGTCGAGCGTCCAGCCCGCCCCGCCCCCCTCGAGGCCGCCGTCGGGTACGGACGTGTACCAGGAAGGGTCGCTCCAGGGCAGGAACGTCTGCGCGACCCGCTGTCCGGGGCAACCGAGCGGCGGGATGGCAGCGTGCGCACCGGCCGGCGCGCCGAGCGAGAGAGCGGCAAGCGCGGTGAGGCCCGCGCGCCGCACAGTACGGGAGACGGCGATCACACCGCTCGCTTTGCCCCACTATTGCCCGGCGAAACCCGCCGCGGCGCATTGGGCCCGACCGTCGCGCGAGATACGCCCGAACGGTCCATTCCGATGCCGGATTCGGCCTGGTCCGGCGCGCACGCCGCCCCTCGTCATGGCCGGGAACGGCCTCGAATCGAGGCCCTCGTCGCAGGGCGGGAACCGGGTACCTCGGTGTCGGTGTCCGTCGCTGATCGCAGCCCCGCCGTGCCGCGAGACGTCGACGTGATCCTGCCGCCGGGCCACGGACTCCGGCGGCGGCCGCTCGCCGCCGTGCTGGAGGCGGCGGTGGCGACCGCCGACGCGCTGTTGCGGCGGCGCAGTCCAGGCGTCACGCGGCGACTCAGCGACCGCGAGCGGCGCGTCGAGACGGTGGCCGCCGTGCTCTTCCTGGTCGCGGCCGGCGTCCTGCTGATCGCGTCGGGCGGCGAGTGGCGGAACCTGCTCTCGGCGGTGCAGCTGGTCGTCATCTACGCGCTCGTGGCGCGCGTGCGGTTCCAGCTGGGTCCGGGCCTGGTGCGTCCGACGCAGCTCGTGTTCGTGCCGATGCTCTTCCTGCTGCCCGCCCCGGCCGTGCCGGCGCTGGTCGCCGCCGGCTCCATCCTGAGCGAGTTACCGGAGATCCTGGGACGCAGGGCCCACCGCGAGCGTGCGCTCGTCGCGGTGGCCGACAGCTGGTATGCGGTCGGGCCGGCGCTCGTTGTCGGCCTGCTCGCTCCCGGCGATCCCACCCACGCGGCCTTGAGTGTCTACGTCGTCGCCCTGCTGGCGCAGTTCGTGTGCGACTTCGGGGCCTCGACGATCCGCGAGTGGTACGGCGCCGGGATCCGCCCGCGCGAGCTCGCGCCGGTGCTCGCGATCGTCTACCTGATCGACGCCCTGCTGGCGCCGATCGGCTTCCTGGCCGTCGTGGCGAGTCGCGTGCATCCGCAGGCCTATCTTCTGGCCGCCGCGCCGGGGGCGCTGCTCGCGCTGATCGCGCGCGAGCGCCGCAGGCGCATCGAGGAGGACCTCGCGCTCGCCGGTGCGCACCGGCGCTTCACGCGCCTGCTCGACGATCAAGCCGAGGAGCTGCGCCGTCAGGCGGGCCGCCTCGAGCTCGTCCACCCCCCCGTGGGCGACGCGGTGCGCGGCACGCTCGATCGCGGGACCATCGAGCGGGTCCTGCTCACCACGGCGGTCGAGGCGGTGCGGGCCGACTGCGGCCGGCTCAGCACGCGTTCCGACGGGATGCCGGTCGAGCGCCTCGCGGTGGGGCAGCTGGACGGGCACCTGCCGGCGCTGCGCGCGGCGGAGGCCGCGCTCCTGGCCGGGCATACGCCCCGCCAGGTGACGATGGGCGCCGTGGTCACGCTGGCCATCCCGCTGGGCTCACACGCCACCTGCCGGCAGGGGCAGGGCGAGGTCCTGACCGTCGGCCGCGCGGGGCCTGCGTTCTCGCCGGCCGAGCGCGAGCTGCTCGAGCAACTCGCCGCCCAGGCCGCGGTGTCGCTGGAGAACCTGCGGCTCCAGGAGCTCATGCGCAAGACCGAGGCCGAGCTGCGGGCGATCCTCGAGGGCGTGGCCGACGGCGTGACCGCCGAGGACCACGACGGCCGGCTCGTCTACGTCAACGCGGCCGCGGTCCCGCTGCTCGGCTACGAGACCACCGAGGACCCGCTGGACGTCCCCGTCAGCGAGACCATGGCGCGGCTGCAGGTGACCGACGAACGGGGAGCGCCGGTCCCGGCACGACGCCTGCCCGGGCGCCGGGCGCTGGCGGGCGAGGCGCCCGAGCCGCTGGTCGTCCGGTACCGCCGGGCGGGCACGGGCGAGCTGCGATGGTCGCGCCTGAAGGCGACCCCGGTGCTCGACGAGCGCGGGCAGGCGCGCCTCGCCATCAGCGTGATCGAGGACATCACGGAGATCAAGCAGGCGGAGGACGTCCAGCGGTTCCTCGCCGAGATCTCCCGCGTGCTGGCGGGCTCGCTCGACCTCGACGAGACCCTCGCCGCGATCGCCCGCCTCGCCGTGCCGCAGATCGCCGACCTCTGCGCGGTCCACCTCGTCGTCGGCCGCCGGCTGGAGACCGTCGCCGTCGCCCACGCGGACCCGTCGAGGCAGGTTCTCGCTGAGGCGCTGGGCCGCGCGCTCCCGCGGAGCCTGGGCGGGGAGCGCAGCGTCCCGGCGGTCGTGCGCACCGGGCGGTCCGCGCTCTACCGCGAGATCCCCGACGAGCTGCTCGTGGCGGCGGCGGAGGACGAGCGCCACCTCGCGCGCATCCGCTCCCTGGGGATGGTCTCGGCCATGGTGGTGCCGATGCGCGCACGCGACCAGGTGCTCGGGGCGATCACGCTGGTCAGCGCCGAGTCAGGACGCCGATTCGGCGCCCACGATCTGGCACTGAGCGAGGACGTGGGCCTGCGGGCCGGGGCGGCGGTCGACAACGCGCGCCTGTATCGGACGCGCTCGGCGATCGCGCACACGCTGCAGGCCTCGCTGCTTCCTCCCGTGCTGCCGGACATCCCGCAATTGGAGACCGCGGCGCTGTACCGCGCCGCGGGCGAGGGCCACGAGGTGGGCGGCGACTTCTACGACGTCTTCTCAACCAGCGAGAACCAGTGGTTCGTGGTCATCGGCGACGTGTGCGGCAAGGGCGCCGAGGCGGCCGCCGTCACGGCCTTGGCGCGCTACACGATCCGCGCGGCGGTGGTGCGGCACCGCTCGCCCGCCGGGATTCTGCGCTGGCTCAACGACGCGATGCTCCGCCAGCAGGGCGAGGCCGGACGGTTCGCGACGATCGCGTGCGCGCGATTGGACGTCGACCGCGACGACGTCAGCGCGACCGTCGCCAGCGGCGGGCATCCCTGCCCGCGCGTGCTGCGCTCGACCGGTCTCGTGGAGGAGCTCGGCGTCCCGGGGACGCTGCTCGGCGCGATCGCCGAGGTCAGGCTCGAGGATCGCACCACGCGCCTCACCCATGGTGACGCCCTCGTCTTCTTCACCGACGGGCTCACCGAAGCGGGGGCGCCGCGGCGCGTGTGGTCCCCCGCGCAGCTCGATGACGCGGTCGCGGCCGCGCGCCGGCGGCCGGCGCAGGCGATCGTCGAGCAGCTCGTCAGGGCCGCGCTCGGCGAATCCCCCGCACCATTGCGCGACGACATCGCGGTGCTCGCCATGCGAGTCCGTTGACTAAAATACGTAATCCTGATCCGAATAGTTGCTTTGGGGGTATAGGGTCGTTATGGTGGCCGGTCCGCTATGAGCAAGATCGAACGCATCAAAGCCGAGAAGGACGGCCTTGACGTCCTTCCGGACCTCCTGCGTGCCGCTCGCGACGGGTGGGACACGCTCGCCCCCGAGGACGTCGGGCTGCTCAAGTGGTACGGCCTCTACGAGCACAACACGCACGACGGCAACTTCATGCTCCGCACGAAGGTCGTGCAGGGCGTGCTGAGCGCGGACCAGGCCGAGGTGATGGCCGGCATCGCGGAGGACTTCGGCCGCGGCGTGATCGACTGCACGACCCGCCAGTGCTTCCAGATCCACTGGATCCGGCTCGAGCAGGTCCCGGAGATCTTCGAGCGCCAGCAGCGCGTGGGGCTCACCACGCTGGGCGCCTGCGGGGACATCACCCGCAACGTCGTCGGCTGCACGCTGGCCGGGCTGGCACATGACGAGATCGTCGACGGCTACGGCACCGCGCGCGCGGTGCACGAGTACTTCCTGGGCAACAAGCTCTACTCGAACCTCCCGCGCAAGTACAAGATCTCGGTCACCGGCTGCGCCGAGGACTGCGCGCGCGGGGTGATCAACGACGTCGCGCTGTCGGCCGCGATCGCCCCCGACGGCACGCGCGGCTTCAACCTGCGCGTGGGCGGCGGGCTGTCCTCGCACCCGCGCTTCGCGCGCTGGATGGACGTGTTCGTGGAGCCCGAGGAGGCGCCGGAGGTGATCGCCGGGATGACGGCGATCTTCCGCGACTCCGAGGAGAACCGCAAGGCGCGCGGGAAGGCGCGGATCAAGTTCCTCGTCGACCGCGTCGGGCCGGAGGCGTTGCGCGAGGAGCTCGAGCGGCGCGTCGGGCGCGAGCTGCGCCGCGGCGTCCCGAAGGCGCCGGGGATGAGCGGCGAGGACCACGTCGGCGTGCACCCGCAGAACGACGGGCGCCACCACACGGTCGGGCTGTGCGTCCCGGTGGGGCGGCTGCGCGCGTCGCAGCTGCGCGAGCTCGTGCGGCTCGCGCGCACGTACGGCGCGAACCCGGATGACGCGCTGCGGCTCACCCACCAGCAGAACGCGCTGCTCCCGTGGATCCCCGCGGAGAACCTCGACGCGCTGCTGGCCGAGCCGCTGCTGGAGCAACTCACCCCCGCGCCGCCGCTGTTCACGCGCGGGCTGCAGACATGCACCGGCAAGGAGTTCTGCGGGCTGGCCAAGGTCTATACGAAGGACCGCGCCGCCGAGATCGCGCGCTTCCTGGACGAGCACGTCCAGGTCAACGGCCACGGCGACGGGCTGCGCGTGCACTTCGCCGGCTGCTCGTCGAGCTGCGCCCAGCACCAGATCGCCGACGTCGGCATCGAGGGCGTGCTCAAGAAGGTCGACGGCGAGTTCGTGGAGGCGATGGACATCCGCATCGGCGGCCACCTCGGCGCCGCGCCGCGCTTCGGCGAGGTCGTCGTGCGGAAGGTCCCGCACTGGGAGCTCAACGAGACGCTGCTGCGGATCTTCACCCTCTACGAGCAGCATCACGGCGACGGCGAGGACTTCCGCGCGTTCGCCGCGCGCACGGAGCCGGCGTGGTGGACCGAGCAGCTGGAGCCCGCTGAGGAGCCCGTCGGGTGAGCGTCGCGGAGGTGCTGGCGCAGGCGGTGGATCGCCACCACCCGCGCCTGGTGATGCTGTGCTCCTTCCAGAAGGAGGAGTCGGTGCTCGTCGACGAGCTCGTCCGCCTGGCGCCCGACGCGCGGATCGTCACGATCGACACCGGCGTGCTGTTCCCGGAGACGCTCGCCACCTGGCGAGCGTTCGAGCAGCGCTTCGGCGTGCACGTCGAGGTGGAGGACGCCGCGGGCCCGTGGAGCGCCGAGAACTGCTGCGGCGACGCGAAGGTGGCCGCGTTCGAGCGCGCGCTGGCGGGCGCCGACGCGTGGATCACCGGCATCCGGCGCGAGCAGTCGCCGACGCGCGCGAACGCGCAGCACGTGGAGTTCGACGAGCGCCGCGGGATCTGGAAGTACAGCCCGCTGGCGGAGTGGACCGAGCAGGACCTGTGGCGGCGCATCCACGAGCGCGACCTGCCGTACCACCCGCTCCACGACGCCGGCTACGAGTCGATCGGCTGCGCGCCCTGCACGGCGCCGGGGGCCGGCCGCGCGGGTCGCTGGGCGGGCCAGTCCAAGACCGAGTGCGGGCTGCACGTCTGAGCGCATGGACCCCTGGCTGATCCTGTTCGGCTTCGGCGTGGGCGTGCTGGTCGGGACGACCGGCATGGGCGGCGGCTCGCTGATGACGCCGCTGCTCATCCTCGTGTTCGGCATCAAGCCGGTCATCGCGGTGGGGACCGACCTCGCGTACGCCGCGATCACGAAGACCGCCGGCGGCATCCTCCACCTGCGCCGCGGGACCGTGCAGACGAGCCTCGCGTGGTGGCTGGCCGCCGGCTCGTGCCCGGGCGCGGTCGCCGGCGTGATCCTGCTCGACCGGCTCGGGTTGGAGGACCTGCTGGTGCCGCTGATCGCGGCCGCCCTGCTGCTCACCGGGGCGCTCGTGCTACTGCGCGCGCTGCTCGGCAACGGCGCCGGCGAGCGCGCGGCGATCGAGCTGCGCGCGCGCCACAAGGCCGCGGCGGTGACGCTCGGCGCGAGCGTCGGCTTCGTGCTCGGGCTCACGTCCGCCGGCTCGGGCACGCTGATCGCGATGGGGCTGATCCTCGGCTTCCGCCTGTCGCCGCGGCGCGTCGTCGGCACCGACGTCTTCCACGCGGCGCTGCTGCTGTGGGTGGCGGCGATCGCGCACCTGTTCTCCGGCAACGTCGACCTCGCGCTGGCCGGGACGATCCTGCTCGGCTCGCTGCCGGGCGTCTGGGTCGGCACGCAGCTCGCCGCGCGGCTGCCCGAGCGTGGCCTGCGCCCGGCGCTGGGCATCGTGCTGTTGTCGAGCGGCCTCGCGCTGCTGACCAAGGCCGGCGTCGACGTCCCGCCGGCGGCGATCGTCGCCGCCCCGCTCGCGCTGGGCGCCACCGCCTGGCTCGTGCTGCGCGGCCGCCTCCCCCGCCCCGAGCTGGCGAGAAGCACCCCGTGACCGCGATCACCACCCCGGCGCTGTCGCACCTGCGGGCGCTCGAGGCCGAGGCCATCCACG
>JBIOTP010000243.1:0-25174 GCA_044865965.1 Solirubrobacteraceae bacterium
CCGGCGCCGTTCTTCCTGTCGGTCGGCTACCTCGCGCCCCACAGCGGCGGTCCGCACGCGGACGGGGTGCGCTGCCGCGGCTCGGCCAAGGCGGCGCCGCGGCACCGCGGCGCCTTCGCGAAGACGCCGCTGCCGGTGCCGCCGTCCTTCGACGAGCTGCAGATCGCCGACAAGCCGCGCTTCATGCGGCGCCTCCCGCACCTCACGGACAAGGCCGTCGATCAGATCGAGACCGACTACCGGTGCCGCCGGGAGTCGCTGCTCGCGGTCGACGAGGGCGTCGGGGAGATCGTCGCGGCGCTCGGGCGCTCCGGCGAGCTGGCGAACACGCTGGTGATCTTCACCTCCGACAACGGCTTCTTCCAGGGCGAGCATCGGCTGGCGACCGGCAAGATCAAGGTCTACGAGCCGTCCGTGCGCGTGCCGGCGCTGATGCGCGGCCCGGGCGTCCCGCGCGGCGTGCACGTCGACGCCCTGACCGCCAACGTCGATCTCGCGCCGACGATCGTCGAGACCGCGGGCGCCGTGGCCGGCCGGGTGTTCGACGGCGTCTCGCTGCGGCGCGTCGCGCGGGCGCCGCGGGACTTCGCCGGCCGCCACATCCTGCTGGAGAGCGGGCCGGGCAACGGCGCCCAGAGCCCGCAGTATCGCGCGCTGCGGACCAGCCGCTACAAGTACGTCGAGTACGTGACCGGGGAGCGCGAGCTCTATGACCTCGTCACGGACCCGTACGAGCTGGAGAGCCGGGATGCGGACCCGCGCTACCGCGCTGTCCGCGACCGCCTCGCCCGCGAGCTCAGCGCACTGTGTACGGGCCCGTCGACTCGGCGTGGTAGCCCTTCGCCCCGACCGCCAGCGCGAGCGGGCTGCGCGGGTCCTCCCCTTGCGCCAAGCGGGCGAGCGCGGAGCCGAAGTCGTAGCGCGGCGCCCAGCCCAGCTCGCGCCTGGCGCGCCCGTTGACGTAGACCCGCTCGATGCCTTCGAACATCCTCCAGCCGCGCTCGCGGTAGACCGCTTCGTAGCCGGGGTGACGGCGCCGTACGACGGCTGGGGCGTCGGTGGGCAGCTCCGCCAGGTCCTCGGGGGTGAACGGCGTGGTCGCGCTGATCACGTAGCGGCCGAAGCCGATCGCCGGCGCGCGCTCGAGCGCGAGCAGGTGGGCGGTGACGACGTCCTCGAGGTCGACCCTGCGATACAGCAGCTCGTTGACCTTGAGGTTCAGGTCGTCGTAGGCGGCGCGGATGTCGTCGCGGTCGTCCTGCTCGGGGAAGAAGCGCGACGTGCGCAGGATCAGGCACGGCAGGTCGTGATCGCGGTGGACGAGCTCACACAGGTCCTCGGCGGCGGTCTTCGTGACGCCATAGACGTTCCTGGGGACGGGCGCCACGTCCTCCGTGATCCACGCCGCCGGCGCGCTCGGCGGCGGGACGAGCGCCCGACCGAACGCGCTCGTCGTGCTCGTGAGCACGAAGCGACCGACGCCCGCATCGACCGCCTCCTCGAGCAGGTTCAACGTCCCGGTCACGTTCGTGTCGACGAACTCCTGGCGACCGTGCGTCCCCACGTGCGGCTTGTGCAGCGTCGCCGCGTGGAGGACGGCGTCCACGCCCTCCAGGCAGCGGCGCACGGTGGCGCGATCGGCGATCGTGCCCACGACGCTCGTGTACGGCGACTCCAGCACGTCGATGCCGACGACGTCGGAGCCCTCGTCGCGCAGGACGCGCACGAGCGCCTCGCCGAGATGGCCCGAGCTGCCGGTCACGAGAATCCGCACCGCGCGAGTTTGACAGCCGTGGTCTTTCACGGTAACGTCCTTACCATGAAAGACGGCGCGGCCACGCGGCCCTATCACCAGCGCCGCCGTGCCGCGGCCGCCGAGGCCAACACGGAGCGGATCCTGCAGGCCGCGCTCGACCTCTTCGTCGAGCGGCCGTTCGAGCAGATCACGCTCGCGTCGGTCGCCGAGCGCGCCGGGGTCGGGCTTCAGACGCTGATCCGGCGCGTGGGCACGAAGGACGGGCTGGTGCGGGCCGTGAATGCGTGGGTCGCTCCGCAGGTCGAGGCCGACCGGGGGGAGCCCGTGAGCGGGGACCCCGCCGAGGTGGCGGCCGCGCTCGAGCGCCACTATGAGCGGTGGGGCGAGGTGGCCGACCGCTCGCTGCGCCAGGAGGACTCATCGTCGGCGCTCGCCGAGGGCGCCGAGGGCGGCCGGCGGGCGTACCGGGAGTGGATCGAGGCGGCCTTCGCGGACGCGCTCGCCGCCCGGGCGCCCGACGCCCGGCGGCGCCTCCATGGCCGGCTCGTCGCGGTCTGCGGGGTCGAGCTGTGGCTCGTGCTGCGCCGTGACGGGGCCCTGTCCGCGGACGAGACCCGCGACGCGGTCGCCGACCTGATCTCCGCCTGCCTCTCCTCCCCAGTCAATCCTCCCCAGGAGCCCTGATGGCCACGTTCCTCGTCTACACCCCGCCCGCCGCGGGGCACGTCTTCCCGCTCGTGCCGGGCCTGCTCGCCCTGCAGGCGCGCGGGCATGCCGTGTACCTGCGGACCGACCCCGAGCTTGCGGACGCGCTGCGCGCAGAGGGGCTGGACGCCGCGCCGCTCGATGCCCGCATCGCCGCGGTCGCGGTCGACGACTACAAGGCCAAGGGCGGCCTTGCGCGCCTGCACAAGGGGCCGAATGCGAGGGCGCCCCCGGCCCCCCGAGTCCGGGGGGCGTAACCCCCCATGTGCAGGGGTTTATCTGGAGCAACGGAATACTTCAGGACCATTGGGCGTCTATGGAGGGACGTATGCCACCGCCAATCAACGGATACGCGGTCTGCACGGAGTGCGGCGAGACGGTCCAGCGCACGCGCCTCGCGTCCGGCGATCATCTCTGCGACCCCGACCGGATCCTCGACTACCAGGTCCGCAAGGTGCACTGGCGCTACGGCGCGTTCGAGGACGCGTTCCGGCACTGGCTCGAGACGCCGGCCGGCCGCTTCGCGGAGTTCTGCGCCCGCCGCGCGATCGGCGGCGAGGCGCGGGCGTAGCGGATTAGTACTTGAAGCCCATTTCGACCTCCTTGTCAGGGCAGGGGCCAGCGACCTCATAAAGGCGCAATTTGCAGGTATTTTGCGGGCGGGGCGGCCCGGCTTACCGTTCATCGGACGGCGCCCCGAGCGGCTGAAGCGCGGCGGGTGCGATTACCCCGTTCCGGGGAGGGCGCGGGCGTAGTCGCGGACGCGCGGGACGAAGTTCAGCTCCGCCTCGAAGTCGGCGTCGTCGCCGTGGCGGAACTCGAGCGAGCCGGTGTCGAGCAGGCGCGCGAACACGTCCACGATCGCGGGGTCGAGCTGGCTGCCGGCGACGCGCCGCAGCTCGGCGATCGCCGCCTCCGGCGGCACCGGCCTGCGGTAGGAGTCGCGCGCGGTCATCACGTCGTAGGTGTCGGCGACCGCGATCAGGCGCGCGGCGGGCGGGATCGCCTCGGTGGCGAGGCCGCGCGGGTAGCCGCCGCCGTCCCAGCGCTCGTGGTGGCTGAGGATGATGTCCGCGACCGGCCCGTAGCCGTCGATCCGGCGCACGATCGAGGCGCCGTCGGCGGGGTGGCGCTTGACCGCCTCGCGCTGCTCGGGCGACAGCGGCGAGTCGGCCAGCAGGATCGAGTCCGGGAACGCGAACTTGCCGATGTCGTGCAACAGCGCGGCGGTGTGGGCGAGCTCGCGGCGCTCGTCGCTCCAGCCCAGCGCGACCGCGATCGCCGCGGTGAACCGCGCGACCGCCGCCGAGTGGCGGGCGGTCATGCGGTCGCGCAGCGCGAGCGTCTCGATCATCGACGTCAACAGGCCGAGCTGCAGCACGGCGAGCCGCTCCGAGCGCTCGCGCGACAGCAGCAGCTCGCGCAGGAGGTACTGGAAGGCGACCAGCACGAGCACCATCAGGCCCATCGCGGCCACGCCGGTGCGCACGTAGACGGCGGCCACCAGCGCGCACAGCAGCGCGCTGATGAGCTCCGACGGCAGCACCGGCGCGAAGATCGCGGCGAACTCGTCCCGCAGCCGCGCGCCGGTGTGGAAGCAGTGGTCGCCCGCGATCATCACGAAGTTGACGAAGTTCGTGACCATGAAGACCGCGAGCACGAGCAGCGGAAACGCGGCGCCCTCCTGCGCGATCCCGAAGGCGCCGGTCGCCCACTCCGTCAGCAGGCCGCCGAGCAGCGGGAACGTCGCGTAGGTCGCGAGGTTCGTGACCAGCCGCGGCAGCGGGTTGTGCGAGCGCAGCAGCTGGTCGGCGACGACCGACGCGACGCCGATCGCGGCCGCCGGCGCCGGGCCGAGCAGCGCCATGGCCAGCACGAGCGCGAGGAACGAGCCCGAGATCCGCTGCGCCCCGTGGCTCACCGCGAACGCGTCACTCGCGAGCGCCAGCGCCAGCAGGACGACCACGAGGCCGAACGGCTGCCAGTCCTCCGCCGACGACGTGACCGCCGCGACGCCGCACGCGGCCACGAGCAGGACCGCCTCCGCGACGACCAGCGCTGTTGACCGGGCGGACATTCGCCCAGCCATATTTAGCGCGCGGGCACCCTCACCGTTGCATGGCGCAGATCAGGACGGCTCACCGTCAGCCGCCGCGCGTCGCCCACCGCCAGCCGCACGGTGCCCGCGGCGGAGGTGACCGCCCACGCGTCGCCCGCGCGCACGACCGCTCCCGCGAGCGGCCCGGCGGGGCCGCGAGCGCTGACGCGGACGGCCCGCCCGGCGCGCGTCGCGCGCGCCCGCAGCGTCGGCCGTGGCGCCGCGGGGCGGAAGTGCAGCAGCACGTTGCTCCCGAACCCGTAGGTCGGCGGGCGCATGAGCGGGTCGACCGGCGTGACGATCCAGTGCAGCACGCCGCCGAGGCCGTCGTATGTGAGCAGGCCCTCCGACTCGCCGCTGAGCTCGCGCTGGATCTCGAGCGTGCGCGCGCCGGACGCGAGGTCGACCGACCACACCTGGAACGTGCCGCCGGACTGGCCGGCAAGCAGCAGGCGCTCGCCGTAGAAGGCGGCGCCCGTGATGCCCGGCGGCGGCACCGCGCCCGCCAGCCGCTTCACGGCGCGCAGCGGCCCGGCGCCCGGCCGGATGTCCGCCGCCCGGTAGGCGAGCAGGTCGGCGCCGGACGAGGTCCACACGAGGTCGCCGTCGGGTGAGGTCTCGGCCCACATCGCCTTGGGGATCTCGGCCGGGTCGAGCAGCACGTAGTAGCGCCAGGCCAGCGTGCGCGGGTCGGCCACGCCGAACGCGCCCTTGCCGCACGTGTTCCCGCCGTTGGGCGTGTTGGGGACGTAGCACTCGAGCGGCAGCAGGATGCGGCCGCCCTCGCGCCGGTCCCAGGCGATGTCACCGATGTGGTTGAAGCCCTCTCGCGCGAAGACGTCGGGCGGGATCACGTTCGGCTGGGCGGCCTGCTCGCGCAGCCGGGCGTCGGCGCGGTAGAGGCCGGTGAAGATCCCGTCGAAGTACAGCGAGCCCGCCGGGTCCGAGGTCACGCCCTGGTAGTACGTGAGCGGGATCCGGGAGTAGCCGGCGTCCTGCCACTCCTCGGCGGCCGCGGCCGGCGCGAGGGCGAGAGCGAGCAGGACGGCGAGCGCGGCGCGCATCAGCTCCCCAGGCGCTGCCGCTCGAGCGCCCACCACAGCTCGACCAGGTCGCGCGGGTCGCGCAGCGCCGTGCCGGTCGCCTGCTCGAAGCGCCGCAGGCGGTGGCGCAGCGTGTTCGGGTGCACGTGCAGCGCGCGCGCCGTCTCCTCGATCCGCATCCCCTGGTCGAGCCACACGCGCAGCGTCGTCTCCAGGTCGGCGCCGAGCCGGCCGAGCCCTGCCAGCGGCACGAGCAGCCGGGCCGCGAACGCGTCGCCCAGCGCCTCGTCGGCCAGGATCGCCGGGCGGATCGAGAGGTCGGCGAGCGAGAACGCGCCCTCCTGGCCGAACGCCAACGCGGTTTGCAGCGCGCGGCTGGCGTGGGCGAAGCCGACCGGCAGCCCCTCGAGCCGCGCCGCGGGCGCGTAGCCGGTGGTCACGCCGGCGATCGGGTCCGGCGCGCGGCTCGCGATGCCGGCGAAGTCGTGGTCGAGCGCCGTGACCAGCGCGGCGGGGCCGCCGAGCGCCGCCGCCACCCGGTGCGGCAGCGGGCCGCCCGCGCTCGCGCGCGCCCGGAACGGGAAGTAGCAGAGCTCGGGGTCCAGCCCGAACGTGGCGCTCTCGCGCCGCAGGTCGTCCGCGTCGAGCGTCCCGGTCAGCAGCGCCAGCACGAACGCGTCGCGCCGCTGCTGCTCCTCGCGCGCGTGCTCGAGCTCCACCTCGCGGTGGGCGGCGCCGACGACGTCCATGACCGCGTCCGCCCACAGCCACAGCGTCTCCGAGAACGCGAGCACGCTGGTGACGTCGGCGCCGCGCGCCCGGGCGTGCTCGCCGAAGCGCGCCCACACGGCGGTGATCGAGATCCGGTAGGCGTGCAGGACGGCGTCGACGGTCAGCCCCTGCTCGGCGCGCTCGCGCCCGATCGCGGCGGCGCTCTCGAGCTCGGACTCCGTCGGCTCGCGCAGCTCCCGCAGCGCGGCCAGCGCGCGCCCGACGTTGCCGCGGATCGCGCCCGCGAGCGCCTCGGCCGGCAGCCGCCGGAAGCCCGGGATCTCCCTGCGGATGCGCTCGCCGATGCCGTCGACGACGTCGTCGAGCTCCGCCTCGATCTCGGCGACCAGGCTTGCGACGATCCGGGTGGCCGAGGCGGTGGCGGCCATCGCCGCCGACCGTACCAAGCCCGCGCGGCCGAAGGTTCGGCCACCCGGGCTTACGAAGCGAGGCGCCCGTGGCCGGCGGGCGTCACCAGCGCCGCGCAGGCGACGAGGGCGAAGGCGGCGATCTGGAGGACCAGCAGCGGGCCGCCGGCCAGCGGGTCGCCGAACACGACGATCCCGCCGCAGATCACGGTCACGTTCGCCGCCGTCGAGGTGCAGGCGATGACGGGAACCGCCTCGCCTTCCTGGAACGCGCGGGCGGAGGCGAGGAAGGCGAGCACGGACGCGAGCGGGGCGATGAGCAGCCACGGGGAGGTGAGGATCGCGGCCGGGGCGCCCGCGTCGGTGAGGGCCTTCAGCGCCACGTCGGAGACGCCGAACAGGGTGCCGGCGGCGGCGCCGAGCACGGCGCCGTGGTGGTGGGCGGGGGCGCCCAGCCGCGGTGCCGCGATCAGCAGCGTGCCGACCGCGAGCATGCCGGCCTCGAAGGCGACGAAGCCGCCGACGCCGAAGCCGGTCTCGCCCGACTGGGGCAGCGTGAACACGAGCAGCGCCAGCCCGGCCGCGGTCATCATGACGCCGACCCACTGGCGGGTCCCGACCGTGCAGCCGAAGAACCGCTGGCCGAGGACCGCGAGCATCACCACGCCTGTCGAGAGCGCGACCTGGACCACCGACAGCGGCGCCATCGCCAGCGCGGCCACGTGCAGGAGCCACGCGACGGCGGCGATCCCCATGCCGAGCGCGAACCAGCGGGACCGGAACAGCGCCTTCGCGCTCTGCAGCGGCCGCTGGAGCTCGACGCGCGGCGCCTGCGCGGCGCCGCGGTGCTTGCACAGGAACCCCAGCTGCGTGACAGCGGCGCACACGAGCGCCAGCCCGATCCCGACGTTCAAACCGACTCCCTCTTCGCTTCCCCGACCAACCGCCGTCCAGAGTGCCAGCGCGCCGGGCACGGATCATCGGCGGGGGCGCCAACGTCGGCACCCGCGCGATTGGTGGTTCCCACAACGAACACGTGACGTCTCCCGGCGCGGGCGCCTCAGGCCGCCGCAGGATCGGCCGATCCCTCCGATATGGAGACACTGGCCGCCGGACTGCCGTTGCGCGAGCGCGTCGCGCTGCGCGGCGCGTTCTGCGTGCTGATCGCGACGGTCGCGACCGTGGCCGCCAACGCGCTGCTCGGCGTCGGCGGGCCCGCGGTGCACGAGCTCATGCGCGACTGGGCATCCTCGCTGGCCTACGTCGTGGCGGCGGCGATCGTGATCCTGCGCGCGGCGCGGGTGCGCCAGGGACGGCGGGACGATCACCGTGCGCACGGCCAACGTCGAGCTCCCCGCGGACCTCGATGCCGCGCCCGGGCCTTACGTGGCCTGAGCGTGACCGACGACGGCGCCGGGATGAGCGAGGCCACGCTCTCACGTGCGCTCGAGCCGTTCTTCACCACCAAGGGGCCCGGACAGGGGACCGGGCTGGGGCTGTCGACGGTGTTCGGCATCGCCCGCCAGGCGGGCGGCTGCATCGGCCTCGAGTCCGAGCTCGGCGCCGGCTCGACGGTCAGCGTGTACCTGCCGCGGCCTCAGCGCTCTTCGACGACCTCGTCGAACGACCGCCTGGCGGCGCGGGCGATCCACTCGTCCGCCGAGCGCCGCTCGGGGTCGCGCGCGCGGGCTGCGTAGCCGAACGACAGCACGGTGGCCACCTGCTCCTCGGGCGCGTGGCCGAGGACCTCGCGCATCGCGTCGGGATCGGAGACGCCGTTCGGGCACGACCCGACGCCGTCGTTCCAGGCGGCCAGCATCATGTTCTGCGCGGCCCGGCCGGCGTCGAGCCCGAGCGGCCCCTTGCCGGCGACCACGATCGCGACCGCGAACGCGGCTCCGCGGAGGTTGCGGGGGTCGTAGACGGCCCCCGCCGCCCGCGCCGGCTCTCGCAGCACGACGAACCGGCGCGCCTGGCGGTTGCGCGAGCTGCCCGCCAGCCGGCCGGCCTCGAGGATCCGCCGCTCCACCTCCGCGGGCAGCGGGCGCCCGTCGTACTCGCGCACCTCGCGCTTGCTCACCACCGCCAGGAACGCGTCCATGCGCGGAAGCCTACGCATCCGAATTTCCTGGTCGGGTATCCGGCGAAGCTCTCATGGCCGCCTTGGCGGAATCTTGGGATGATCGGTGGCGACCGAAAGGGGGAGGGCATGTCCACCATCAGCGGCGCGAATCAGATCTGCCGCATGGACGCCGTTCAGTTGGCGCGCGAGATCCACGCGCGCAACCTCTCGCCGGTGGAGGTCGTCGACGCGGTGCTGGAGCGCATGGACAAGCTGGAGCCGATCCTGCACGCGTTCTGCACGCCGACGCCGGCGCTCGCGCGGGCCGAGGCGAAGCGCATCGAGGCCGAGCTGGTCGCGGGGCGCGACCCGGGGCCGCTGGCCGGCGTGCCGGTCGGGATCAAGGACCTCGTCGCCACCGAGGGCATCCCGACCGTGATGGGCTCGTGGGCCTACCGCGACTTCGTACCGGACGAGGACGACGTCGTCGTCGAGCGGCTGAAGGCGGCCGGGGCGATCGTGATCGGCAAGACGAACGTGCCCGAGTTCGGCTACAGCGGCGTCGGCCACAACCCGGTGTTCGAGACCACGGTCAACCCGTGGAACACGTCCCTGACCCCTGGCGGCTCGAGCGCCGGCTCCGGCGCCGCGGTGGCGACCGGGATGGGGCCGTTCGCGATCGGCAGCGACGGCGGCGGCTCGGTGCGGATCCCGAGCTCGTTCTGCGGGCTGGTCGGCGTGAAGGCGTCGTGGGGCCGCGTGCCGCTGTACCCGGGCGTGAAGGACGAGCGCTACCCGGGGATCTCGAGCTGGGAGTCGCTGGAGCACATCGGGCCGATGGCGCGCACCGTGGCGGACGCCGCGCTGATGCTGTCGGTGATCGCCGGCCCCGACGACCGCGACCGCAACACGCTGCCCGCGCCGGACTTCGACTGGATGGGCGTGCTGGAGGGCGACCTGCGCGGCCTGAAGGTCGCCTACAGCCCGGACTGGGGCTACGCGGCCGTCGACCCGCGCGTGCGCGAGATCGTGGGGCGGGCGGTCGCGGTGTTCGAGCGCGACCTCGGCTGCGTCGTCGAGGAGGCAAGCCCGGGCTGGGAGAACCCGTACGCGGGGTTCTGGGGGCTCGTGATCAACGAGACCGACCTGGTCGGCATGCGCCGGCTGGCGGACGAGCTCGGCGACCGCATGACGCCGCATCTGGTGGAGGTCCTGCGCACGGAGTGGACGGCCGAGCAGCTCACGAGCGCGGTCATGACGCGCAAGGCGGTCTACAACCGCATGTGGCGCTTCATGCGGTCGTTCGACCTGCTGCTGACGCCGACGCTGTGCGTGCCGCCGTTCGCGACCGGCATCCAGGGCCCGACCGAGATCGACGGCCGCGAGGTCGACCCGTTCGAGTGGCTGCACTTCACGTACCCGCTGAACATGACCGGCCAGCCGGCCGCCACCGTGCCCGCCGGCTTCACCGACGACGGCCTGCCGATCGGCCTGCAGATCGTCGGCCGCCACCTCGACGACCCGATGGTGCTGCGGGCGTGCGCCGCGTTCGAGGCGGCCGCGCCGTGGGCCGGCAAGTGGCCCCCGCTGCTGGAGGAGCTCGGCCTGTAAGTGGTCCCGTTCGCGGATAGGCACACTGCCAGGCGGCCGCTGATCACCGCCTGGCGGCGTCCTCGGAGTCCGGCGATGCCACCAGCATTGCCGGCTCCTGCGTCCTTGCCAGCCGGCGCCAGCGACCACCTGGACAGCGCGCCTACCCACGAACGGAACCACGTTGCGCCAGTTCTCAGGCGAGCACATCGCCGCCCTGATCGTCACCGCCGCGGCGGCCGCGCTGGCCGTGCGCTCGCCGCGGCTGGTGCCGGCGCGCCTGCTCGCGGCGGCGATCCTCGGCGCCGAGCTGGTCGAGTACGCGGCAAACACGATCGACGGGACGTGGCGCGCGGACTTCAACCTGCCGCTGCAGCTCACCGACGCGGTCGTGTTCGTCGCCGCCGCCGCACTCTGGACCAGACGGCCGCTGCTCGTGGAGCTCCTGTACTTCTGGGCGCTCACCGCGTCGTTGCAGGCGCTGCTGACGCCCGACCTGAACCGGGCGTTCCCGAGCCTCTTCTACTTCACCTACTTCGTCACCCACGGAGGCGCGGTCGTCGCCGCCTGCCTGCTCGTCTTCGGGCGCGGCCTGGTCCCGCGCCCGGGCGCGATCCGGCGCGTGTTCGCGGCGACGGTCGCGTTCGCCTGCGTGGCGGGGGTGGCCGATGTGCTGACCGGGGGCAACTACATGTACCTGCGCGAGAAGCCGTCGCGCGCCTCGCTGCTCGACTACATGGGCCCGTGGCCGGTCTACATCGTGTCCGCGGCCGCGTTGGCGCTCGTCATGTTCGCGGCGCTCGCGGCAATCGCGCGGGCGGCGGGTCCGGCGAACAGCTTGCAAGTGAAGGGGAGCCCGGAGTCGCACGCGAGCGCGAATCGATCATCGCCGCACGGGGGGTGACGTAAGTAGGTGTCGCTATACGCGACTGGATTGCGACACCCACTTGTCGGGCGGTCGTGCATGATCGATCGCGTGTGCTTCCGGCGTCGCGAGCGGTCCTCCGACCTCGCCCGATCATCCGGACCGGACTAGCCGGTTCGGGCTCCCCCTAAACTGCAAGCTGTTCGCCGGTCACATCAGGGCTCCACGATCTCCATCCGCGTGACCAGGCCATCGCGGAACGTGTACACGTGGCTCACGAGCCGATCGGCGATCAGCTCCCCGGCGAGCGAGCGGACGACCTGGTGCACGTCGACCGCGACACGCCCGTCATCGAGAGCCGTGAACCCCACCGGCTCCACATGAGAGTCGATCTGCGCGAACTGGCGCGTCCAGTAGCGGCGCACCGCCTCGACCCCGCGCTCGCGCCCACCCTCCATCCCGTTGGGCCAGTCGACGTCGGGGTCCATCGCGGCCAGCGCGGCGTCGATGTCGCGCGCGTTGAACGCGGCGTACGTCCGGCGGAGGAGCTCCTCGGCGCTACTCACGCAGCGCCTGACGGGGCCAGCACGAAGTCGAAGCTCATCGTCGAGAACGGCGCGTCGAGCTCGCGGCCGTCGGGCGCGGTGCCCGGCTCGTGGCGCTCGAAGCGGCCGAGCAGCGTGCTCTTGACGCCGAACACGGCGTCGGCGTCGAGGTGCTGGTCGTCGTCCGCGAACACGTGCGTGATCAGGCGCTCGAAGCCGGGCGCGGTGATCATGAAGTGCACGTGCGCGGGGCGCATCGAGCCGCGGGCGGTCGCCCGCAGCATGTCGCCGACCGGGCCGTCGTCGGGGATGCCGTAGCACTCGGGCCGGATCGTCCAGAACCAGTAGCGGCCGTCGTCGGCGCTGTGCAGGTGCCCGCGCCCGCGCGGGTCGTCGACGTCGTCGTACTGGACGTCGTAGAGGCCGTCCTCGTCCGCCTGCCAGATCTCCATCCGCGCGCCCGCGACCGGGTTGCCGTCGAGGTCGAGCACCCGGCCCGAGATCAGGCACGGCTCGCCCGGCGCGCCGTTGGCGATGTCGTCGCCGTTGGAGAACGCCGGCGAGCCCTCGACGAAGAACGGCCCGAACACGGTCGCCTCGGTGGCGCCGGGCGGCTTGCGGTTGTTGACGCCGATGACGAGCATCGACAGCCCGAGCACGTCGGAGAGCAGCATGAACTCCTGGCGCTTGTCGTCGGTGATGTGACCGACGCGGGTCAGGAACTCGATCCCCGCGAACCACTCCTCCTCGGTCAGCTCGACGTCGCGCACGAAGGCGTGCAGGTGATCGACGAGGCTGGTCATGACGCGCTCGAGCCGCTCGGAGGGGGCGCCCTCGAAGCTGGACAGGACGGCGCGTGTCAGCTCTGCGTCGGCGAGGTTCCGGGTAGCGTGCATGATCCTCCTCTCGTGGCCGAAGCTAGCACACGCCCAGCGACGCTCAACGTCGACACAGACCCCGCGGAGGCGGGCTTCGACGCCGGCCGCCTCGCGCGCGTCGACCGCCATTTCGACCGCTACGTCGCCGACGGCCGGCTGCCCGGATGGCTGGCGATCGTCGCGCGCGACGGCGCGATCGTGCACGTCGGCTCCGGCGGGCTGCGCGACATGGAGGCCGGGCTGCCGGTGGAGCACGACACGCTGTGGCGGATCTACTCGATGACCAAGCCGGTCACCTCGGTCGCGGCGATGATGCTCTACGAGGATGGGGCGTTCGAGCTGCGCGACCCGGTCGCGCGCTTCCTGCCCGCATTCGCCGGCGCCCGCGTATGGACCCGCGGGTCGCAGTTCAACCCGGTCACCGTCCCGGCCGTGGAGCCGATCCGGATCTGGAACCTGCTCACGCACACGGCCGGCCTCACGTACGGGTTCCACCACGCCAACCCGGTGGACGCGATCTACCGCCGCCACGGGTTCGAGTGGTGGCTGCCGCCGGGGCTCGACCTGGCCGCCTGCTGCGACGTGTGGGCCGGCCTGCCGCTGCTGTTCGAGCCCGGGAGCGAGTGGAACTACAGCGTCGCCACCGACGTGCTCGGCCGGCTCGTCGAGGTCGTGTCCGGGCAGTCGCTGGACGCGTTCCTCGCCGAGCGGATCTTCGGCCCGCTGGGGATGACCGAGACGGCCTTCCACGCGCTCGACGCCGACCGCCTCGCGGCGCTCTACGCGCCCGATCCCCAGACCCGGCGCGCGAGGCGCAGCGACGGGCTGGGCGGCGACTACTTCCTGAAGCCGCCCGAGTGCCTGTCGGGTGGCGGCGGCCTCGTGTCCACGGCCGCCGACTACCACCGCTTCACGCAGATGCTGCTCGGCGGCGGCGCGCTCGACGGCGTGCGGTTGCTCGGCAGCCGGACCGTCCGCTACATGGCGACCAATCACCTGCCGGGCGGCGCCGACCTCGAGCGCTTCGGGCGCCCGCTGTTCGCGGAGACGCTGTTCGACGGCGTCGGCTTCGGGCTCGGGTTCTCCGTGGTCGAGGATCCGGTCGCCTACCGCACACCGTGCTCGCGCGGCGAGTTCGCGTGGGGCGGCGCCGCGAGCACCGCGTTCTGGGTCGACCCCGTCGAGCGGATCACGGCGCTGTTCTTCACGCAGCTGTGGCCCTCGAGCACCCACCCGATCCGCACCGAGCTGCGCCAGCTCGTCTATCAGGCGCTGGTCGACTGATCAGCCGGCGGGGCGGAGCTCCGCGGCCGCACGCCCGGGCCGGGCGGGATCGAGCGGGCACCGCATCGGCCCGCCGAACCCGTCCGCGCTGCGAAAGAGCGAGAGCCGAGGGCTCGGCGGGATCGCGGGGAGTCGCAACACGAGGCAGCCGGTGCCCGCCTTCGCGCGCGCTCTCGGCGACGGCGTGATCGGCGGTGCGCAGCCCAACGCGGCCGACTTCCAGGTGGCGCCGACCGTGCGGCTCGCGATGTGCGTCGAGCAGCTGCGGCCGTCGATCGAGGGCCGGCCCGCCGGCGCCCACGCGCTGCGGCTGTGCTCCGTCTACCCGGGCCGCTTCGGCCGGGTCATCCCGGAGGACTGGCTGCCCGCCTGAATGAGCTTGGCGGCGCGCTCGCCGATCATGACCGTCGGCGCGTTGGTGTTGCCGCCGGGGATCACCGGCATGATCGAGGCGTCGACGACCCGCAGGCCGCCGACGCCGCGCACGCGCAGCTCCGGGTCGAGCACCGAGGCGTCGTCGGTGCCCATCCGGCAGGTCCCGACCGGGTGATAGAGGAGCTCCACGCGCTTGCGCGCGTCGGCGGCGAGCTGGTCGTCGTCGTCCTCGACCGCGGCGCCGGGGAACAGCTCGCGGCCGGCCGCCGAGGCGAGCGGCTCGACTCTGGTCAGCGCGCGCGCGAGCCGGACGCCCGCCACGAGCGCGGTGACGTCCTCGGGCTCGGCCAGCGAGTTCGTGACGATCCGCGGCTTGCCCGTCACGTCGCCCGCGCGCAGGCGCAGGCTGCCGCGGCTGCGCGGCGTGAGCAGCACCGGCCCGAACGTGAACGCGTGCCCGTCGAAGTCGGCGAAGCCGTTGTCGACGAAGTACGCGGGGCCGAAGTGGAACTGCAGGTCGGGCGCCGCGAGCCCCGGGCGGCTGCGCACGAACGCGAACGCCTCGGCGACCGGCGAGGTCAGCGGGCCGCTGCGGCGCAGCATCCACTCCAGCAGGTAGCGGGGCGCCTCGGCCTGGTAGAGCGAGCCGCCGACGCGCGACTCGTAGACCACGGCCACGTACGGATGGTCCTGGAGGTTGGCCCCCACGCCGGGCGCGTCGACGGCGACGTCCAGGCCGACCTCGCGCAGGTGGCCGGCGGGGCCGATGCCGGACAGCATCAGCAGCTGCGGCGAGCCGATCGAGCCCGCGGACAACAGGACCTCCCGTTCGGCGTACACCGTGCGAATACGGCCGAGCCGGTCGCGATAGCGCACGCCGGTCGCCCGGCCGCCGGAGAGCTCGATGCGCTCCACCGTCGCGCCGGTGCGCACGCGCAGGTTCTGCCGCCACAGCGCCGGGCGCAGGTACGCGTCGGCCACGCTGTGGCGGCGCCCTCCGCGCTGCGTGACCTGGGCCAGGGCGGCGCCGTCCTGCTCGGGCGTGTTGTAGTCCTCCCGGTAGGGGATCCCGACCGCCTCGGCCGCCTTCAGGAAGCGCGCCGTCAGCGGCCGCGGGGAGCGCAGGTCGGCCACGTTGAGCGGGCCCCCGACCGCATGGTGCTCCGACGCTCCGCGCTCGTTGTTCTCCGAGCGCAGGAAGAACGGCCGCACGTCCTCCCAGCGCCAGCCGGGCACGTCCCAGCCGTCGTAGTCCAGCGGCCGGCCGCGCACGTAGAGCATCGCGTTCATCGCGCTCGACCCGCCGAGGCCCTTCCCGCGCGGGATGTACAGCGAGCGCCCCTCACAGTACGGCTCGGGGTCCGTGTTGTAGTCCCAGTCGAGCTTGGTCTTGAACTGCTTCGCGAACGCCGCGGGGATCGCGATGTTGGGATGGCGCCCGCGGCCGCCCGCCTCGAGCAGCAGGATCCGGACGGTCGGATCCTCCGACAGCCGGCTGGCGAGCACGCAGCCGGCCGAGCCGGCGCCCACGATCACGTAGTCCGCCGTGCGCATGCGCGTAAGCATGGCCGATCGCGCGGCGGCGCCGGCGGGCACCGCCGCGGTCAGCGGACGGCGATCGTGCGCGTGAGCGTCTGCTTCGCCGCGCCCTTGGCGCGAACGGTCACGGTGACGGCGACGGTGGCCCGCCGCGCCCGCTTCAGCGCGCGGCGGCCGCCGCGGGAGAGCTTGACCGTCAGCGTCAGCTTCCCGGCGGTCCGGCGGCTGCCGTGGCCGCGGCCGACGATCCGCTTGTCGAAGCGGGCGACAGCGTCGGCGCGGCAGGCCGCCGCGCACGCGATCGAGAGCGTCACGCCGCGGCGCACGAGCACCGAGCGCGTCACGGTCGCGGGGCCGCTCAGCGGTGACGTCGTGGGCTGGGGCGGCGCGGGCTTCGTGGCCGGCGGCGGCGTCTGCGGGCCCGGGCCGGCGGGGGCCGGCCCGGGGTCGGCGGGGCCCCAGTCGGGATCGCGCCCGCCGGGCACGACCAGCGTGTCGCTGAACCCGGCGCACTGCGCCCCGAGCGGACTCAGGTGGATCCCGTCCGGCCGCCCCGTAGGCGATTGCGTCGCGTTGGCCCTGGGGCAATGGAGATGCCACGACGCGGGCTGGCGCTCCACCGAACGCGTTACGGCGGTTATCCGTACTCCGGCGCGACCGGTACCGGTCACGGTCGGAAAGCTGACCGCGCACTGTCGACCGTCTGACGCCTCACGTGTGAGGGACCGCTGAACGGGCAAATCTCGACCAGTCCCATAGCGGGACCTCTCTCCTCCTCACCAGGGTGGGCGCCGGCGGCGGGCCGCCGGCGCTCGCTCAACCGCGGACGTCGCGCGGCAGCGTGCCGCGCGCGACCACGACGCGGTCGATGGTGACGTCGGCCGTGCCGCTCGATCCGGTGTCCGCGTAGACGGTGACCCGCACGGCTTCCGCGTCCACGTCGATGCGGCGGGAGACCGTGACCCACATGAAGCCGCCGCGGCCGTCCGGCAGCGCGGTCGAGGCCACGCGCCCCGGATCGACGCCGCCGCGCTGCGCGATCGCCACGCGCCCGACGGTCGCGCGCCGGGTCCCGTCCGGGATCCGCACGCGGATCCCGGCGGTGATCCACTCGCCGCGCAGCCGCGCCACGTCCGGCAGGTCCTGCGCGATGCTCGCCGGGAGCCCGCCGACGGCGCGCATCCGCAGGGCGAACCCGGGCCCCTCGTGGTGCGCGGCGTCCCTCGACAGGCGCACGCCGGAGCGCTTCCAGCCGGGTGGCTCCGGCGGCGCGAAGGCGGCGAAGTCGCCGTCCGCGACGAGGTTCTCGACCGGCGCCGAGAGCGAGGACGGCGGGCGCGCCGCGAGCGGCTGCGTCAGCTCCCGCATCCGCGCGCGGACCGCGTCCGCCCACACGCGCTGGCCGGCGGCGTTCGGGTGCACGCCGTCGGCGAGCAGGAGCGAGCCCGCCGCCGGGTCGGAGGCGACGCGGCCGCCCGGGGCGGCGTGCTCGAACGCGCGCCACACGTTGACGAACCCGTAGCCGCGCGCCTGCGCGACCGTGCGCGTCACGTACCGGCGCGGGCCCATCGAGGCGTCGGCGGTGCGGGGGTTCTGGGCGATCAGCACGATCTCCGAGCTCGGCGAGGCCAGCGACACGCTCTCGGTCAGCGCCAGGAGGTCGTCGCGCCAGTACGGCTCCGCGGGGACCAGCGCGCCCTCGTTGTGGCCGTGGCTGATGAAGATCAGGTCGGCATGCAGCGACCCGAAGATGCGCGTGAACGGGAGGTCCCAGCGCGTGGTGGTCCCGCCCCATGAGGCGTTGTAGAGCGTGAGCGTGTGCGGCCCGCTCCCGCGCTTGCTCCACACCGGCGCGAAGCCGCGCAGGTCGAACTGGCGATACGCCGCCGTGTAGCGCGGGAAGCGCTTGGCCAGGTCGCGCAGCAGCAGGTCCGGCCACTCGCCGGCCTCGTTGCCCGTGGAGTCGCCGAGGACGAGGATCGAGGCGTCGGCGCGGCCGGCGGCGAGCTTCGCGAGCAGGCGCGAGCCGATCGGGTCGCGGACGTCGCGCGGCCGGGCCGGGGCCCCGCGGCCGCCGCCCGAGCCGCCGAGCAGGTTGCGCGCGCTGACGATCGCGACGAGCGCGAGCACGACCGCGCACGTCCAGATCATCGCCCTGCGCAACGCTCTCCCTTCGTCCGTGCCGACCGCGTCAGGTCCGCGCCCGCCGGAGCGACCCGGTGACATGACCCTCTCCGATTATGTCTGCGCCCCGCCCGCGGTCGGTGAGCCGTGCGCGGCGGCCGCCCTCACCGTCTTCCCGCTGCTCGGGCCGCCGGCGGCGCTCGAGTACTTGTCCTTCGCCCAGGCCCGCCCCGCCGGCGTCACCGTCACGGAGTTGCCGAACGCGAGCGTCAACGACCTGCTGATCGCCAACCCGACCGGCACTCCCGTGCTGCTCTACGAGGGCGAGGAGGTCCTGGGCGCGCGCCAGAACCGCACGTTCGACGTCTCCGTGCTCGTCGGGGCGCGCTCGCGCCTGACCGTTCCCGTGTCGTGCGTCGAGCACGGCCGCTGGGACGCCGCCCGCCACGCCGAGGCGTTCGCGCCCGCCCCCCAGACCGCCTATCCCGCGCTGCGGCGGCTCAAGAGCAGGCAGGTGCGCGCCGCGGTGGCCGCCGGCGCGCCGGCCCGCGCCGACCAGGCCGCCGTGTGGGCGGAGGTCGCCCGCTGCGGCGCCGCCGAGGGCGCGCGCACCCGCACGCAGGCGATGCACGACGTGTTCGAGCACCGCCGCGACCGCCTCGCGGCGCTGCGCCGCCGGATCCCGCTCGCGCCGGGCCAGACGGGCGCGCTCGTCGCCGTCGGCGGCCGCTTCACCGTGCTCGACTTCGTCGGCCGCGCCGACGTGTTCGCATCGCTGTGGCCGGCGCTGCTCGAGGGCTACTGCCTGGAGGCGCTGGCGGCCGCGCCGGCTCCGCCGCCGTCGCGCGACGACGCGCACGCGCTGCTCGCCGGGCTGCTCGCGCTGCCGCTGCGCGAGGGCTACGCGATCGGATGCGGGCGCTACGTGCGCTTCGCCCGCGGCTCGGGGCTCGTGAGCGAGGGGGAGCTGGTGGCGCTGAGCGCCTACCCGAACGTGAACGCGTAGCCGGCGACGCCCGCCGAGAAGCGCAGCGCGAGCACGTGCTCGCCCGCGCGCGGCAGCGAGACGAGGTGGTAGAGCCGCTGGCGCGTCACCCGCACGGTCGTGCGCGGGCGCGCGTCGAGCGCGACGCGCACCGTTCCCGCGCCGCGCGCCGGCGGGCTGAGGACGAGGTAGACGTCCTTGCCGACGACGCGCCCGGTCAGCGTCGCGTCCGCGCCGGCCCTGGCGGACTCCGCCGTGAGCGTCCACGTGCCGCCGAGCGTGAAGTGGCTGACGGGCAGCTCGCCGCGGTACGCGGCGTAGCTGCTCGTGCCCGGCCGCCCCGGCGCGGGCAGGAAGCGCTCGGCGCGCGCGAGCCCGAGGTACGTCTCCGGCGTCGTGTCGCGCGCCGGGTCGTAGGTGCGCGCCGGCTTCGCGCCGGCGCCCAGCCGGGCGGCGCCGGCCTCCCGCAGCAACGAGCGGATGGCGGCCTCGGTCTCCTCATAGGCGCCCTCGCCGAAGTGCGCGTGGCGGACGCGGCCGCGCGCGTCGATCAGGTAGTCGGCGGGCCAGTACTCGTTGCTCCACGCGTCCCAGGTGGCCATCTCGTTGTCCTGGGCGACCGGGTAGTGGATGCCCTCGCGGCGGATCGCGCGCTCGACGTTGGCGGCGTTCTTCTCGAACGTGAACTCCGGCGAGTGCACGCCCACGATCGTGAGCCCGGCGGCGCGGTAGGCGCGATCCCAGGCCTCGAGGTGGGGGAGCGTGCGCAGGCAGTTGATGCAGGTGTAGGTCCAGAAGTCGACCAGCACGACGCGGCCGCGCAGCCCCGCGAGCGTGAGCGGCCGGCCGCCCGGGGTGTTGAACCAGCGCTGGTTGCCGGTGAAGTCCGGCGCGGCGCCGTAGTCGGGCAGCGAGTCGCCGCCGCCGCCTGCGGCGTTGGCGAAGCGTGACGGCGGCCGCAGGCCGGCCAGCCGCTTCTTCACCGCGCCGGAGCCCTCCAGGGAGCGAGTCGGGTTGACCACTGCCGCCGGCAGGCGGTCGGCGATCGCCGACTCGAAGCGCACGTCGAGCTGGAGCGTCATCGCGACCGCGGTGAGCACCATCACCGCCCCGAGCGCGCGCTGCACCCCGGGGCCGCGGCCCGCGAGGCGGACGCGGTCCGCCAGCGCGCGGCCGGCGAGCGCGAGCACGAGCAGGACGGCGGCCGAGCCGAGCGCGTACGCGAGGCCGGTGGCAACGGTCGCGCCGGAGGCGGCGCCGACCGAGACGACGGCGGCGAGGATCGGGCCGGCGCACGGCGCGTACACGAACCCGAGCGCGGCGCCGACCGCGAGCCCGGACCAGAACCCCCGCCCGGCGCTGCGCGGGCCGAAGCGCGCAAGCCCGCTGAGCGGGGCCTCGAGCCGCGCGCCGACGGCGGGCACCGCCACCGCGACGCCGAACGCCGCCAGCACGACGATCGCCACGGTGCGCACGGCCGAGTCGCCGAGGCCGACGCCGTCCACCACCGTCGCCAGGCCCACGATGGTCACCGTGAACGTCACCGCCAGCCCGAGCACGATCCCCAGCGGCCGCCGCCGCCCGCCGGTCGCCCCCGCGCTCAGCAGCGCGGGCAGCACCGGCAGGACGCACGGGCTCAGCGCGGTCCCGGCGCCGGCGACGAACGCGAAGACGACCAAGAGGACGATGCTCAAGGCTACGCGCGGCGCGCGCGTCCGGATCACCGGCGCCTGCTATTGGTGCGTGGCTCTCATGGAGGTCGAGATCTGGTCCGACGTCGTGTGTCCGTGGTGCTACATCGGCAAGCGCCGCTTCGAGACCGCGCTCGCGCGCTTCGAGCACCGCGACGGCGTCACCGTCACCTGGCGCAGCTTCGAGCTCGACCCGCGCGCGCCCCGCGACCCCCGGGGCACCGCCGCCGAGCGCCTCGCCGCGAAGTACGGCATGAGCCTCGAGCAGGCGCAGAGCAGTCACGCCCGGATGACCGAGCTCGCCGCCGGCGACGGCCTCGAGTACCACCTCGACCGCGCCCGCGGCGGCAACACGTTCGACGCCCACCGCGCGATCCACCTCGCCGGTGCGCACGGGCTCCAGGCCGAGGCGCAGGAGCGCGTGATGCGCGGCTACTTCACCGACGGCGAGCCGATCGCCGACCCGGAGGCGCTGGTCCGGCTCGTCGCCGACGTCGGAGTGGACGCCGACGAGGCGCGCGCTGCGCTGGCCGGCGACGACTACGCCGGCGACGTCCGCGCCGACGAGGCGCTCGCGCATCGGATCGGCATCCAGGGTGTGCCGTTCTTCGTGCTCGGCCGCCGCTACGGAGTCTCCGGCGCCCAGCCCGCCGAGCTGCTGCTCGAGGCGCTCGAGCGCGCCTGGTCCGAGCTCGCGGTCACAGGGGATTCATCCGAGAACCGGTAGGGTCGCCCGGTGTCGCTCCGAGCGCTCCTCGTCGCGGCCGCCCTCGCGCTGGCCGCCGCGCCCTCCGCCCACGCCGCGACGTGGAAGCAGCTCACGTCGGCGGGCGGCGCGAACATCGACCAGGTCGGGCTCCTGCGGACCGCGGACGGCGTGCTGCATGTCGCGTGGCACCGGCGGACGGGGCCGAACACCGAGGATCTGATGCACACGGCGATCTCGCCCGGTGGGACGATCGGCGCGACCTCGGCGATCGTGACCGGCTGGGTCGGGGTCCAGAATGCCGCGCTCGTGGCGGCGCCGGGCGGGCTGCGGGCGTTCTGGGGCGGGCAGCGGAGCATCGACACGAACGACCCGAATCAGGACCTCAACACCGCGCTGTCCGCCGACGGCGGCGCGACCTGGGCGCTGCAGGAGGGCTCGATCGTGCCGCAGGGCGGGCAGGCGTACGGCAGCCCGGCCAGCGCGACCGTGCTCCCGAACGGCACGCCGCTCGAGGCGTGGGCCGGGACGCTGGGCACCTGGGTGCACGCCGGCCTGAGCCCGGCGTCGCCGAACTTCAACTACCAGACGCCGCTGGGGAACTACGGCTACGACACGGGGATCGCGTCGGACGCCGCGGGCCGCGCGGTGATGGCGTGGTACTCCAACGCGACGGGCCATCTCGGCGTGTACGCGCAGGGCGTCGCCGCCGACGGCTCGCCGATCGGAGGGCCGGCCAACATGCCGGGCACGAGCGACATGCTGGTCGGCATGCTCGCGCGGACGCCGATCGTCGCGCGCCCCGGCGGCGGCTTCTACGTCGCCTATCCGGCGGGCTATCCGGCGCTCAACCAGGTACGGCTGTGGCTGGTGGGCACGCCCAGCTCGACGCTGATCGCCCGCGCCGACCGCAACGGCAGCACGCTCGCCGCGCTGGCCGCTGACGCGAAGGGGCGGCTGTGGGTGGCATGGAAGCGCCAGAGCGGCGGCACCCCGCGGGTGCTGGTGACCCGCTCGAACCGGGCGGCGACCCGCTTCGGCGCCGTGGTCGACGCCGGGCAGCCCCGGAAGGCGTCGAGCCTGTACAGGATCGACGCGAGCGCCGCCCCCGGCGGCGGGCTCGACCTGATGGGCGCGTTCGCGCTCGGCGTCGACCCGGGGGTCGCCACGTACGACACGCGCGTGCTGCCGGGCCTCACGCTCGACGCCGATCCCGGGCGGCTGCGGCGCGGCCGGACGACCGCCGTCGAGTTCAGGGTGACCGACGCCGGCGATCCGGTGAAGGGCGCGAAGGTCCGGGCCGGCGGGCGCTCCGGCACCACGAACGCCGCCGGCCGCGTGACGCTCAGGCTGGCCGGCCGGCGCACGACCGCGACCGCCGCGGCGCCGGGCTACACCGAGGCGAGCAGGCGGCTGCCCGCCGGCCCCGCGCATTGAGAGCAGTAGGGTCCTGGGTGATGCCCGACCGCCTGTACTTCACCGACTCCGACGCGGCCAACGAGCTGATCGCGCGCGACCCGCTCGCGCTGCTGATCGGCTTCGCGCTCGACCAGCAGGTGCCCGTCCAGAAGGCGTTCTCCGGTCCGCTGGCGCTGCAGGAGCGCCTCGGCACGCTCGACGCCCGCCGGCTCGCCGAGACCGACCTCGACGCCGTGTTCCGCGAGCGGCCCGCGATCCACCGCTTCCCCGGCGCGATGGCCCGCCGCGTGCGCGAGCTGTGCGCCCACGTCGCGGAGCGCTACGACGGCGACGCCGCGCGGGTGTGGACGGACGCCGCCACGACCGCCGAGCTGCGCGCCAACATCGAGGGGCTGCCGGGCTTCGGCGAGATGAAGGTCAAGGCGCTCGGCTCGGTGCTGGCGAAGCGCTTCGGCGTGGCCGCGGCCGAGGGCCTTGTGCCGTGGCACCCGACCCTCGGCGACGTCGACTCCTCGCAGGCGCTGGCCGACTACCAGGCCGCCAAGCGCGAGCACAAGGCGCGCTGGCAGGCCGCGGCGAGCTGAGCGAGCTGAGTCAGTCGCGCGCCCAGGCGCTGCGCGCCCGCGCCGCCTTGCCCTCGCCTGGCTTCTTGCAGTCCCCGTTCGGCTTGGAGCCGAACGCGCAGAAGTGGCGCACGCGCTCGCAGTTGCGGACCTTGTAGGCGTTGCTCTGGAAGCGGGTCTGCGCGTAGTCGCCGGTGCCGGGCCCACAGTCGATGGTCCCGTGGCCGTAGTAGGCGATGATGCGGTCGTTCCCCGGGCCGCCGAGCATGATGTTCTTGCCGTGGCTCGGGTACAGGAAGTCGTTCCCGGCGCCGCCGCGCAGCACGTCGCTCTGATTGGTCGTGTTGCCGCTCAGCTGCCAGTCGCCCCACAGCACGTCCTTGCCCTCGCCGCCGGCGATCGTGTCGTTGCCGTGGTGGCCGAGCAGCTCGTCGTTGTCCTCGGTGCCGACCTTGTGGTGGGTGCCGGCGTTCTCGGTCACCTTCCACAGGATCCCGGTGATCGGCGGCCAGCCCTTGTGGCTGACGAGGTCGCCGCCGCCGGGCGTCTTGCGCCCGTTGCCCTCGCCGCACTGCTCACCCGACTGCCGCGGCGCGCAGCGGTCCTGCTCGTCCTGAGTGAACGCGACCTGCGGGGCGAGGAGGCATGCGGTGGTCAGGAGCGCGGCGCACGCGCCGCCGGCACGGAGAGTCCTCGAGAACATGAGAGCCAGGCTAGCCGGGGCCGCGCGGACCGACAAACGGACGATGGTCCAGTGCGCGCCACCACACCACTCGCCGGGGATGCACGCATACCAGCGGGCCGCGCGGGGGGCGCTCGCGGTAGGGCGCGTAGCGGGCGGCCAGCGCCGCCAGCACGGCCGCGCGCCCGGCTACATCGAGCACCTCCGTGTTGCCGATCACCTGCACCCACGCCAGCCGCGACCAGTCGTCGTCGTAGCGGTCGACGGTCAGCGCCGACTCGGGATGCGCCCGCAGCCAGCGTATCCGCGCGAGCTCGTCGCCGGCGCGGCGCTTGGGCTTGTCGTCGACGGCGCTCCACAGCTCCCCGCCGACGCGCGCGAACGTGACCGGCAGCACGCGCGGACGGCCGTCGCCGTCGAGCAGCCCGAGGTGGGCGACGCGCGCCTCCTCGAGCAGCGCGGCCGCCCACGGCGGGAGGTCGTCTAGAGTCGCGCCGGCCATCGCGGGGCCACGTTAGAGAGGAGTGACGATGGACATAGGAATCGGGCTTCCGACCGCCGTGCCGGGCGTCGACCGCGCCGGGATCGTCGACTGGGCGCAGCGCGCCGAGGCGGCGGGCTTTTCCTCGCTCGGCACGCTCGACCGGATCGTGTACCGCAACTGGGAGGCGCTCGCGTGCCTCGCGGCGGCGGCGGCGGTGACCGAGCGGATCCGGCTCGTCACCGACATCCTGATCGCGCCGCTGCGGACCAACACGGCGCTGCTCGCCAAGCAGGCGGCGACGATCGACGCGCTGTCCGGCGGCCGGCTCGTGCTCGGCGTGGCGGTCGGCGGGCGGGTCGACGACTTCGAGGTCAGCGGCGCCGATCACCACCGGCGCGGCCGGACGTTCGAGCGCCAGCTCGAGGAGCTGACGCGGATCTGGCGCGGCGAGGCCGGCGTCGGGCCCGCGCCCGCGCGGGGCGAGCGGCCGGGGCTGCTGATCGGCGGTTTCGCCGACGTCGCGTTCCGGCGCGCCGCCCGCTACGGCGACGGCTGGACGTTCGGCGGCGGCCCGGTCGAGGCGTTCGCCGACGGGCTCGAGAAGGTGCGCGCGGCCTGGGAGGCCGCGGGCCGCGGCGATC
>JBIOTP010000244.1:0-17192 GCA_044865965.1 Solirubrobacteraceae bacterium
GCGCCGCGCGGGCGCCTCCCGCGCGCGGGCGAGCAGGATCAGCGCGTCGAGCAGCGTCTCCACCCGCCCGCTGGCGTCGCGCACGCGGGCGGCGGCGGCGCGCAGCTCGTCCGCGCTCATGTGCGGATCCGCGAGCGCGAGGTCGGCCTCCGTGCGGATCACGGTCAGCGGCGTGCGCAGCTCGTGCGAGGCGTTGGCGACGAAGCGGCGCTGGTCCTCCAGCCCCGCCTCCAGGCGGTCGAGCAGCGGCGCCGCCACCCGGCCGGCCGCGAGCCAGCCGAGCACGACGCTGAGCAGCAGCGTCCCGCCCAGCACGAGCGCGTAGTCGGCGGCGAGCGATGCCAGCGCTCCCTGCAGGCGCTCCGGCGGGACCGTGCGCATCACGTGGCCGCGCACCAGCCAGTACGACCCGCAGGACAGCAGCAGGCCGGCGGTCCCGAACAGCACGGCGTAGACGAGGGTGAGCCGTACGCGGGGGAGCTCGCGCATCAGCGTCCGACCGTAGGGGCCGCGCCTCAGGCTCGCCCCAAAAGCACCTCAGTGCGGCCTAAAAGACGACGGCCCCGCCAGAGGGGCGGGGCCGTCGCGGAACATCACGTCGCCGGCGCGGCGCTCACTTGAGCGACGTCCAGGCGAGGTCCCACTGGCTGTTGAACAGGCTCGGGACGCCCTTGACGTTGGCCGACTCGATCAGCGGCCACTTGTCCCACAGCCACGGCACGCCGGGCGCCTGGGCGGTGATGGCCTTGTCGGCGTCGCCCCACGCCTTGGCGCGGTCCTCGGGCGAGGTCAGCAGCTTCGCCTTGTCCATCTGCTCGTTGATCGACTTGACGTTGAGCTGCGGCCAGTTCGAGTTGCCCTGGTCGAGGATGTTCTCGCCGTTGAACGTCGGGTCGAGCATCGTCTGGCCGTCGCTGAAGTCCTTGCCCCAGGCGACGTTCGGGCAGATCGCCACCTTCTCCGACGGGCTGTTGCAGAACTTCGTGTACATCGTGTTCGTGGTCACGAGCCGCAGGCGGACCTTGAAGCCGAGCTTCTCGAGGTTCGCCTTGGCCACCTCGGCCGCCTTCGGCGCGGTGCCCTCGTTGCTGCCGACGGCCAGGAACGTCTCACCGCCGTCGTACTTGCCCGACGCGTAGCCGGCCTTCTTCATGTACTCCGCGGCGAGGTCCGGCTGCGGCGCGCCGGTCGTGTTGTAGAAGTCGACGCCGGTGCCCTTCATGCCGCCGGCCTCCTCGAACCCGCCGATGCCGGGCGTGAGGAAGTGGGTCGCGATGTCGCCCACGAACGCGCCGCCGCGCACCAGGCGCATCGCGGCCCGGTCGAAGCCGGCGGCGATCGCCTTGCGGACGTCGATGTTGTCGAACGGCTTGATCGTGGTGTTGAGCGCGACGTAGCGGACCGTCGAGCCCGGGACGACGACGAGCTGGGACTTCTTGTTCTGCGAGGCGTCCTTGAGGATCTCCGGCGGCGGCGTCCAGTCGCCGTTGATGAATCCCTGGCCGGTCAGGATCCGGCGGGAGGCGACGCCCGTGTCGTCGTTGCCCTCGAGGTTGTTGATCTCGTCGAGGTAGGCGGGCTTGTAGTCCTTCGACTTGTCCCAGTTCGGGTTGCGCACGAGGTGGATCGACTTGCCGGTCTGGTAGCCGATCGCCTTGCCCGCGGCGTTGGCCTCGATCATGTACGGACCGGTCGAGACCTGGTTGTCGCCGTACGTCGACGGGTTCTTCTTGTCGAACTTCGCCGCGTACTCCTCCGGCACGGGCGCGGTGAGCGGCAGCGCGAGCGCGCCGCTGGCGAAGACGCCGCCGCTCGGCTTGGTGAGGTGCAGCACGAGCGTCTGGTCGTCCGGCGTCTCGATGCCCGAGATCTTGGTGCCGGGCTTCGCGCCCACCTTGGCGCCCTCGATGTCACCGAAGTAGGCGCCCGCGTAGCCGTTGGCCACGGTCTGGAAGAACCCGCGCTCGATCGCGTACTTGACGTCCTTGGACGTCACGTCGCGATTGACCGGCGCCGAGAACTTCACGCCCGTCTTGATCTTCACCGTGACGGACTTCGCGTCGGACGAGACCTCCGGCAGCGACTCGGCGAGGTCCGGCACCATCTTCGTGCCGTCGTCGGGCTTATAGGAGTAGAGCGGCTTCTGCGTCGCGTAGCAGAGGAAATAGCCCATCTGGTAGTAGGTCTGGCCACAGTCGATGTGATCGGTGTCGCCACTCCAGAGGACGGTCAGCTTGCCGCCCTGCTTGCCCCCGGTCGGGGCGGCCTGGCCTGAAGGCTTCTCGGTCTTGCCGCCGCCGCCGCCGCCGCAGGCGGCTACGCCGAGCGACAGGGCCGCCACAACAGCGACCAGCGTGGTCCACGCGGACCTTGGCATAAGCATGCGTCCTTTCATCGAACCCTCACCTGTTGCAGCTCCGCCCCGGGGCGGCGGTCTGCCGTTGGTCGGCCCCCGCCGGCCCGGTCGCGGACTGCTGAGGGCGCAGACGGTAGCGTTTCCGGGCGGAAGTGGAGCGCAATTCTCTGCTGGCCGGCCGTCCGCAGCCGGGGGGCCGCGACCCCGCCCCCGGATCGCTCGCGCTCGTGCAGGATTTCGTGAATACGGTCGATCGCGAGCACGGACCCGACCTGCTCGACGCTCCGGAGGGCCTCCGGGACTGGCTGGAGTACCGCCGTCTCGGCGGCGAGGGCGCTGGGCCGCCAACCGTGGATTCCGCCGATCTGGCCCGCGCGCGCGAGTTGCGCGAGGCGCTGCGGGAGTTGCTGCTGGCCAACAACGGCGGCCCCGAGCCGGTTGGCGCGCGCACGGTCGTCGAGGCCGCCGCGCGGCGGGCCCGACTGGTCGTCAGCCTTCCAGCGGAGGGGGCGGCGCTCATGCCGGTAAGTGGCGGCGTGGACGGTGCGCTCGGGGCCGTGGTGGCCGCCGCCGTGGTCGCGATGCTGGACGGAACCTGGGGCCGGCTGAAAGCGTGCCCGAGGGACAGCTGCCGGTGGGCGTTCTTCGACCGCTCGACGAACGCCAGCGCCACGTGGTGCTCCATGGCGGTGTGCGGCGGGCGGGTGAAGGCCAGCAAGTACTACCGGCGGCGACGTGGCGCGAGCTCGTGACGATCGGCGCAAGTTCCGGGCGCCCGCGGCGTTCGGTCCGACATGCCCCGTCCGTTCGTGTTCGCTCTCGCCGCCGTCGCCGCCTTCGCCCTGCTCGCGGTCGTCGCCCCGCTCGCCTCCGCGGCGCCCTCGCTGGAGAACGCCTTCGTGTCCTCGCGGGGCTGGGTCAAGCCCGGCGAGAGCTACCCGTTCACGCTGCGCGTGCGCAACGACGGGGCGACCCCGCTCACCGGCGCCCGCGTCACGCTCACGGAGCCCGACGGCACCACGCTCGGCACGCTGACGTGGGACATCGGGACGGTCGCGCCCGGGGCGGTGGTCCAGAAGGTCGTCGAGGCGCGCGCCGACACGCTGGCCCAGGACCCCGAGATCGCCTGGAAGGACCTCTCGGCGACGGCCGAGCTGACCTACGCCGGGGGGAGCGCGTCCGCCACCTCGCACGGGCCGAAGGTGATCCCGCCCACGGGCGGCTTCGAGACCGCCCGCTATGGCGACCGCCCGTTCCCGGTGGTGCCGGTCGACTTCTCCGACCGCCACCACGCGGCGACGTCGAGCGCCGAGCGCCTCGCCGGCAAGATCAACGACCCCGACAACCCGGGCTCGACGTTCAACCTCTACCAGGAGATGTCCTACGGCCAGCTGTTCCCGCACGGGACCGTGCCCTCGGACGGCATCGCGACCGAGGGCTGGACGACCAGGCGCACGACCTCGAGGGGCGGCCGCTGTTCTGGACCGACCAGTCGCGCACGCGCAAGACCACGCAGGACACCGGCATCCCGGTGTTCACGCGCGTGGGGCCGTACAACCTCAACCCCGAGACGGCGATCGAGCACGCGAGCGTGATCTCGCACGAGTACGGCCACTCGCTCGGCCTGCCCGACTACTACTCGACCGGCAGCCGCGAGACGTACGGCAGCTGGACGCTGATGGCGACCGACTACTCGCAGAACATGGACGTCATCGGCAAGAAGGAGCTCGGCTGGGTGATCCCGCGCGTGCTCGAGCCGGGCGCCCAGCGCGCCGCCTCGGACTGGCAGGACACCAAGCGCGACACCCACCGGATCGACTGGAAGCGGCCCGACGGCACGCCCTACACGCTGCAGGGCGCGGGCGTGCACAACGGCGAGGCGTACGTCGCCACGCTGCCCGGCCGCCGGATCATCGACCCGGCGCTCGTCCCCTCCGGCACCCACCTGTGGTTCTCCGGCTCGGGCAACGACTTCGGCTGCCCGCCCGCCGCCGGCCACAACCTCGACCTCGCGCTGCCGGCCGTGCCGGCGGGCACCCAGAAGCTCACGCTGAGCTTCAAGTCGCGCTGGGGCGCGGGGCGTCGCGCCCGCGTGCCTGGCGCGCGCCGCCCGCGCCCGCGGCGCGCTGCGCAGCCTCCGGACCGCCTGCCCGGTGTTCGGGCCGCGCGCGCTGGTCGTCACCTACCGCCTTAAGCGCGCCGCGCGCGTGCGGATCGACCTGCTGCGCGGCGGCAAGGTGGTCCGCCACCTCGTGCGCGCGAGCCGCAAGCGCGCGGGCCGCACCTACACGCTGCGGGTCAGCCCGCGGGGTCTGGCGGCCGGCGAGTACACCGTCCGCCTGCGCGCCCGGGTCCACCACGCTCACGCTGCCGGTGACACGGCGACCGTGAAGCGGGCCGTGAACGTCTCGCCGGGCGCCACCGCGCCCGGTGAGCGGCGCAGCGCGTCCGGCGGCGCGGTCATCGGCTCGAAGCTCACAACGTCCTCGGTCTCCGGCGCGAACACCTGCACGACCGGGTAGCCGCGCTCGAACGCGACCTCGATCCGACGGCCGCCGCCGGCCACCGCGAACGGCCCGCCCGCGACCTTGAACGGCGCGTCGAACGTCCGCGCGCCCAGCGGCCCGTCGAGGTCACCGGCGGGCGCGCGCTCGCCGGTCGGGATCCTGCGCTCGTCGACCTCCAGCCGCTCGCCCACCGGCGCGGTGATGTCCCACTCCGCGCGCGGGACGCCCGGCAGCCGCAGATACGGGTGGTAGCCGAAGCAGATCGGCACCGCCGACTCGCCGGTGGCGGTGACCGTCGTGGTCAGCGCCAGCGTCGTGTCGCGCAGCTCGGCGGCGACCTCGATGCGGTGGTCGAACGGGAAGCCGCCCAGCGCGCGGATCTCCCGCGCTCCGACCAGCCGGTCCGGCGCCGCCTCGAGGACCTCCCAGCCGCGCACCGCCGAGCGCAGCCCGTGGATCGGCAGCCCGTGCTCCTCCAGCCGCACGTCCGGGGGCTCGAGCGTGACGCGGCGCCCCGCATGCTCGTACTCGAAGCCGCCGAGCCGGTTGGCCCACGGGTGCAGCAGCGGGATGCCCATCGTCGAGCCGGTGTCGACGTACGCCTCCAGCCCCTTGCGCATCCCGAGCAGCTCGTCCCCGCGGTGGGTGAGCGACGCGCACACCATCCCGTAGGCCGGCGCGAACGTGGCCTTGACGGCGTCCGAGGACAGCACGCGGGTGGCTACCAGTGCACGCCCCGCATCAGGTACGCGAGCGCGGTCGCCTCGCCCGACGCCTTCTCCTCGCCGCCGTCCTTCTTACCGCTCGCCGCCGCCGACTCAGGGAACACGCGGTAGGCCAGGTGCAGGATCTGGTCGACCGCCTTGGGCGCCAGCGCGTAGGCGACCTCGCCGAACGTGCCCAGGCGGGTGTTGATCTGCTTGGGCTTGGCGCGGATCGCCTCGCACACGAAGCCGGCCGCCTCGTCCGGGGTGATCGTCGGGAACGAGTCGTACATCTTCGTGGGCGCGATCATCGGCGTCTTCACGAGCGGCATGTGGATCGTCGTGAAGGTGACGCTGTCGCCGATCGTCTCCGAGCTCACCACGCGCGTGAACGCGTCGAGCGCGGCCTTGGAGCCGACGTAGGCCGAGAACCGCGGCGGGTTGGTCTGCACGCCGATCGAGGAGACGTTCACGATGTGCCCGCCGCCCTGGTCGCGCATGTGCGGCAGCAGCCCGAGCATCAGCTTCACCGGCCCGAGGTAGTTGAGCCGGACGGTGCGCTCGTAGTCGTGGAAGCGGTCGTAGGACAGCGCGACCGAGCGCCGGATCGAGCGCCCGGCGTTGTTGACGAGGATGTCGATGCGCGCGTGGTCGGACAGCAGCTGCTCGACGAGCCCTCCGATCGCGTCGTAGTCCGACAGGTCGCACGAGTACGTGTAGGCGGCGCCGCCGGCGCCCTCGATCTCGGCCTTGGCGTCGTCGAGCTTCTCCTGCGTGCGCGCGACGAGGATCGGGATCCCGCCGGCGGCGGCGATCCTCAGGGCGGCCGCCCGGCCGATGCCGCTCGAGGCGCCGGTGATGACGACCGTCTTGCCGTTCACCGCGCCCTCGAACGAGCGGTCCTTGTAGAGGTCGGGGTCGAGCCGGCGCTCCCAGTGGTCCCACAGCTTGTCGGCGTAGGACTCGAGCGGCGGCAGCTCGATCCCGGAGCCCTCCAGCGCGCGCTGCGCGTCCCGGGCGTCGAACTTGCAGCTCAGCGCGATGTAGTCGAGGATCTCCTCGGGGATCGCGAGGTCGGCGAGGAACTGCTGCCGGATCTGCTTGAGCGCCGGCAGTTTCATCGCGAACGACAGCACGCCCTTGGGCAGGTTGGCGATCGCCCGGCGGTCGACCCGCATCACCGCGTGCGGCGCGTGGGCGGCGTTCGCGAACGTGTTCAGGACGTCGCCGGAGCGCTGGCCCTGCGGGTCGACGAGGTGGAACGCCTGGCCGTCGAGGCCGTCCAGGTGGGCGATGTGGTCGACGGCGGCGGCGACGTAGTCGACCGGCACGATGTTGGTCCAGCCCCACTCCAGCGACACGAGCGGGAACCACTCCGGCAGCGCGTGGCGGAGCTTCTGGATCGCCTTGAAGAAGTAGTAGGGGCCGTCGATCTTGTCCATCTCGCCGGTCTTGGAGTTGCCGACGACCAGCGACGGGCGGTAGGCGCGCCACGGCGCCTTCGCGCGCTCGCGCACGAGCTTCTCGGACTCGTACTTCGTGCGGTGGTAGGGGTGGGCGAGCTCCTGGCCCTCGTCGAACATCGGCTCGGTGAAGGTGCCCTTGTAGAGGCCGGCGACGGCGATCGAGGACATGTGGTGGAAGCGCCGAGCCTCCACGTCGTTCGCCAGCTCGACGGCGTTCAGCGTGCCGGCCACGTTCACCTGCTCGTTGCGCGAGTCGTCGGCGGCGGCCATGTCGTAGAGCGCGGCGAGGTGGAAGAAGTGGTCGATCGTGCCCTTCAGCACCCGGCGGGTCTCCTCGTCGACGCCGAGCAGCGGCTCGGACAGATCGCCGGACACGGGCTTGATGCGCTCCGGCCGGCCCCAGCGCTCGATCAGCTCGTCGAGGCGCTCGGTCGACCCCTCGCGCACGAGCACGTGGATGTCGCCGCCGTCGCGCGCGAGCAGGCGCTCGACGAGGTGGCGGCCGATGAAGCCGGTTGCGCCCGTGACGAAGTAGCTCACGCTGTCTCCCTCCGTGACCGTCAGACGGAGGGAGCCTACTCAGCGGACCCGGACCGTGACCCGGTTGGAGTAGCCGGTGCGGTACGGGAAGCGGGCGCCCGGGCGGATCTTCGCCCGCAGCACGAACGAGCGCCCGCGCGAGCTGCCGTTGCGGAACCGGTAGCGGACGCGGAACGCGCCCGTGCGCGTCGCCGTCGTGTCCGCGAACGTGTCGTAGTGCCGCGAGCCGCGCGCGCGGCCCTGCAGGATGACGGTGACGCCGCCGCGCGACACGCCGCGCAGCCGGCCCGAGATCGTCATCCCCCGGCCCACGCGCGGGCGCCGGGTCGAGACGCCCAGGCGCGCCGAGGCCCGCGCCTCGAGCGTCAGGTAGGAGCTTGCGGCGAAGCGCACGTCGTAGACGTGCGACAGCCACCCGACCTGCAGCAGGCGCGAGGCGGTGGCGGCGACGGTGGTGCGGAACCGGCCGTCGGCGCCGGTCCTGAGCGTGCGCCGCACGACGACCGTCGCACCCTGGCGCAGGTCGCGCGTCAGCAGCTTCACCTCGGCGCCCGCGACCGGCTGGCCGCTCGAGTTGAGCAGCCTCCCGCGCACCCCGACGTGGTCGCCGTAGCCGACGAGCCGGCGCGTGTGCGTGGTGGTCGTGAAGCGCACCTGCAGCGTGGCCGAGTCGGTCGCGTTGGCGCCGTTGGCCGGGCCGCGGTTGGACGGCGTGATGACGCTCACGGTGTACGGGCCGCGATCGACGACGTTGCCGCCCGTGTCGGTGACGCGGACCACGACCTGGCGCTGGCCGACCTGCAGCGACGTCGCGCGGATCGTCTCGCGGGCGAGGTTGGGGCAGGGGGCGCGCAGCGAGTAGTCGCACGCCTTCTGGCCGTCGGTGGGCACCGAGCCGTAGTCCTCGCTGCCGACGATCGAGGCCGAGAACGGGTTCGTGATGTCGATCAGCTCCACGCGGCGGATGCCCGCGTTGTCGGCGGCGGTCACCGTGACCGGGTCGGAGCCGTCGCGCGAGCCGCCGCTCAGCAGGCCCGAGGCCTCGACCGTCATCGCGGACGGCGGCGTGGGGTCGTTGACCGCGACGTCGGCGCCCGTGAGCCGGTGGGTGACGCCGCCGCCGGCGGCGATCGAGCAGTTGGTCGGCGGGTTGCCGCGCGGGAAGCAGCCGACGAGGATCGACAGCTGGTTCGAGCGGCCCGCCATCCCCGCCAGCGCTGGGAACGTCGCCATCGTCACCGGGGCGAGCGCGACGTGGGCGGTCCCGGCCGGGTAGCCGTACCAGTGCTTCTGCTTGTTGAGGTTGTTGCGCGTGGGGTCGTCGTAGTCGCCGGCGCCGGCGAAGACCGTGGAGCCGTAGTGGTAGGTCGCGTAGAGCTGGTGCGTGCCGCTCGGCGCCGTGTCCACGTAGTCGAGCCGGCGGGTGAGCGTGAAGCCCACGATCGAGGTGCCTGAGGGGCTCGCGAACACGAGGCCGCCGGCGGTGTTGCTGGCGACCGTGGCGCCGGCCGCGGCGGACGCGGCGACCCCGCCGTTGCAGTTCGCGTCGACCGACACGCCGGTGGCGGACCGCGTCGTCCAGGAGCCGTTCGGCCACGCCTTGCCGCCGGCCGTGCAGGCGTACACGTGGTAGACGCCGGCGCTCGCGGAGGCCGGCGCGGCGAGTCCGGCGGCGGCGAGGAGGGCGACGGCGATCCGCTTCATGGCGACCCTTCGATACCCGGACAATCGCTCAAGTTGCGCTGCGCCGGCGGGCGAAGCGCGCCACGCCCGCGACCGCCTCCCCGACGTTGCCCCGGCCGAGCTCCGCCTCCAGCGCCAGGCCGGGTCCGACCAGCTCCGTGACCAGCCCGATCTCGCGCGCCTCGGCGGCGGGGACGATGCGGCCGCTGAGCACGAGGTCGAGCGCGCGGCCGACGCCGACGATGCGCGGCAGGCGCTGGGTGCCGCCGTCGAGCAGCGGGACGCCCCAGCGCCGCTCCGCGCAGCCGAACGTCGCGTCCTCGGTGGCGATCCGGAGGTCGCACCACAGCGCGAGCTCGAGCCCGCCCGCCAGGCGCCAGCCGGACACCGCGGCGATCGTCGGCTTCGGGGAGGCCAGGCGTGTGAAGCCGAGCGGGCCCCCGGGCGCGTCGAAGTCGAGCGTCTCGATCGCCTTCAGGTCGATACGGATGACCTCGGGCGGGGAGGCCGAGGTCATCTCGGCGGATCGTCTCCGGTCTGGCGCGTCGCGGTGTGAACAAGCGGCTACCAGCCGCCGCGCAGGTCCGCCCGCGCCTTGCGCGCCTTCTCGGCCGCCTTGCGGCGGTCCTTGCGCCGGTCCAGCCCGCGCTGGAGCATCGAGAGGCAGAAGACCAGGACCGGGACGCCGACGATGAGAACGAACCCGGCGAGCGTGACGACCTTGTCGTCGGTCTCGCCCCAGAGGCCCTGGCCGCCGTCCTGACCCTCCGCGGCGAGCGCCGCTGGGGCGGCGAGGGCGAGGATCCAGAACGTGAGGAGAGCCGTACGGATCACGCCGCCGAGGATACCTATCCTCGGTGCCCATGGCCGTCGTCATCGCCTCCGACCTCGCCAAGGACATGGCGGGGGAGCCGCTGCTGCGGGGCGTCTCCTTCAAGCTGGAGCGCCGCGACCGGCTGACGCTGTCCGGGCGCAACGGCTCCGGCAAGACGACGCTGCTGCGGATGCTCTCGGCCGAGAGCGGGATCGACGGCGGCGAGCTGATGCTGGCCAAAGACATCCGCGTCGCGCTGCACGACCAGCGCCCGCCGCGCGAGCGCGACCTCACGCTGCGCGACTACGTGCTGTCCGGCTGCCGCGAGCTGCTGGCGCTGGAGGAGCGGCTGGCGTCGTTGGAGCACGCGATGGCGGACGGCGCCACCGACGCCGCGACTTTGGACGCGTACGCCCGCGCGCAGGCGCGGCTGGAGCACGCCGGCGGCTACAACTGGCGCGAGTCGGTCAACTCGACCGTGCACGGGCTCGGCTTCCGCGACGAGCACCTCGACCGCAGCCTGCGGACGTTCTCCGGCGGCGAGCTGACCCGCGCCTCGCTGGCGCGCGCGCTGGCCGGTGACCCGGATCTGCTGCTGCTCGACGAGCCGACGAACCACCTCGACATCGAGTCGCTCGAGTGGCTGGAGACCCACCTGCAGGCGCTCGACGCGGCCGTCGTACTGGTCGCGCACGACCGCTGGTTCCTGGAGGCGGTCGGGACAGCGGTGCTCGAGCTGGAGGGCGGACGCGCGCGCTTCTTCAAGGGCACGTGGCACGCCTGGCGGCGTGAGAAGGCGCAGCGCGAGCTCGCGCTGGGGCGCGCGATCGAGCGCCAGCAGGCCGAGATCGCGGCGCTCGAGCGCTTCGTCGACCGCTTCCGCGCCGGCACCCGCGCGCGCCAGGCGCAGTCGCGCCAGAAGCGGCTGGACAAGATGGAGCGGATCGGGCGCGACCCGCGCGACGGGCGAACCCTCGGGTTCGCGTTCAAGCCGCCGGAGCGCACCGGGCGCGTGGTGTTCGAGCTCGAGGACGGCGAGCTGCGGATCGGCCGGCGCACGCTGCTTCGGCGGGCCGAGCTATGGCTCGAGCGCGGCGAGCACGTGTCGCTGGTGGGCCCCAACGGGTCCGGCAAGACGACGCTGATCTCGGCGCTGGCGGGGCTGCGCGAGCTCGACGGCGGCAAGCTGCGCCGCGGCCACAACATCAAGCTCGGGCTGCTCTCCCAGCACGCCGAGGAGCTCGGCTCCGCCGGCACCGTGCTGGAGGCCGCCCAGCGCGCCACCGGGCTGACCCCCAACAACACGCGCGCGCTGCTCGGGCAGTTCCTGTTCGGCGGCGAGGAGGCGGAGAAGCCGCTGGCGGGCTTGTCCGGCGGCGAACGGCGGCGGCTGTCGCTCGCGATCCTCGTGCAGTCGGGGGCGAACGTGCTGATCCTGGACGAGCCGACCAACCACCTCGACCTGGAGAGCCGCGAGGCGCTCGAGACCGCGCTGCAGCGCTTCCAGGGCGCGCTGCTGCTGATCTCCCACGATCGCGCGCTGCTGGACGCGGTCGGCACGCGCACGATGGCGATCGAGGACCAGACGCTGCACTCCTACGTCGGCGGCTGGCCGGAGTACGTGCGCGTGCGCGAGGAGCGCGCGGAGGCGGAGCGTGTTGCGAAGCGGGGCAAGCCGGCGCCGCCGCCGAGGCCCCCCGCTCCGAAGGGGCGCTCGAAGAACCAGGAGGCGCGGGCAAAGCGCCTGGAATCGGAGATCGAGGCCGCCGAGGCGGCGCTGGCGGCGCTGGAGGCCGAGCTGGTCGACCCCGCCGCCTGGAACGACCCGCGCTCGGCGGCGAAGTCGAGCGCCCGCCACGCCGAGGCGAAGCGGGCGCTCGAGGAGCTCTACGCGCGCTGGGAGGCCGTGGCGAGCTAGGGCCGGTCGTCGAGCGCGCCGTTGCCAGTGTCGCGCGTGGCGACGGGCTCGCGCTCGGTGGCGCCGCGCCTGCCGGTGAAGCGGCCGCGCCCGCCGGCGCCGACGCGCTCGCGCGGCGCGGGCGCCGGCGCCGCGGCGGGGGCGACGGCGGCCCTGCGCCGGCCGACGCGCGGCATCACCGACAACAGCACGAGCGCCACGCCGGCAGCGCCCAGGACGAGCTTCGTCATGTCGTTGGTGGCGAAGATGCCGAGGATGTCCGAGCCATCGGAGAGCGCGATGAGCGCGCCCACGCCGTAGGCGATGCCGACGATGAACGCCATCGACTTCGCGCCCCAGTGGATGGGGGAGCCGAGCATCAGCAGCAGCCCGCCGGCCGCGAACAGCGCCCACGTCCAGCCGTTGCCCGCGATGGTGAGGAACGTGGTGCCGGTCACGGTGCCGTCCGGCGCGTCCATCTTGAAGCTCCGGCTCGCGAAGATGAAGCCCAGCACGCCCAGGGCGAGCGAGGCGATCCCGATCAGCAGGACGGGTCCCTTCGCGAGCGAGACGCCGCGGCGGGGCGGCGCGTCGTAGGTGTCAGCAGCAGCCATTCGTCCTCCTTGAAGCCGTTGTGAACAGGATTCCCGCGTAGGGCCGCCGCCATGCGTCTCGACGGATGTGCGGCTGTCCGGTGAGAGTTCCCTGAGCTACTGTCCCGCGCGGAATGCACCGGATTGCGCCGTTTCTCGCCGCCGCCGCGTTCGCCGCGCCCGCCTCCGCCGCGCCGTTCGGCGAGCTGCCGTTCACGCCGGTCGCCGGCATCGCCACGTGCGTGCGCGCCACGGGCGCGCCCGGCGAGCTCGTGCGCTGGACGCCGGGCGGCCTCGAGCTGCTGCAGGCCGGGCCCGCGGGGCTCGCGCACGCCGGGTCGCTGTCGTTCGACGGACGGACAGCCGGGTGCCCGCGCGCGGCGGCGCAACCCGGCGGCGCCGGCGTGGTCGCCATGCCGACGACCAGCGGCGGACGCTCCGGGGTGTGGGTCGCGCTGCGCGACCCCGGCGGGAGCTTCGGGGCGCCCGAGCGGCTGACCGCGCGGCGCGGCGCGACGATCTTCGACCTGGCGGTCGCGGTCTCCGAGCGCGGCGACGCGGTCGTCGCCTGGACGGAGATCGAGCTCGACGCGCGCGCCGCCCGGATCGGGTCCCGCGTGCGGATTGCGCGCCGCCTCGCCGGCGGGCGCCTCGGCGCGCCCCAGGAGCTCGCGGCCCGCCGCGGCGCCGTTGTGTTCCCGCGCGTGAACGTGGGGATCGGGGTGGCGGGCGAGGCGGTCGCGGCATGGACGAGCGGTCCGGACCGCAGCTCGTCCGGGCTGGCCGAGGTCGACGCGGCGATCGCGCCGCCCGGCGGGGCGTTCGGGGCCGCCCGGCGGCTGGGCGCGAGCGAGCTGCCGGGCGCGCCCGCGCTCGCGGTGGCGCCGGACGGCCGCGCGCTCGCGGCGTTCGCGAGCGGCCCGGGGCTGCGCGTGGCGGAGCGGGCGCCCGGCGCGGGATTCGGCGCGGCCACCTTGGTGCCAGGCGCCTTCGCGATCGAGGCCGCGGTCGCGCTGCGCGCGGGCGGCGGCGCGGTCGTCGCGTGGCGCGGCTTCGGCGACGACGTGAGCGCGGTCGTGCGCGACCGCCCCGGGCCGTTCGGGCCCGCGGTGCGCATCGCCGGCGAGCCGCCGGGCGGGTTCGGAGTGGACAGCGGCGTCTTCGCCTTCACGGCCGCCGAGCCGCCCGTCGACCTCGACGCCGGCGCGCTCCGGCTCGCGCTGGCCGGCGACGGCCGGGCGGTGCTGACCTGGGCGGCGCCGCACTCGCGCCGCGCGGGCTCCTCGGTCGCGCCGCTCGTGGCGGCCCTCTCGCCGGCCGGGGATCCCGAGCCGGTGCAGGAACTGGGCGGGCCGCTGCGCGACGCCGACGCGGTCGTGCCGGTCGTGCTCCCGGGCGGCGCGCCGGCTGTGGCCTGGGCGGACAACCGCGACGCCGACGCGGTCGCGCCGGGGCTGCTCGCGGATGGCGCGCCGGCGGTGTCCCGGACGGACAACCGCCACGCCGACGCGGTCACGCCGGGGCTGCTCGCGGGTGGCGCGCCGGCGGTGGCCTGGGCGGACAACCGCGACGCCGACGCGGTCACGCCGGGGCCGCTCGCGTGTGGCGCGCCGGCGGTGTCCTGGACGGACAACCCCGACGACGAGGGCGGCGGCCGGCTGCACATCGCGCTCGAGGGCGTGGCGCCGGCGCCGGACCCGCCGGCCCCGCGCGTCCGCGTGGAGCGGCCGCGGCGCAGCGTCCTGCGCGCCGATGAGCCCCTCGTCCTGCCGGTGACGTGCGCGGCGGCCTGCGACGTCCGCGCGGAGGTGCTCGGGCACGGCGTCGCGGCGACGTTGTCGCTCGCGCGCGCCGGCACCGGCCGGCTGCGGCTCGGCCCGGCGTCCCGGCCGCTCGCCCCGCGCCGCCGCGGCCCGGTGCGCGTGCGGGTGCTGTCCGGCGCCCCGGGCGCCCGCTCCCCGCTGGTCCAGACCGTCACGCTGCGGCTGCGCGGCCTTCCGCGGCCGCCGCCCCCGCGCGTGCTCGACCTCCGCGCCCGCCGTCACGGCGGCACGGTCGAGGTGACCTGGCGCACCGACGTCCCGGCCCGCGGCGTCTTCTTCGCCGTCGAGGGCCACGCGCGCGCCAGCCGCGACTCCACCGTGCTCGCCAGGGGCGGCGCCGAGGGCAACGGCCGGCGGCGCTTCCACGTGACGCTTCGCCGAGCGGCGAGGGTGCGCTGGGTGACGGTGAGCCGCATCGATCCGCTGGGGGGATCGATCCGCGAGACGACGGTCCGCGTCGGATAGCGGCCGGGGATTACGTCAGCGGAAGGTTCGGGTAGCGTCCGATGGCCACGGGACACGGACGGCTGCATTTCCGGGAGGAGCTCCGCGAGCTCGATCAGCAGGCCCTCGGCGGTCTCGACCTGGTCGTGTCCACGCTCGACCGCACGCTGGAGGCGCCGCAGCACCAGGACATCGAGCTGGCGGCGATCGTCATCAACGACGACGACCGGATCGACGGGCGCTACTTGGAGGTGCAGCAGGGGATCCTGTCGCTGCTCGCGTTGCAGGCGCCGGTCACGAGCGACCTGCGGGTCGTCGCCGCGCTCCTGCACGTGATCAAGCACGTCGAGCGGATGGGCGACCAGTGCGTGAACATCGCGAAGATGCTGCCGCTGGTCGGCTACGAGCCGCGCAAGGACGAGGTGATGCTCGAGTACCTCTTCAAGATGGGCCGCTTCGCCCGCTCTGAGGTCGCCCAGTCCAAGCAGGCGTTCGTGCTGCGCGACGTGGCCCTCGCCGAGGACCTCGTGCGCCAGGACGAGCAGATCAACCGTCTGAATCGCCAGGTCTTCGCCCGTGCGGTCGAGATCGGCACCGACGCCGACCGGCGCGAGTGGGCGATGTCCATGATGCTCGTCGCCCGGGCGCTGGAGCGCATCGGTGACAACGCGGTCGACATCGGCGAGCAGGTGGCGTTCGTCGTGACCGGGCTGTTCCGGGAGTTCTCGGACGCTTCGCGCGCCTGACGATTGCGCGTCCTTGCCGCGTCGCGAGGCCGACGAACTGCGGGCAGGGTAGAGGGTCGATTATCCGACCGTGTCCGCGCGTGTATCAGCGTGATCCGCGCGCGATCGATCACGCTCAATCGGTCGTGCCGAGGCGTGCGTCGCTTTACTTCGACAGGATCGAAGTTAGGCGACGCACACCCATGCGGCGGTGATCCCGGTGTTGTAATCGGGGTGCTCGGCGCGGGTGACGGCTCGCGTAGGGTCGGGGGTTGAACCGGGGTCTGACTCGCTGATGATCGGACCCGCTGGCGCGGTGTCCTGGAAACGAAGTGTCGACCCCGGTTCGTGCCTTGGAGGATCGGCCTGACCTGATAGGAGCGTTCGCGACGTGGTTGCGCCCACCGGGATGTTGTCGGCCGGTCCGCTGATCAACGGTATCGCCGGGAGGCGAGGAGGGCGAGCGATGCGCGCCAGCAGCAGAAGGGGTCCGGGACCGTCGCACGTGTTGATCACGCCCGATCACGCGGGCACCGTGGTCGGGATCGATCCGCACAAGCGGACGCTGACCGCGGCGGTTGTCGACGCGCGCGGCGGGATCGTCGCGACCGCGCATTTCAGGGTCTCCGGCGACGGGCATCGCGCGCTTGTGGCGTGGGCGCGGCGGTTCGGGCCGATCGCGCGCTGGGGGATCGAGAACGCCACCGGCTGGGGCCGGCACACGGCGATGTTCCTGGCCGGCCGCGACCAGGACGTGCGCGACGTGTGCCCGAACCGCACGCCGCGGTCCGACCGGGCGCGCCAGCGCGGCAAGTCCGACACGCTCGACGCCGAGCGGATCGCGCGCGAGACGCTCGCGCACCCGCTGCTGCCCAGGGCGTTCAAGCGCGCCGCCGGCGACGCGGGCCCGGACGAGCGGACCGAGCTGCTGAGCTTGTGGCACAGGGCGCGCCGGTCGATCCTGACCGGCCGCCAGCACCTGCTCAACGAGGCCGAGATCATGCTCGCCGAGCTGCCGCTCGAGCTGCGCGAGCAACTCCCCGACAGCAAAGCCGTGCGCCCACGCCTGCGCGCCCTCGCGCGCCGGAGCCCGCGGCAGGCGGGGGACGCGGCGACCGCGTTGCGGGTGCGGCTGCTCGACGACTACCACCGGCGGATCGCGGCGCTCGACGCCGACGAGCGGGCGGTCTGCCGCGAGCTCGCCGCGCTCGTGCAGGCGAGCGGCTCCACGCTCGATCACCTGTGCGGCCTCTCGACCCGCTCCGTCGCCGAGCTGCTCGTCGAGGTCGGCGACCCGCGCCGCTTCACCACCCCCGGCTTCGCGCGCTTTAACGCCAGCGCACCGATCCCCGCCTCGACCGCCGAAGGACCCGGCGAACCGGTCCGCCACCGCTACAACCCCGGCGGCAACCGCCGCGTCAACGCCATCCTGCACCGGATGGCCGTCACCCAACTGCGCTGCGAACCACGCGCCCAGGCCATCTACGCCAACGCACGCGCCCGCGGCCACACCAAGAAGGAGGCCCGCCGCATCCTCAAGCGCCACCTCTCCGACGTCATCCACCGCCACATGATCCGCGACCTCGCACCCCCAGCCCTCGTGACCGACCCGACCGCGCGCGGCGGCGACGCCGTCAAGG
>JBIOTP010000245.1:0-17648 GCA_044865965.1 Solirubrobacteraceae bacterium
CCGCGGCGACGGCATCCTCGCCGTCTTCGGCGCACCCATCCCGACCGAGGACCACGCCGACCGGTCCCTCGCCGCGGCGCGCGAGATGCTCGAAGTGCGACTCCCGCGCTTCAACCGTTGGCTCCGCGAGCATGGCCTCGGCGACGGCTTCGCGATGGGCATCGGGCTCAACAGCGGGCACTTCATGTCGGGGAACGTCGGCTCGTCGCGCCGGCTCGAGTACACCGTGCACGGGGATACCGTGAACACCGCTGCGCGCCTTCAGGAGATGACCAAGCTGGCCCAGCGGTCGATCCTGATCGCCGAGTCGACGCGCAGGGCCCTCCTGTCCCCGCCGGACGAGCTGGATTACCTGGGCGAGTTCGACGTGCGCGGGCGCCAGTCGACGATCCGGCTCTGGACGCTAGCCTCGGCCGGGTCGACGACAGATGCCGCCCGCGCGCAGTCGAGCCCTGGGGGCGCGTACCTCGGGATGGGGGTCCGTCCGCGACTCGACTCGGCGATCCCGCGCTAGTACGTTTAGGCCAGTGAAGCTCTTCAGCCAAGACTCGAAGGTGCAGGCGCTCAGGAGCGCTCCCCTCTTTGAAGGCCTCTCGCGCAAGGAACTCGTCCAACTCGCACGGATGACCGAGGATCTCGAGGTTCCCGCCGGCAAGGTGCTGTGCAAGGAGGGCGAGCTGGGACAGGAGTTCTTCGTAATCGTCGACGGGAACGCGGAGGTCACCCGACAGGGCAAGCGCGTGGCAACGCGCGGCGGCGGCGAGTTCGTCGGCGAGATCGCGCTGCTTGAGGAGACGCCGCGAATGGCGACCGTCACTGCAAGGACGCCACTGCGCTTGTTCGTGCTGACGCGCAAGGATTTCCGGCAGCTGGTCCGCGAGAACCCGAGCGTTGAGCGCAAGGTCCTGCGGGCCCTGGCACTCCGGGTCGTGGAGCTCTCCCGCGATCCCACCGTTGCTTAGCTCGGCCTGCTGACGCGAAATGCGCCGTCATGGCGCTGCTGCTTCGCGCATCAGAGCAAGCGTCTCGGCGGTCAAGCCCCGAGACGCCCGCCCGCGCAGGACGATTTGCGCAAGTCGGTGGCCGCACTGTGCCGTCGCCTGCTTTCGCCTTGGAGCAGGTGCCAACAGCCAGCTTCCGCGCGTCTCAAGTCACTCCGGCGGGATGCGCTCGGCGATCTCGCTCGCGACCTCGACGCCCTCGCCCGGCAGCACGATCAGGACTCCTCGACGCCCAGCCGGTACGTGAGCGCAGGCGGCGGCGGATCGGGTACGAGGCGTCGCGCAGGACGGCGTCGCCGCGGTCGTGGCCGTGCTCGTCGTGACGGCCTTGAAGTGATCGAGGTCGCAGACCACGAGCTCGACGGACCGCCGGTCAGCCGCGCCTGCTGCGCGAGTTCGGCGAAGCGGTCCGCGAGCCCCTCGCGGTTCAGCAGGCCGGTCAACGGGCGAGGATCGCGTGCTCGCGTTGCTGGATCTCAACGGTCAGACGCCTTCAAGCTTCAGGCGGGCGGAATCGGGTTGCGCTTCGCGGGCCACTCGCGCCGCTTGGACGCGTAGCGGGCGAACCGCCGCGCGAGCTCGTCGCGCAGGTCCTCCGGCTGGACGATCGCGTCGATCACGAGCTCCGACGCGAGGTGCAGGAGGTCCACGCCCTCGGCGTACTCGTCCATCAGCTCCTGACGGCGCGCGTCGCGCTCGCTCTCGTCCTCGATCGCCTGGAGCTGGTTGTAGAAGACCGCGTTGACGGCGGCGCTCGGCCCCATCACGGCGATCTTCGCGCTCGGCAGCGCGAGCGTGCAGTCGGGGTCGTACGCCGGGCCGGCCATCGCGTACAGGCCGGCGCCGTACGCCTTGCGCACGATCACCGAGATCTTCGGCACGGTCGCCTCCGAGACGGCCGAGATCATCTTCGCGCCGTGGCGGATGATCCCCTGGCGCTCGACGTGGGTCCCGATCATGAAGCCGGGCACGTCGGCCAGGAACAGCAGCGGGATGCCGAACGCGTTGCAGGTCCAGATGAACCGCGCCGCCTTGTCGGCGGAGTCGACGAACAGCACGCCGCCCTTGAACTTCGGCTGGTTGGCGACGATCCCCACGACCCGCCCGTCCAGCCGCGCGTAGCCGACGATGACCTCCTTCGCCCAGCGCCTGTGGACCTCGAGGAACGAGTCGCGGTCGACCACCGCGCCGATCAGCTCGTGCATGTTCCACGGCTTGTTCTCGTCGGCGGGGATCGCGGGCAGCTCGCCGCCCGCGGGCGCCGGCGGCGCGACCGGCGGCTCCTCCTCGAAGCTCGACGGGAAGTAGGACAGGTAGCGCTTGGCGAGATCGACGCCGTCCTCGTCGGACTTCACGAGGAAGTGCCCGCAGCCCGAGACGCCGGTGTGCATCTTCGCGCCGCCCATCTCCTCGAGCGACACGCGCTCGCCGATCACCGCCTCCGCCATTCGCGGGGAGCCGAGGTACATCGACGCGTTGCCGTCGCGCATGATCACCACGTCGCAGAACGCCGGGATGTACGCCCCGCCGGCCGCGCTCGGCCCGAACAGGACGCACACCTGCGGGACGGCGCCGGACAGCCGCACCTCGTTGAAGAAGATCCGCCCGGCGTGGCGACGGCCGGGGAACATGTGCACCTGCTCGGTGATGCGTGCGCCCGCGGAGTCGACCAGGTAGACCATCGGCACGCGGTGGACGAGCGCCGCCTCCTGCACGCGCAGGATCTTCTCGACCGTCTTGGGCCCCCAGGAGCCGGCCTTGACCGTCGGGTCGTTGGCCATGAACGCGATCGTGCGGCCGCCGACGGTCCCCAGTCCGGTGACGACGCCGTCGGCGCCCAGCCCCTCGGCCTCCCAGCTCGCCAGCAGCGCGTCCTCCACGAACGAGCCGTCGTCGAGCAGCCGCGCGACCCGCTCGCGCACGGGGAGCTTGCCCTGCTCGAGCGCCTTGGTGCGATGGCGCTCGGGGCCGCCCTGGTGGGCGCGCTCGAAGGCCTCGTCCACGTGCCGCGCGTCGGTCATGGCCCCTAACGCTAGTCCTCGCGGACGCGCACCATGACCTCGTCGCCGTCGGCGCGCGCGGCCAGCGGCTGCTCGCCCGCGCGGTAGGCGCGCGGCTCGGGCGGCAGCGGGCGGCGCGGGCGCAGCCCCGCGGCCAGCGCGCCCCCGCCGACGAGCAGCAGGAACAGCGGCCACCAGTACAGCGTCGGCTCCGGGCTGGCCGCGACCGCGGCGATGAACAGGCCGAGGTTGGCGACGCCCAGGTAGGCGGGGCCCGGCGAGCGGTCGAGCGCGCCGAACGCGATCAGGCCGAACCCTGCGGCCAGCAGGACGACCTCCCAGAACCCCGGCAGCAGGCCGACGAGCCTGCCGGCCGAGCCCAGCGGCTCCACCAGCTCGGTGATGAAGCCGCCGAGCAGCCCGCTCACGCCGATCGCCGCGATCGCCAGCCCGGCGGCGTTCACGAGCTGCTCGGCATGGCGCGGCGCGGGCGCGCGCAGGGCCAGCGACACGAGCACGAACGCCGCCGCGAGCCCGAGCAGCAGCCAGCGGTAGGGCGTCGCGGAGGCGGCGCCGAACACCCAGCTCCACAGCGCGAGCAGCGCGACGGTGCCGAGCACCGCCGCGAGCAGCAGGCAGATCGCGCTCTTGCGCGCGACCGCCGGCCACAGCGCGAGCCCGGCGCCGGCCGCCGCCGTCCACACGATCGCGCCCGCCGGGAGCTGGTCGAAGTCCGCGCCGAAGACGTCGGCCGCGGTGAGCAGCCCGGGCCACAGCAGCGTCAGCCCGGTGACGAGCAGCACGGACTGGTAGGCGGGCGGGCTGCCGTGCTCGTTGGGCGCCTGCGCCCCGAGCCAGTAGATCAGGCTGCCCGAGGCCAGCAGGATCAGCATGTGGACCGCCGTGCCCAGCGAGTCGTCGAGCCGCAGCTCCAGCAGCGCCACCCCGGTGGCGAGCGCGACCGCGCCCGCGGCGATCAGCGGACCGCGGTGGGGCGGTGGGCGCAACAGCTCTCGCAGCAGACCGCCCGTCATCGCCCACCCAGGCTAGTGGCCCCCGCCCGCAGGTACGCACGCCGCGAGACCGCCGCTGATCACCGCCCTGGCGGCGTGTAGGCTGCGCCGCCGTGTCCGACTTGGTCATCGCCGAGGACCGCGGCCCGGTCCGCCACGTCGTCCTCAACCGCCCGCAGAAGCGCAACGCGTTCAACGCCGAGCTCCTGCAGGCCACCGGCGCGGCGCTGCGCGGCGCCGCCGAGGATCCGGCGGTTCGCTGCGTCGTGCTGCGCGGCGCCGGGCCCGTGTTCTCCGCCGGAATGGACGTCGCCGCGCTGGCCGAGGCAGCCGGCGCGCCCGAGCGCCTGCGGACGTTCCGCCGCGCCTGCCTGGAGGCGTTCAACCTCGCCGAGGAGATGACCAAGCCGGTGGTCTGCCAGATCCACGGGGTCTGCCTCGGCGGCGCGCTGGAGCTGGCGCTCGCCTGCGACCTGCGGGTGCTGTCGGAGGACGCGTTCGTCGGCCTGCCGGAGACGCGCCTGGGCCTGGTGCCCGACGTCGGCGGCTGCTCACGGCTGCCGCAGGTCGTCGGCCTCGGGCGCGCGAAGGAGCTCGTCCTGACCGGCCGGGTCATCGGCGCCGCCGACGCCGAGCGCTACGGGCTGGCCAACCGCGTCGCCCCGCCTGACCGGCTCGGGGCCGCCACGCAGGAGCTGGTCGACGAGCTGCTCGCGTGCGCGCCGATCGCGGTCGGCCTCGCCAAGCGCCTGCTGGACGCCTCGGCGCGCCCCGCGCTCTCGACCACGCTCGAGCTGGAGATCTCGGCCCAGGAGCAGTGCGCGCGCTCGGACGACGTCCGCGAGGGCGTGCAGGCCGCCGCCGAGCGCCGCGAGCCGCGCTTCGCCGGGCGCTGATGGTGGTTACAGCCGTCAGCCGCGCGGCTGGGCACACCTCAGCAAGCAGACTCAGCACACCATCCGCCTGCGGGCCGGCCTCGGCGTCGAGGGCGACGCGCACCAGGGGCGCACCGTCCGTCACCGGTCGCGGGTGGCGCGCGACGCGACCCGGCCCAACCTCCGCCAGGTGCACCTCGTCCACGCCGAGCTGCACGACGAGCTGCGCGCCCAGGGCTTCGCCGTCGCACCGGGGGACATCGGCGAGAACGTGACCACGCGCGGGCTCGACCTGCTCGCCCTGTCCGCCGGCGCACGGCTCAGGCTCGGAGAGGCGGCCGTCGTCGAGGTCACCGGGCTGCGCAACCCGTGCGTGCAGCTCGACCGCTTCCAGCCCGGGCTCATGACCGCCGTGCTGGACCGCGACGAGCGCGGCAGGCTCGTTCGCAAGGCCGGCGTGATGGCCGTCGTGCTGGCCGGCGGCGACGTGCGGCCCGGCGACCCGATCGCGGTCGAGCTCCCGCCGCCGCCGCACGTCCCGCTCGAGCCGGTGTGATCAGCGCATCCGCACCCGCACCTCGTGCGAGCGGCCGGTCGCGTACGGGTAGCCGAGCTGCTCGCGCAGCGTCGCCCGGAACCGGAACGTCACGCGGCGGCCCGTGTGGAAGCGGTAGGCGGCGGAGAAGCGCCCGCCGGGGCCGACGCGCGCGGTCCGGAACGTCATCCAGCTGAAGCCGGGCTGCTTGCCCTGCAGCACCACGAGCAGGCCGCGACGCGGCTTGGGCCCGCCGCGCAGCCGGCCCGAGAAGCGCACGCTGCCGCCGGGGCCCACCGTGTGGCGCGAGACGCGCAGCCGGATTCCCGCGCGTGTGTTCAACCGCACGACCCTGACCGCGTTCGGCTGGGCGTCGCTGTTGAACGCGGTGTAGGAGATCCGGATCTGCCGCGACGGCCCCTTCGGCGCGAGGTAGCGGAACGTGCCGTCGGGCTGCGTGAACGCGGGCGCGCTCAGCGTGCGAAAGCTGCGCCGCGCCGTCACGACGCGCGTCGCGACCTGCAGCGCGGCCCCGGCGATCGGCGCGCCCGCGCTCGTCGTCAGGCGGCCGGTCAGCGCGCGGTAGTGCCCGTAGCCGACGGTGCTGCGCGGGCGGTGGCGCTTGCCGAACCCCGCCACGAGATTGACGTCGCGGCTCGCGCCCGCGCCGTTGGGGACGCCGTAGACCGAGACCGTGCGGCTGACGGCGGCGGACTGGCCGAGCCCGTCGAACGCGGTCGCGGTGAGCGTCTGGGCGCCCTCGGGGATCCCGCCCGGGCCGACCTGCGCCTCGTAGGGCGCGCTCGTGTCGACCACCGGCGGCAAGCTCCCGAGCCGGAACTCGACGCGCGCGACGCGCACGTTGTCGGCGGCGGCCGCCCCTACGGCGACCGGCGAGCCGAACGGCACGCTGTCCGGCGCAGCGTCCAGCCGCACGGTCGGCGGCACCCGCGGCCGGACCGTGTACTGCAGCCACGTCGCGGTGTAGGTCGTCGTGTCCATCCAGCCCAGCGTCTCGGCGACCGGCGCGAAGTACTCCTTGTAGACGGTCTCCGCGGTCACCGCCGGCGCCCGGGCGACGAACGTGAAGCGGCCGACCGCGCCGACCGCCACGCTGGCCTGGTCGAGCGCCGTCGGCCGGTTCGTGGTGATCCACGTGCCGGGGTCGAACATCGCGCTCGCGCGGTCCCGCGGGTTCCACGTCCCGAGGCGCACGACGCCCCGGGTCCACGTCTGCGTTCCCGTGTTCCGGAAGTCGAACCACGACGTCGTGGCCTCACCGGACTCGAGCAGTACCTGATTGGGGCTCTCGGCGACGTACTTGGACTCCCAGCCGTTCTCAGCCCGCGCGGTCGCGGCCGGCACCAGGGCAGCCGCGACCACGCCGATCACCATCCATGGCTCCTTGCGCATGCGGCCGCGATTACCCGCTAAGCGAACCGCTAAGCGGGATTTCCGCGCCCCTTTCTCGCCCGGAACAGGCGCGCCTTGGCGAAGTAGGCGCGGCCCGCCCGCACCGTCACCGGCTTGCGGCGGCCGCGGACCGCGAGCGTCACCCGGCCCTTGCCGACCTCGGTCAGCGTGCCGTCGCAGCGGTCGGTGGTGTTGAAGCTCGCGTTGCGCGCCGTGGCGGTCGTGGCGCCGCCGACGGCGCGGAAGAAGCCCTTGGCGACCATCGACAGCGTGCGCACGGCGCCCTTGGAGGCCGTGGCCCGGCGGCAGGCGGCCTCGGCGCCCGTCGGGCTCCGCAGCGCGATGTCGGTCGGGATCGGCGTGCTCCGGCGCGCGCGCCGCCTCAGCCGCGCCTGGCGGATCATGAAGATGCCCGCGCGCAGCGTCGCCTGCTGCAGCCGGGCGCGGCGGCTCGTGGGCGCGAAGCCGTTCGCCGCCGTCTGCGCCTGCATGACGCCCTTGCGCGTGTCGACGGTGGAGCCCACCGGCACCGCGGCGACGCCCTTGAGCGGCACGAACCCGGTCTCCTGGAACGGGACGCGCATGCCCGACAGCGCCATGCCCGCCTGCACCGGCAGCTTGACGAACACGTCGCCCGAGATCAGCTTGAGGACGGCGTTGACGCCGGCCCGGGGCTTGACGTTGCCCGGCGGCAGCACCTCGCACGCGTTCCCGACACCGTCCTTGTCGGCGTCGGCCTGGTCGCTGTTGGCCGCGTCCGGGCAGTTGTCGGCCGCGTCGGGGACGCCGTCCTTGTCGCGGTCGGCCACGACCACGGTCCACTCGTAGCGCGCGGGCGTGACGTCGGCGACGCCGTAGATGTCGACGGCCGAGACGTCGAGCCGGTGCGGGCCGGGCGCGAGGCCCGCGACCGTGTGCGTGGCGCCGCAGCCGGCGCTCGGCGCGCCGTCGAGCGAGCACGCGAACGTGGCGGCCACGTTGGAGGTCAGCGCGAACGTCGCGCTCGTGTCCGTGGTCGTCGCCGGCGGGCCCGACGCGGTCGCGGTGTCCGGCTGGCGGATCGGGGAGATCGCCATGGTGTCCACGTCGAGGCTGCCGCCGCCGGAGAAGCTGAAGTACGCGGTCTCGATGGTCGGCTTGCCCGTGGGGTCCTGCAGGACCACCGACGCCCAGGCACCGGGCCCGGTCGTCACGTCCTTGTGGTCCACGTCGTCGCCGTCGCAAAGACTCGGGCCGCACGCGTTCAGGGACACCGGGGCGCTGCCGTCGGTCCGGACCCGCAACTCGACCATCGCTTGCGGCGCGGCGAAGTGGAGCGTGACCTTCGGGCTGCACACGGACGGCGGCAGGCGCAGATGGGGGCCGCCGCCGTCGCCTCCGGTCGAGGAAACGGTCCCGGGGCATGCGGGCGGCGTAGTGAACGTCACGCCCGAGTCGGTGAACGGCGTCCTGCCATTCACCTCGTTCTCGAACCCGATCACCGTCGGTGGAGGGTCGAGCGCCCACGCCGGCGCGGCGAGCGCCAGCGTCGCGAGGACGGCGAGCGCGGCGGCCCGGATCAGCGCCGGCGCTCCTTCCGGGCCGCGAACAGGCGCGCCTTGGCGATGTAGGAGCGCCCGGCGGTGACCGTGACCGTGCGGTCGAGCGGCTCGTCGAAAACCGCGACGCGGCCGCGGCCGACGTCGGTGCGCGTGCCGTCGCAGCGGTCCTGGGTGACCCAGGTGGAGTTGCGGCCGGTGCTGGTCCCGGCGGCGCCGACGATCCGGAACAGGCCCTTCGTCGTCGTCGCGGACAGGCTCCGCACGACCGAGCGGCCGCGGCCCTTGGCGGGGCCGCTGATCGACGAGCGCACGCATGCGCGCTCGGCGCCGGGGGCGCTCGTGAGCACGAAGTCGGTCGGGATGCGCGTCGTCGACCCGGCCCGCAGCCGCTCCTGGCGGATGCGGAAGATGCCGGCCGCCAGCGTGGCCGTCTGGCGCTGCCCGCCCTGGCCGATCCGCCGCCCGTCGACGGTCGACTGCAACAGCAGCCGGCCCTTGCGGGCGTCGACCACGGTGCCGGTCGGCAGCGAGGCCACGCCCTTGAGCGGGACGAACCCGGCGATCGGCGCGGCCTGGGCCGCGCGCGCCACGGCGCCGCGCGCGCCGCCCGGCAGCTTGACGAAGACGTCGCCGCTCAGCACCTGCACGACGACGCTCTCGCCGGTCACCGGGGCGACGTTGCCCTCGGGCACGGTCTCGCACGCATCGCCGATCGCGTCGCCGTCGGTGTCCGCCTGGCTCGTGTTGGCGGTCGCCGGGCAGTTGTCGCGCGCATCGGGCACGCCGTCGCCGTCGGCATCGGGAGGCGCCGGGGCGGGCGCGCGGAGCGGCCGCGCGATCCGCCACGTGTACTCCGCCGGCGTCCTGTCAGCGAACTGGTAGCGGTCGGTCGCCGCCACCTTGAACGTGTGCGTGCCCTCCGCGATGCCCGTGTAGTCGATCGAGGAGCGGCACGGGACCGCCCCCTGGTTGTCCAGCGAGCAGGCGAAGGAGACGGCCGGCTGGTTGGCGTCGAACGTGAAGTGGGCGTCGGCGGCCGCCGTCGGGTCCGGCGGGCCGGAGGTGATGATCGTGTCGGGCTGCGGGCTCTCGCTGAACGCCAGGTCGTCGACCCAGAACTGCGGCCCGCCGTCGATCGTCACCGTCACCGAGGCGATCGACGGCTCCCCCACGTCGGAGCCGAGCACCGCCGCCTCGCCGCCGCCCCACGCCTCCGCGGTGTGCTCGAGCGTGACGGTGTCCACGGGACCGCCGCTGAAGGGCTCGCCCGGCCAGCCCGTCACCGTGAGCCGCGGGTTGCCCTCGAAGCCCGTCGCGGAGATCCACATCGAGACGCTCGCCTGCTTGCGGTCGAAGCGCGCGACGAGCTCGAAGCCGGACACGTTGAGCGACTGGCGGCTGTCGTGGCCCGGCGCGACCACGGCGCCGCACGACTGGCGCATGAGCGCGGCGGCGCCGATGTCGCTGCACGGCGCCGACAGCTGCACGCCCGAGCCGGGGTAGAGGCCCTCCGGCTCGGAGCCGAGCGCCGGCGTCTCGAAATCCAGGACGGTCGGCGGGGGCGCCGCCGCCCGGGCCGGCGCGGCGAGCGCCAGCCCAGCGATCAGCGAGACCAGCAGGACGCGGCTCACCCGCAGCGTTCGACCTTGTTGGTCCTGCGGTTCAGGCAGCGTTCGACCTTGGTGCCGGTGCGGTGCTGCGCCGTCACCGGCCACATGAAGTACTTGCCGGTGGCGCCGAAGCGGTAGTCGCCCTTCCCGCGGTTGCCCATCGTCACGAACAGCTGGATCGACGCCCCCACCGGCGCGACGCGGCCGAAGAACTTCGTGAGCGACACCGTGCCCGCCTTCGTGGCCTTGCGCGTCTGCGTGAGCCCGCAGCGGGAGCAGCGCGCGCGCACCTTGGCGCCCTTGGGCATGTGGTCCACGACCAGGCGCGTGAGGCGGATCCCGTTGGGGGCGTTGTCGTAGTTGATGCTCGCGCTCACGGGGAGCGTCGGCGGGCAGCCGCCGAACCGCCTGATCCCGGGCAGCGTCCTGCACTTGTCCGGCGCCTCGTCGAGGACCTTGTCGCCGTCGGTGTCCTGGAAGAACAGCAGCTCGAACGCCAGCGGGCCGCCGGCGGGCCCGGCCGGACCGGTGACGCCGCCGACCTGCAGCGTGTAGCGCTTGCCGGCCGCGACGTCCGCGAGCAGCTCCTCCTTCGGCCCCGCGGTGTCCGCGCAGGTCACGGTGCGCGTGATCAGCGAGTTGGCCGGGTTCCACTCATAGAGCGTGATCACCGAGTCGAACGCGGCGACCGTGCTGACGTCGATGCCGCCCGCGGTCTGCGGGGCGATGTCGTACCAGACGGTCTTGCCGAAGGTCGTGCTCCTGCACTTCGTGTTCTCCGGGCCCGCGCCGCCGAACGGCTGGCCGGTGGCGCTCGGGTTGAACAGGTCCGCCTGCGTCGTGGCCTCGGTCGTGTCGGGGTTGTCCCGATACTCCGGCGGCGGGTTCCCGTTGGAGGACTCGACCCGGGTGGAGGCGAGGTAGTTGTCGTTCGCCGGCGGAGCGGCCGGCGCGACGGCTGGGGCGGTGAGGAGGGCCGTCCCGGTCAGGGCGGCGGCGATCAGGGGGCGAAGAGCAGACATGGGGCCTCGGACTCGAACACACTCGGGGCGGCGCGGTCAAGCCCGACCCGCGGGCTTGCGGCCCTTCCGCACGGAGAACAACCGGGCCCGCGCCAAGTAGCGGTGGTGCGCGCGGACCGTCACCGTGCGCCGCCGGCCGCGATCGTAGACCCGCACGCGCCCGCGCGAGACGCGCGTGAGCGTGCCGTCGCAGCGGTCGGTGGTGCTGAACGACGCGTTGCGCGCCGTCGTCCGGCTCGCCTTGGCGAGCACGCGCACGAAGCCGGTCGCACGGGTGGTGATCCGCCGCACCACCCCCTTGCGGGCGCGCCGGCACCTCTGCTCCGCCCGTGGCGGGGAGACCAACGCCAGGTCGGTCGGGATCTGCGCCCGCTGCGCGGCGCGCACGCGCGCCTGCCGGATCCGGAAGATGGCCGCCGACAGCGTCGTCTGCTGCACACCGCCGCGACCGTCGAGCGCCGAGTCGAGCGACAGCGTCCCGTTGCGGGCGTCGACCACGGTGCCGACCGGCAGCGTCGCCACGCCGTCGAGCGGGACGTAGCCCTTGACCGGCGTCGTGGGCTCGGTCCCGAACCCCTCGGGGAAGCGCGCGGGCAGCCGGACCCGCACGCGCCCGGAGATCAGCCGCGCGACCGCGCGGACGCCGGCCACCGGCGGCACGTCGCCGAGCGGCAGCGTCTCCCGCGTGTCCGGGATCCCGTCGCGGTCGCGGTCAGCCGGCGCCGGGATGTCCGGCGGCCGCGGTCCGGGCAGCGTGCCCGGGATGTCGACCGCCCAGATGAGCGGCGTCGGATCGGGCCGGCCGTCGGCGTCGACCGCGCGCGCCTCGATCGTGTGCGGCCCCGGCGTCAGGTCCGGGGCCGTGTACGGCGACGTGCAGGGGATGAACGGCCCGCCGTCGACGCGGCACTCGTAGCCGGCGACGTCGGGGTCCGCGGAGCCGAACGTGACCGTCGCCGAGTTCCCGAACACCACCGGCGGCGTGCTTGCGTCCATCTGCGTGTCCGGCGCCGGCGGCAGCACGGCCCAGGCGTAGCTCGCGGGCGACGGGTCGCGCCCGCCGTAGGCGTCGACCGTCACCGCGCTGAACGTGTGCCGGCCCTCCGTGAGGTCCTGGTACTGCACCGGCGACGCGCAGCGCACGAACGCCGCGCCGTCGAGCGAGCACTCGAAGTGGTCGACGTCGTCGCGGTTGGCGACGAGGCTGAACCGCGCGTCGTGGCCGGACGTGCCGGCGCTGAGGTCGGTGTCCGGCTGGGGCGCCTCGGACAGCGCGACATCGTCGATGCCGATGTCGACGTCGCCGGCGCGGACGTCGACGCGGTCGATCACCGCCGCGCCGCCGGGCGCGGCCATCACCACCGGCTTCCAGTCGCCGGGCGCCGCGATCGTCTTCTGCAGGATCGTGTCGTCGGTCGTATGCGCCTCGACGACGATGTTCGGCGCCGCGTCGCGCAGGTTGCGCGCGAACAGCTCGACGGTCGCCTGCGGGCGCGCGAACGTGAAGTGCACCACCGGGCGGCACGGCGCGAACAGGAACCCGCTGCCGCCGTGGGCCGAGCCGGGCGAGACGAACGGCGCCGACAACCCGCAGGGCGTCAGGCCGGGCGTCGAGGAGATGCCCGCGGGCAGCTCGCTCGCCTCGAAGCGCAGGAACGCCGGGGCCGGGGCGAGCGCGGCGACCGAGGCGGCGACGGCGAGGCCCCTCATGTTGTGCACTCGAACACATCGCGGCCCCGCGATGCAAGTCACCACGCGTGGCCGACCAGCACCGGCTCCGGCGTCAGCTCGACGCCGAACGCGGCGCGCACGCCCCCCGCCACCTCGTGCGCGAGCGCCATCAGCTCCGCGGTGCGCGCCCCGCCGCGGTTGACGAGCGCGAGCGTGTGCTTGGTGGAGATGCCCGCGCGGCCGTCGCCATGTCCGCGTGCGAACCCCGCGCGCTCGATCAGCCACGCCGCCGAGGTCTTCACCCGCCCGTCGGCCTCCGGGAACGCGGGCGGGCGCGCGCCTGCGCGGCGCTCGAGCGCGGCGAAGCCGGCGGCGCTGAGGATCGGGTTCGTGAAGAACGAGCCGGCGCTGACCGAGTCCGGGTCGGCGGGGTCGATCACCATCCCTTTGCCGCGGCGCAGCGCCAGCACCGCGTCGCGCACGTCGGCCAGCGCCGCCCGGCCGCCCACCGGCACGTCGAGCGCGCGCGCCAGCTCCGCGTAGCGCAGCGGGCCCGAGAGCGGCGCGCGGCGCAGCCGGAACCCGACGGCCAGCACCACCCAGCGGTCGCGGTGCTTGAACACGCTGCGGCGGTACTCGAAGCCGCACGCGTCGGCCGGCAGCGTCTCCACGACGTCGCGCTCGCGGTCGAGCACGCGCACCCACTCGACGGTCTCCGACACGTCCTGCCCGTAGGCGCCGACGTTCTGGATCGGCGTCGCGCCGGTGGAGCCGGGGATGCCGGACAGGCACTCGAAGCCCTGCAGGCCGTCGGCGACGCAGTCCGCGACGACCGCGTCCCAGGGCTCGCCGGCCTGCACCACGAGGCGCTCGCCGTCACGCTCCACGCCGCGCGTGAGCACGTGCACGACGGTGCCGGGGACGCCCGCGTCGGCGATCACCACGTTCGAGCCGCCGGCCAGCACCAGCGCCGGGTCCGCGCGCACGGCCGCGATCAGCTCGTCCTCGCTGCGCGCCTCGACCAGCCGGTCCGCGGGGCCACCCAGGCGCAGCGTTGTGAGCGGCGCCAGCTCGACGCTCACGCGTCGTTCCAGACGACCGGCCCGGCCGTCAGCACGTGCGAGCCGAGCGGGCGGCCGAGCACCTCCTGCACGGCGCGCGCGGCCTCCAGCAGCCCCTCGAGCGAGACGCCGGTGGCGATCCCCATCTCGTGCAGCATCGAGACGAGGTCCTCGGTCGCGATGTTGCCGGTGGCGCCCTTGGGCACGGGGCAGCCGCCGAGCTCGCCGAAGCTCGACTCGAACGAGCGCACGCCGGCGTCGAGCGCGGCGAGCACGTTCGCCAGCCCCTGCCCGCGCGTGTTGTGGAAGTGGGCCGTGAGCTCGACGTCGTCCCCCAGCGCGTCGCGCGCCGCGGGGAAGAACTCGCGGACCTGGGCCGGGTTGGCCATCCCGGTGGTGTCGCCGAAGCCGATCTCCTGCGCGCCCGCGTCGCGCAGCGCGCGGGCGATGGCGAACACGCGCTCCGGCGGGACGTGGCCCTCGTAGGGGCAGCCGAACGCGACCGAGATCACGCCCTCGCAGCGCAGCCCCTCCTCCCGCGCGCGAGCGAGCACGCGCTCCAGCCCGCGCAGGCTCTCCTCGATCGAGCGGTTGACGTTCTTGCGATTGTGGGTCTCCGACGCCGACACGAAGACGTTGACCTCCTGGAAGCGGTCGCGCCGCTGGAGCGCGTTGTCCAGGCCGCGCTCGTTGGGGATCAGCACCGACAGCGCGACGTCGCCGGGCACGCTCAGGCGGTCGAGCACCTCGGCGCCGTCCGCGAGCTGCGGGATCACGTCCGCGCGCACGAAGCTCGTGGCCTCGATGCGCTTCAGCCCGGCGGCGACCAGGAGCTCGATCAGCCGCACCTTCTCCTCGGTCGGGACGACCTCGGGCTCGTTCTGGAACCCGTCGCGCGGGCCGACCTCGCGGATCAGCACCGCCTCGCTCATGCCATCGAGAGCCCGCCGGACACGTTCACGGTCTGTCCCGTCACGTACGACGCGTCGGGGCTCGCGAGGAACGCGATCGTGGCCGCCACCTCCTCCGGGCCGCCGATCCGGCGCAGCGCCGTCGCGTCGATCATCGCCTGGCGCAGCCGTGCGCCGAGCTCGCCGTAGCGCTCCGGCGCGGCGTTGAGCAGCGGCGTGTCGATCGGCCCCGGCGCCACCGCGTTGACGCGCACGCCGTAGCGGGCCGCCTCGCGCGCGATCGCGCGCGTGAAGCCGATCACGCCCGCCTTCGCGGCCGAGTACACGGCCGAGCCCTGCGAGCCGACCCGGCCGGCCTCCGAGGCCACGTTGACGATCGCGCCGCCGCCGCGCTCCTGCATCCCCGGCAGGACCGCGTGCGTGACCGCGATCGTGCCGCGCAGGTTGACGCCCAGCACGAAGTCCCACAGCGCCTCGTCGGTGTTCACGAAGAACGCGAAGCGGTCGGTGCCGGCGTTGTTGACGAGGATGTCCAGCGGCAGCTCCGCCGCCCCGGCGCGGACCGCCGCGGCATCGGCCACGTCCATCTCGATCGCGTCGCCGTCGATCTCGGCCGCGACGGCGCGGGCGCCGTCGAGGTTCAGGTCGGCGAGGGTGACGTGCGCCCCCTCGGCCGCCAGCCGCCGGGCGGTCGCCGCGCCGATGCCGGACGCGCCGCCGGTCACCAGCGCTGTGAGCCCCTCGAGCCGCATGGGGCCCTGAGGATAGTGGTGCCACTTATATAGGGTGCGTCCGGTGACGGTGGTCGTGCTCGCCGGGGGCACCGGCGGCGCCAAGCTCGCACGAGGGCTGCTGGACGAGCTCGGGCCGGAGCTCGTCGTGATCGCCAACACGGGTGACGATCTCGAGATCCACGGCGCCCTCGTGTGCCCCGATCCGGACCTCGTCACGTTCTGGCTCGCCGACGCCGTCGACGAGCGCGGCTGGGGGCTCGCGGGCGACACGTTCGCGGTGATGGAGCAGCTGCGGAGACTCGGCGAGGACGTGTGGTTCAACCTCGGCGACCGCGACCTGGCGATCTCGCTGCACCGGGCCCGGCGGATCGCGGACGGGGCGCGCCTGACGGACGCGATCGACGAGGTGCGGCGCGCGTTCGGCGTCCCCGCGCGGGTGCTGCCGCCCACCGACGACGGCCTGCGCACGTGGGTGCGCGCGCGCGGGCGCTGGCAGCCGCTGCAGGACTTCATGATCCGCGAGCGCGGCGAGGGGCCGATCGAGGACGTCGAGCTCCGCGGGGCGGCGACCGCGAATCCCTCGCCCGAGGCGCTCGACGCGGTGCGCGAGGCGCGCGCGATCGTGATCGGCCCGTCGAACCCCGTGCTGTCGATCGACCCGATCCTCGCGGTGCTCGGCGACGAGGTGCGCGCCGCGCCGGCCCCGGTGGTCGCCGTGTCGCCGCTGGTGCGCGGCCGGGTGCTCAAGGGCCCGACCGCCGCCTGCCTCGAGTGGGCCGGGCGCACGCAGGACTCCGACGGGATCGCCGAGCACTACGGCGACCTGATCGACGGGCTCGTCGCCGACCAGCGGGCGGCGGAGGTGGCCACGCTCGAGACCGACGTCGAGCTGTCCGACCCGCCGTCGCGGCGGCGCGTCGCCGCGGAGGTGCTTTCGTTCGCGGCGGCGCTTGGCTAGGTTTGCCGCCGAGATGCGCACCGTCGCGATCCTGCCCGTGAAGTCTTTCGCCCGCGCCAAGCAGCGGCTCGGCGACGCGCTCGCCGACCGCTCGGGCCTCGCGGAGGCGATGCTCGCCGACGTGCTGGCGGTGCTCGGGCGCACGCCGGGACTCGACGAGCTGATCGTCGTCACCGCCGAGCCGCGCGCCGCCCGCGTGGCGCGTGCGGCGGCCGCGCACGTCGTCGACGACCCGGAGGAGGCCGGCCAGTCCGCGGCCGCGCGGCGCGGCGTCGCCGTCGCGCTCGACCGCGGCGCGGACCGGGTCCTGATGGTGCCTGGCGACTGCCCGGCGCTCGACCCCGGCGAGCTCGCCGCCCTGCTCGCGCGCAAGGCGGCGGTGGTGATCGTCCCAGACCGCCACGGCCAGGGCACGAACGCGCTGCTGCTGTCGCCTCCCTACGTGCTCGCCCCGGCGTTCGGGCCCGGCTCGTTCGCGCGCCATTGCGCCCGCGCGAGCACCGTGCGCGCCGGGGTGCGGGTGTGCGAGGTGCCGTCGCTCGGGCTCGACGTCGACACGCCGGAGGACCTGGAGGCCCTGCGCGCCGCCCTCGCGGCCCGCCCGCACGACGCGCCGCGCACGCGCGCGCTGTTGGAGCCGGCGATCGCTTGATCGAGCTCGCGGCGCTGCCCGGGCTGCCGGAGATCCGGCCGGGCGACGACCTCGGCGCGCTGCTCGCGCAGGCCGCCGAGCGGCTGCCCGGGGGGCTGCGCGCCGGCGACGTCCTCGCGGTCGCGCACAAGGTCGTGTCCAAGGCCGAGGGGCGGCTCGTGCGGCTCGACGACGTCGTGCCCGGGGCGCGCGCCCGGGCCCTGGCGGCCGAGCACGGCAAGGACCCGCGCCAAGTCGAGGTCGTGCTGTCGGAGGCGGCCGAGCTCGTGCGCGCGGACGCCGGCCGGCTGATCTGCCGCACCCGCCACGGCTTCGTCTGCGCGAACGCCGGCGTGGACGCCTCCAACGCGCCGGCCGGGGGCTGGCTCGTGCTGCTGCCCGAGGATCCCGACGCCTCCGCGCGCGTGCTGCGCGCCGCGCTCCCCGGCCGTCCCGCCGTGCTGGTCACGGACTCGTTCGGGCGCGCCTGGCGCGCCGGGCAGTGCGAGGTGGCGATCGGCTGCGCCGGCCTCGCGCCGGCGGATGACTGGCGCGGCCTGCCCGACGCGGTCGGCCGCGAGCTGCACGCGACCGTGATCGCGATCGCCGACGAGGCGGCGGCCGCCGCGGACCTCGCGCGCGCCAAGGACTCGCGCGAGCCGGCGGTCCGCA
>JBIOTP010000246.1:0-12901 GCA_044865965.1 Solirubrobacteraceae bacterium
GCCGGCAGCGGCGGCAGGTCCAGACGCAGTGGATCCGCGTCGGCCAGCGCGCCGGCGACGTGCGGCGCCGGCGCGGCCTCGAGCGCCAGCTCGAGCGCCGCGAGCACCTGTGCGGGCACCGCCGCCACCCGCGCGGACCCGTTGGTCGTCACCTCCGTCACGGCGGCTCAGCCTCCCCCGGCCGGAGGCGCGGGCTGCGCGGCCCCCGGGGCGCCGGGCAGCGGCGGCAGGGCCGGCGGCGGCGGGAGCTGGATCGGCGGGCGCTGGACGGCGGGCGCGGCGGCCGCCGGCGCCTTCTCCTGGATCTCCTGGATCTGCAGGATGTCGGCCATCCGCTCGAGCGGGAACGTCTCGCTGCGGAAGTTGATGTCGACGTTGCCGGCCAGCTTGGCGTGAAGGTCGACGCTCGACGAGGAGTCGGTCGAGTTGTAGGTGCTGACGTTGAAGTGCGACGTCGTCCGCTGCACCTCGGACGGGATGAACCAGAAGTGCCAGCCCGTCGTCTGGCGCTTGCGGACGGTCTCGTCGAATTCCGACGCCGTCTCCGCGTACGTCGAGATCGCGTCGCTCGTGTCGAGCTCGAACAGGCAGCTGGCGCTGATCTTGCCGTCGGTCACGATCAGCCGGTTGATCCCCATCAGGACCATCGTCGCCAACAGCTGCTGGCGATCCATCGCCATCCGCCGGCGCGCCGCCGGCATGAGCGTCTCCTCGGCCGTCTTGGGGTCCAACCGGGTGACGGGCTCAGGCAGCCCGAGGTCCTTCATGAAGTCCGGGAGAAGGCTCTGCTCGCCGGCTAGCGACTGCGAGAGCGCGCCGCGCCCTCCCGCGCGACCATCGCGCCCGCCGCGCGAGCCGCCGCGGACGGGCACGAGCTTGGGCTGCCCCCGGCCCGTGTCGACCTTCAGGTGCTCGGGGTACTTCGCAGCGAGGTAGTCGCGCGCCTGGTTCTCCGAGATGTTGTCACGCATGTACTCGTCGACGGACTTCGCGATGTTCTCGACGAGGTTCGAGTAGGCCTCCATCTGCTTGATCGAGGCGTTGACGATCGCGTTGAACGTGCCCTCGACGAGCCCGCCGACGAAGGCGGGGAAGTTGACCTTGTTGACGAGGTCGCTCATCGCGCGGCCGCCGGCGGCCGCGCCCGCGGCGCCGCTCTGGCCCATCTGGGACATCGCCGACTGCCCCGGCCTGCCGACGTCGAGCGTCTGCCTGGCGCGGTCCGGGTCCGCCAGGCCGGTGGCGACGACGGCGGACATCGGCACGCCCGCGGTCTCGCCGCCCGCGTCGATCATGTAGCGCGCGACCTTGACCGTATTGTTGGCCACGCGCTTCTTGTCCTCGTCCGAGAGCGCGCGGAACGCCGGCGCCTGCAGCAGCAGCGAGCGGACGGCCCGCCGCACGGCGGGAAGGGTCTGCGAGGCGTCGCTCATGGGCCGACTCCCGCGGGCATCCACGCCTCGGCGGGGACATCGTCGCGCACCGTCCGGCGCGGCCGCTCGATCACCGCCGGGCACAGATGCAGCGCCAAGCGCGCCGGCTGGTCCGGCCGGACGATCACGGACAGCACCGACAGCCGGCCCGGTCCGTCGTAGCCCTCCGGCGTCAGCGCCGCGACCCAGCGGTGGAACGCCCGCAGGCTGCGCGGGCGCTCGCTCATCTGCAGCCGCAGCAGGCGCGTGATCTCGGGCGGCGGGTCGGGGATCGCGTCGAGGTCGATGTCGACGCGCAGCTCGACCCCGCGCCGGCTGACGCGGACGGTGATCATCCCCGCGTCGGGCGGCAGCGTGTAGCGGGCGCCGAGCAGCAGCGCGACGGCACTGACGAGGCTGCCGTGCTGGCGGCCGAGGCCGAGCCGCTCCATCAGCGGTCGCAGCCGCTCGAGCGGCAGCACCTGCGGCACCTCGAACGTCACCTGCTGGCTGCCGCCGTGGCGGCCGGCACGCACCGTGCTGAACGCCGGCCGCAGTCCCGGCAAGGTCTGCAGGACCACCTGGACGACGCGGTGCAGCGGCGCCGGCAGCGACTCCATCAGCTGCGGCCCCCACTCCAGGTGCACCGCGGACTCGAGTGCGCCGTCGTGCCCGAAGCCGCTCCCGAGCGAGGCGCCCCAGACCGACGAGCTGCCACCGAGCCCGCTCGCGACCTCCAGCCGCCCGTCGAGCCAGTGCAGCGCGTCGCGCCCGAAGTTGCGCGCGGTCATGCGGCGCGCGGCGCCGGTCGCCGCGAGCACGCGGTCGCCGGGGCTCGCCCAGGGCCCGCCGGGCAGCAGGTCGAACGCGAGGCTTCCCGCCGCGGACTCGTTGAACACGGGTTCGAGCGTGCGCCGTTGCCGGTACGCGGCGTCGCCCGCGGGCCGGGACAGCGACTCGTCCAGGACGTCGCCGAGCTCGCGCACGGGATCGGCCGTGTTCAGGCGCTGTGCGGCACTCTGCAGGAGGGTCCTGGCGCCCGCAGCCGCGCTGTGCTCGCGCATCTCAACCTCCTTTCGCCCACACCCCCGTTAGAGCCGCGCCATGCCGCCGATGTCCGGGATTAGCGCCTTCAGCTGGTCGATCGAGGGCGTCTGGCCGTTCGAGACCATCTGGCGCAGCTGGTCGAACGCGGCGCCGCCGCCGTCGGGCGTGGCCGTCGGGATGCTCGGCGTCGCGATCGTGATCTCGGGCTCGCCGAGCCGCGCCCGCTGCTCGTCCTTGATGCCGTTGACGGCCAGCCAGTCCTCGGTCGCGCGCGCGAGCTCGCGCTGCACGTTCGGCGGGATGTCCGGCTGCGGGGCCTCGCTGTCGCGGTCGAAGGGGTCCTCGAACAGGTCGTTCCCAGACAGCCCCAGCCAGGCCGGGATGTTCGCCGCGACGATGTCGAGGATCTTCTTGCCGGATTCGGCCATCGTCTTGTAGCGGACGATGTTCGGCACCTTGCCGCCGAAGTCGCTCGCGCACACGCGCTCGATCACCTGGAACGGGCTCAACACGCCGTACGCGGACAGGATCTGCGGCGTGCTGAGGATGCGCAGCGCCTGCTCGACCTGGTCCTTGAGCTTCTGGGCGACGAAGAACGTCCCGCCGTATCCGTACAGGGTGACGTTGGCGGCCAGGTCGCGGCCCGCCTTGCGCACCTGCTCGCCCGTGAGCGAGAGGGCGTCGTCGCGCGAGCGGCTGCCGGCCACGACGTCGGCGATCCGCCGCTGGCGATCGAACTCCGACACGCTCGCGAGGAAGCGCAGGAAGAGGTCCTGGAAGGCGCGGTTCGGCGGCGCTTCGGGCGAAACTTCGCCGCCCGCCGCGCCGAGCACGCGCGTGTAGGTCATGCGCCGCGCGGCCTCGGAGATCTTCACCTCGTCGGCCGAGAAGTAGTAGTCCGAGAGCGCCCGCCCGCCGTTGTCGAAGCCGACCGGCAGTTGCCCGTTCATGAACACCTCGATCACGCGGTCGAGCACGCGGAAGAGCTGCATCTCCTCGAGGTTCCAGCCGGCGTACAGCAGCGCGACGGCGCGGATGTTGTCGCGCACGAGATCGCTGCCGACGGTCTCCGGTGCGTCCAGCGGCGGCAGGTCCAGCGTGCCGCCGGCCTGGCCGGGCACGTACAGCGTGAGCGCTTCGGACACGCGGCCGCGCAGGCCGGGCGTGTCGATCGGCACCGAGTTGGCGTTGGCGAGCAGGCGCCGCGCGACGAACGCGAGCTCCTCGTAGAACGCCTTCGGTGGCGTCGCGCCGTTCGCGGCCTGGCGCAGCGCGTCGACTTCGTGCGCGATCGCCTCGATCGACTTGCGGTTGTCCTGCAGCGTGCCGTTGAGCAGCTTGGTCTTGTCACCGGTCTCGAACGCGAGCTGGCGCGCCGCCTCGCGCAGGACGGTCTCGGAGGTCTGCGGCAGGAACCCGTCGAGCGACATCGCGCCGAACACGAAGTCGGTCGTCGACTGCTTGGTGCCCGCCGGGACCGTCGCCGTGACCTCGCTGGAGACGATCGACTTGAAGGCGCCCTCGTTGAACCCGACAGGGATCGCCCGGGGGTCGAAGACGAACTGGGTTGCGGTCACGATGACCCTCCTGAGGAGCTGCCCGAGCCGGGCTTCGATGGTCTGCTTGTCCTTGTCCGTGGCGATCCCGAGGCCCGCCCGCAGACCGGCCTTGAGTTCCTGCTCGGTGAAATCGAGCGGCGGCGTGGCGAGCCAGTGCCCGAGCCTGCCCTGGGCGCCGAGCTCGGCCATCTGCTCCGGGTACTCGCGCCGTGCCCAGGCATGCAGCCCGGCACGGCCGAGGACCGCGAGCAGCAGCTCCAACGCCCACTCCGGAGGCGGCTTGCCCGAGGGCAGGTCGGCGGCCCGGCGCAGGCGGCTGCGCTGCTTGTCGTCTACAGCCTTGTACGCGCCGCGCAGCATGCGCAACGCGGCCGTGCGCACGCGCTTGTCGTCGAAGCAGCCGCGTTCGAGCAGGTGCTTCTCGGTCAGACGCAGGAGCTCGCGCTCGTACTCGAACTCCCGCTCGTGGTTGTGACCGGATTCGACGGTCATGCGGATGCCTCCTGTGCATCGAGGTGGCGAAGCGCCGCGGCGGCATCGAGCACGCCGTGGCCGGTCTCCGGGTTCGGGCCTCGCCCGTCGAGGCGGCGCGCGCCCGCCAGCAGCGCCCGCCGCACCTGCTCGGGGCCGGGCCGGCGGCCGTGCCGTCGCCCGCGGGCGACGAGCAGCGCCGCGGCGGCGGCCACGAACGGCGCGGCGAACGACGTCCCGCTGGCCGCGCGGTAGCCGCGGCGGCTCGCGCTGACGATGCGCTCGCCCGGAGCAGCGAGCGCGATGTGGTCGCCATAGGTGCTGAAGCGCGAGCGCCGGCCCTCGAGGTCGACGGAGCCGACCGCGATCACCTCCGGCAGCACGGCCGGGTAGAACCGCTGTCGCTCGCCCGTGTTGCCGGCGGCCGCGACGAGCACGCAGCCGTAGCGCGTCGCGTACTCGATCACCGGCGCGTGCGGCACGGGTGCGCCCGGATCGATCTGCTCGGCGCGCGTGCCGAAGCTCATGTTGATGACGTGTGCGCCGAGGTCGACGGCGACCTTCATGCCCGCGTCGATGTCCGGCAGCGTGCCGACGCCGACCGGGGCCGCCGCCGCGCGCGGCCGGGCGGCCGCGAGCACGCGGATCGGGAGCATCAGCGCGCGGCCGGCGAGGCCCTTCGGGATCCGCCAGCCCTGGGCGCCGATGATGCCGGCGACCTGGGTCCCGTGGCCGACGTCGTCGAGTGGCGCGAAGTCGTGGCCGCGGCTGTCGCCGACGAGCCGCAGCTGCGTGCCGATCGCGCCGACGCCGATGTCCACCGAGTCGAAGCCGGCCAGCAGCTTGCGCTGCAGCTCGGCGTGGCCGAGCGAGACGCCGGAGTCGACGCAGGCCACGGTCACCCGCTCGTCGCCGGGCTCGAGCGCGAGCGCCTCCCCGGCGCGCACCATGTCGCGCGGCGCGCGCGCCGCCTCGGCGGACGGCGCCGAGGCCTCCACGGTGGCGGCGAACGGCGCCGTGGCGAGCGTCTGGACCATCGCCGACTCGACCACGGGCACGGCCCGCAGGCGGTCGAGGACGCGCGCGGTCGCGGCCGGCTCGGCCAGCCGGACGCGGTACGTGCGCGAGAGCCCGAGCTCCTCCTCGAGGTCGTCGAAGCCGCGATGCTGCTCGCCCGGGACGTTGAGCGAGCGGCGCGCGTGGAAGACGGTCTCGGCGCGGAAGCCGTCGCCGCGGTGGCGAAGCGCGCGGTCGAGCGGCCCGCGATCCAGGCGCGAGGCGGGCCGGGCGGCGCCGCTCAGCGTGTCCAGGTGGGCGGGCACGCCCGCCGGCGCCTCGCCCGTGCGCAGCGTGAAGACGACGTAGCCGGGCCGCTCCACGTCACGCTCCCTGCGGCGCCCACGGGTCGGCGGCCGCGAGCTCGTAGGTCGCGACGTCGCCGTCGCCGTGATCGACTTCGAGCGTCCCCGCCGCGGGGACGTCGTCCGGGAGCTCGACGACGAGCCGCGACTCGTCGGCCTCCGCGACGGCCAGCGGGCGGCCGTCGAGCCGCACGTCGGGCGGACCCGCGAGGCCGACCAAGTTGCGTCCGACGAGCTCGACCCGTTTCGTCGCCGGCGGCAGAAGCACCGGCGGGCGCGGACGCGGGCCGGGCGTGACCACCGGCGGGCGCGGCGTGGGCGCGGGCGTTTTGACGACGGGCGGCCGCGGCACCGGCTTCGGCGGCACCACCGGCGGCGGCGTCGGCTTCGGCGCCGGAACGGGCCGGACCTGGCGGACGACCGGGCGCCCGAACGTCAGCGCGGCGCGCAGGCGGTCGAGCGGGACGCCGGCGAGGCGTGAGACGCCCGCGGCGCCGGCGCTGCCGCCGAGATTCCGCAGCTCGGCGGTCGTGCGCACGCCGAGGCGCTCGAGCCGCAGGCGGTCGCCCTCCGGCATCCCCGCCTCCTGCAGCGTGGGAGCGCGGCTGAGCGCGATGTCCTGAGTGTTCTCCTCGATCATCGGCCGCGTGATCGTCGTGAAGCCGATGTGGACGACGCTGGCGCCGGGCTCGTTCGCGCCCGGGCTGCGCAGGCGCACCCTGCCTTCCTGGTCCATGTCCACGAAGACCTTCAGCTCCATCGTGAAGTCCTTGATCGCATAGGTCAGGGGGCGGTTGACGGCCTTCAAGGCCAGCGCGTCCTGGGTCCGGTCCAGCTGCGAGGCGATCGCCCCGAGGAAGTCCTCGACCAGGAAGCCGCCGTCAGCCGCCATGAGGCCTCTCGAGGGTCGGGGGCGGCGGGTCGGCGAGCGCGATGTGCAGGTGCGCGAGGTGGACCGGGGGCAGGACGCCCGCCTCCCAGCGCGAGTGCGGGACCGTGCCGGCCACGACGACCCGGCGGTCGCGCTCGCCGGCGACGATCTCGAGCGGGAGGTCGAGCTCGACCTCGGTGACGACGAGGCCCGTGCCCGCGGGCGGCGCGATCGCCTCGACGGCGGCGGTCAGCGTGCGATGGAGCTCGGGCCGGGCCATCAGGGCATCCAGGGGTCTTCGCCGGCCAGGCCCTGCTGGCCGGAGGCGGGCGCGGGCTTGCCGATGGGCGGGAGTGGCGGTGGAGGCGGAAGCGGCGCGCGCGGCGGTGGCGCGCCGGGCGCTCCGTCCGTGGCGGCGGGCGCCGGCGCGGGCGCGCGCTCGGGGACCTTCGCGTTGCTGTTGATCAGCTGGATCGCCGCCGAGTCGGCGAAGCGCTCGAGCGGGAACGTCTCCGAGCGGAACTTGACACGCACCTCCCCGGTCAGGTCGGCGCGCACGTTGAGGTCGCTCTGGGCGTTGATCGACGCCGTGTTGACCATCAGCGCCTGGGCGTTGAACATGCCCGTCCCGGCCTCGCCGGCCATGTTGCCGGTGGTGGCCTTCTGCTGATCGAAGCGCAGCTGCGTCGTCTCCGACGCGTCGATGTGGAGCATCAGCTTGGCCTTGATCTCCCCGTCATCGACGACGACGCGGTTGATCCCCATCAGCACGATCGTCGCCAGCGTCTGCTGGCGGGTCTCGGCGAGCGTCCGGCGGGTGGCCGGGACGACGACCGTCTCGACCGCGGTCTTGTTCAGCTCGGCCGGCGACGAGAACCCGAGGTCCTTGAGGAAGCCGGGGAGTTCGCGGCCGGTCGCCGTCGGGTCGGTGACGAGCTGCGGCCGGCCCTGGGACGTGTCGCGCTTGAACAGCCACGAGTGCTCGTTGGCGAGATGGTCCTTCGCCATCCCCTCCGAGACGTTGTCGTCCATGAACCGGTCGACGGTCGCCGCGACGTTCTTGAGCAGCGCGGCGTACGCCTCCATCTGCTGGATCGAGGCGTCGACGATCGCCTTGAACGTGCCCTGGATCAGCGAGGCGACGAACTGCGGGAAGTCGATCGCGTTGAGCGTCGCGCGCGTGGCCTCCCCCACGCGCCCGACGGCGCCCGGGCCCGCCGGCGCGGCACCGGGCTGGGCGGTGGCAGCCGGTGCCGGCGCAGGAGCGGCCGGCTGCGCCGCGCCCGGCTGGCTCTGGGCCATGCGCTGGCGCAGGTCGGCAGGGCCGGCGAACGCGCCGGCGGGTGCGACGCCGCCGTTGACGGCCGGCTCGGACTCGAGGTAGCCGGCGACCTTCTGCACCGCTCCGGTCAGCTCGCGCTGCGTCGCGGCGTCGAGCGCCTGGAAGGCCGGCGCCTCCGTCAGCGAGCGCAGCGCATGGCCGGCGCCCGCCGGCGTGGTGACGATGTCGGTGGCGAGCGACACGGCCGTCCGCCGGTGTCAGCGGTGACCGTGCGGGGCCGGTGGCGTCCAGCTCAGGGGCGCGTCGCCGAACTCCGGGCTCGTGCGGATCGCGCGCGGGCGCTGGCGCCACGCCACACCTTCGGCGTCGGCGCGCGCCACGATCGCGTCCAGCATCTGCTCGCGCGTCGGGATCGGCACCGGCGAGGCGGGGCCGAGCCGGCGCAGCGCACCGGTCATCGCGGCGTGCGTCAGCGGACCGAAGTCGCCGTCGCGCTGCACTCCGGCCGAGCGCTGGAATTCGGCCACGCCCGGGAAGCCGAGCGCGCCGAGCGCCTGCTGGCGCTGCGCGTCGGTGCGCAGCGGCCCGATCGCGGCGGCGAGCCAGGCGCGCGCCGCGCGCGGGCCCATCTGCATCGCGCGGTCGACGGCCATCGCCAGCGCGCGCTCCGTGTCGAGGCCGAAGCCGGCCGCGAGCGCGAGCATCGGCTCCAGGAAGGCGCGCACGGCCAGCTCGTTCTGGGCGGCCTGGAACGGCGGATGCGCGCCCGCCGTGCGCAGCCGCGCGGCTGACGCCTCCGTCGGCGGCAGCGACTCGGCATCGGTGCCGAACACGGTCCGGTAGGTCGCGGCGTCGCGCCGGCGCATGAGTCGCAGCAGGTGCTCGAGCGCGCGGCCGTGGAAGCCGGCGAACCCGGCGCGCAGGCCCACGCGCGGGTCGAGCGCGGCGGCGGTGAAGCCCTCCGGCGTCTCGAACGCGCGCCCGAGCTTCGTCACGATCGCGATCTGCGCCGGGATGTCCAGCGGTCGCGCCACGGCCGGCGCGGCGACGGCTCCGTTGCCGTTGGCACCGGTCTGATGGACGGCCTGCTCCTCCTCGTAGAGGTCGTCGTAGCTCTCGGCCTCGGTGAGCTCCTGCTCGTCGTCCTCGAGCGTCGCCGGCTCGGCCGCGCCCTCCGGGAACACGCTCTCGGCGGCGTCGGCCCACGCGGCCGGGTCGTCCTCGTAGCCGTCCTCGTAGGCGACCGCCTCCGCCTCCTCGTATGGCTCGGCGAGCTCGTCGTCGTCGTAGTCCTGGGCGGCGGCTTCGGGCTGCGGCTCGTCGTAGCCCTCCTCGGCCAGGCCGTAGCCGTCGTCGTAGCCGGCCTCGTCCTGGTCGGAATAGGCCGCATCCCACTCGGCCGCGGCGGGAAGCGGGTCGTCGACGATCTCGTCCTCGGCGTCCAGCGACAGCGCCTCGGGCTCGTCCATCCAGGCGAGCGCCTCTTCGGCCTCGGAGGACCAGCTCTGGGCGGCCACGACCGGATAGCCGTCGTCGTCGAGCTCGGGGCCCTCGGGCGCCGTGGCGAGGGCCGCCACCTCGGTCTCCGGCGCCGCCGGCGGGCGCAGCTTCTCGGCCGGCACGCCGAGCACGACGGCCATGGTGTGGGCCTGGAAGTCGGCGCCGAGCAGCACGGACGGCGCGGTCGAGGCCAGGATCTGCGGCGACTGCGCGAGCGTCGGCGGACCGTCTGGTGTTTCGTAGGCGGCGACGGTGAAGAAGATCTCCGCCGGGCGCGGGCGCGCGTCCGCGAAGCGCCGCAGGACCGCGGCGGGGACGATGTAGGCGGTGTCGTCGGCGCCCGCGCGTCCGAGCCCTCCGTCCTGGCGGCCGGCGTAGAAGTTCGACGGGCTGCGGCGGCCGGCGTTGGCCGGGTCGAAGAGCGCTCGCTCGGTCGCGAGCAGCACCTCGAAGTACGGGCGCCCGAAGGTGCGGATGTTGAACCCGAGGACGGGGAAACGGTTGTCCAGCCGCCGCCGGTTGGCGACGATCGCCGGCGGCGGCGCCGCGGGCACGGGCGAAGCCGGCTGCGGAGCGGCAGCGGCGTCCAGGGAGTAGGTGATCGTCACTGGTACCTCCGGGTCCGCACTTGGTGTCGTCGGCCCATCCGGCCCACGCCCGCCGGCGAGTCTCTTGCGGATGCCGCCGCGCGGCAATGGATCATGAGATCCAACTGCGATCCCGGTGCAACGCCGCGGCGACCGGGCGGCGCCGGCGATGGATCGTCCGATTCAGGCGGGCTGGCCCCACGCGAGCTTGCGCGCTCTCGCGGCGGCCTCGGTGCGCGAGCTCGCGTTGAGCTTCTCGAGGATCGAGTGCACGTGGTTCTTGACCGTCGCCACTTCGATGCACAGCCTGCGGGCGATCTGCTGGTTGGACAGCCCGTCGTCGATCAGCGCGATCACCTCGGCCTCGCGTGCCGTGAGCTGGGCCGCCGTCCGCACCGCCGCCACCGACTGCTCCTGCAGCGACGCGAGCGCGGCGACGCGGTGGAACAGGCTCGCGGCGATCCGCGGCGAGCACACCGTCTCCCCGTTCGCGGCCCGGATCACCGTCGCGAGCAGGTCCTCGAGCGAGCCCTCGCGCGCGACGTACGCGGAGATCCCGGCCTCCGCGCAGCTGACGACGTAGCCCTCCTCGGACTCGGGGACGGCGAGCGCGACGATCGGCGCGCGCGGCACGGCCCGGCGCAGCGCCTTCGCGGTCGCGCGGCTGTCGTCGAGCGCCATGTCGAGCAGGATCACGTTGGGCATCAGCTCGAGCGCGAGCCGGATCGCGTCCGAGTCCTCGTCGGCGGTTCCGAGCACGCGGACTCGTCCCGAAGAACCGAGAAAATGTGCGATGCCGTCCCGGTACAGCTTGATCGGGGTGATGATGAAAACGCCCGGGACGTGCTCGTCCCGGACCCCACGCGCATCGTCATGCCGATGCATGATCTTGCTCTGCTGCCTCGCGATGTCCGTTCAGCGCCGACCGCAGGCGAACGTATCCTGAAGCCCCCGGTGAAGGCAATCAGCCGGGAGCGGCGAAGTCGAACCCTTCGATCCATTGCGAGCCCGCGCACGCGTCACCACAGTTGACGCTCGTGAGCCCTCGCGACGCGGAGCGGCACATCAGGATCGCGCTCTGCGACCTGCCCACGATGGTGGACGACATCCTGAGCGTGCTCGTCCGCGACGTGCCGAACGTGGAGATCGTCGCGCGCATCTCCCGCAGCGCTGACATCGGCACCGACTTCGAGCGCTCGGACGCCGACCTCGTGATCTGCGCGATCGCGGACGAGGAGATGGAGACGCTGTGGCAGGACGCGCTCAAGCGGCGCCCGCCGCTCGCGTTTCTGAACCTCGGCACCGATTCGGCCCGCGGCGACATCTACGCCGTGCACCCGGTGCACCGGCGGCTGGATGAGCTCACCGCGCGCTCGCTTCTGCAAGCCGTGCAGGACCACGTGCGGTGACCGCGCCGGCCGTCGTCGGCCGGGAGGAGGCGACGCCGGCGCGGTCACGCGGCGAACTTGCATCGCGCCGCGCAGCGCAAGTAGCCTCGCACCGTGCCGCGAGCCCTCGCTCCGAACGGAGCGGCGCGAGCGATCGCTCGTCCCGCCGGCGGGACACCCTTGACGGCACCCGCGGGATCGGAGAGACCTGCACGGATACTTCAAGGAAACGACAGGAGACTGATGGCCGACCCCTCCATCGATCCGACGCTCGAACGGGTCCGGAGCCAGCTCGAGTACTACGAGAAGACCGCGCGCCGCAGCCAGAGGAACTTCCGGGTCGCTAAGGTGCTGCAGCTGATCGTCGCGGCGGCGGTGCCGGTCGCTGCGACCGCGGACGCCGGCGCCGTCATCACCGCCCTGCTCGGCGCGCTGATCCTGATCCTCGAAGGCGTGCAGGCGCTGTTCGGATGGCAGCAGAACTGGGCCAACTACCGCAACACCGCCGAAGGGCTGAATTCCGAGCAGCATTTGTACGACGCGCACGCCGGACCGTACGCCCGAGCGGCCAACCCGAAGCGGCTGCTCGCCGAACGCGTCGAGGGACTGCTCTCGACCGAGCGCTCCGGGTGGGTTGCGGCGCAGCTCCCGCCGGGAACGGCCGCGGACAACGGGCGGCCGAGCGGGGGCGGAGGTGGCGTGCCGCCGGAGGCGTCCGAGGTCGAGCCGGCGCCCGAAGAGGCTGCGGTCGAGCCGCCGCCCGCCGAGCCGCAGCGGGCGATGCCGTGAATCGCTCCGCCCGGCTGACCCGGACCTGACGAACCGCGCCGGCGCAGCGGCGAGCGGATTCAGCCAACATCGGGACGGCGTATGGTTGCCTTGATCATCCGGCCGTTCGGGACGAAGCAGGGGATCGACTTCGACCGGGTCGAGTCGCAGCTGATCGAGCCCGTGCTCGCTTCGCTCGACATCCGCGCCAGGACGACCAGCGAGATCGCCGCGCGTGGCAACCTCAGGCTGGACATGGTCGAGCGGCTCCTGGCGGCCGACCTCGTCATCGCGGACATCTCGACCCACAACGCCAGCGTCTATTACGAGCTCGGTGTCCGGCACGCGCTGCGCGACCGCATGACGGTGCTGATCCGGGCTGAGGCGAACGACGTCCCGTTCGACCTCCGCACGGACCGCTGCGTCGCCTATGACGCCGCCGACCCCGGCGCGGCGGTCGATGCGCTGCGGCGGACGATCGAGGCCTCCATGCGTAGCGCGGGCCCTGACAGCCCGGTTTTCATGCTGCTCCCGGGCGCACGACCCACCGACCTCGACGACCTGCGGCCCGTGCCCGGAGGATTCAGGGAGGAGGTCCAGGCCGCGGCCGACGCCGGCGACCGGCCGAAGCTGGCGGTGCTCGCCGACGAGGCGG
>JBIOTP010000247.1:0-6484 GCA_044865965.1 Solirubrobacteraceae bacterium
CGTAGGCGGCGAGGTCGGCGCGCGTGAGCGCGCCGCCGCGCCCGGTCACCCAGTCCGAGACGGTGGCGCCGATCTCGCCCGTGTAGAACGGCGCGGCGCCCTCGGCGGCGAGGCGCTCGATGGCCTCCGCGAGCTCCGGGTCGCGCAGCACGTCGCCCTGGAGCGGCACGCGCCCCTGCGGGCAGTAGGTCGCACGCGCCTCGGGTGTCGCGGCGGCGATCGGCTCGAGGATCTTGAAGAGGTAGGCCTGCTCCTGGTTGATCGTCACGCCGCGGCGCGCGAGCGTGGCCGCGGGCGCCGCGAGCGCGGGGAGCGGCATGCTGGCGAAGCGCTCGGCCGCGGCCGCGACCCCCGCCGGCATGCCGTAGACGCCGCACGAGGACGCGCCAATGTGGAACACCTGTACGGCGTCGCCGAAGTCCACGACGACCGCGTCGAGCGGCGTGCGCGCGTCGGGCGGCGCGTCGCGGCCCGGCGCCTCGACGAAGAAGTCCAGCAGCACCGGATCGCCGCCCGGCGGCGCGACCAGCATGTAGCCGCCGGCGCCGAGCCCGGTCAGCAGTGGCTCGGCGACGAACGCCGTCAGCATCGCTGCCAGCGCGGCGTCCACCGCGTTGCCGCCGGCGCCGAGCGCGTCGGCGCCGGCGCGCGCGGTCAGCGGATGGCCGGCCGCGACGACGCCGCGCTCGGCCACTAGTGGTCGGGGCCGGCCGCGGCCACCCGCGTCAGAACCTGGGGATGAACTCGGGCACGTCGACGTCCGTGCCGCGCGCCGTCCGCACCGTCTCACGCGCGCGCGTGATACGGGGCTCGCCGGCCGGCTCGCGGAGCGCCTCGCGCTCACGCCGCGGCGGCTCGCCGTAGCCGGTCGCCACCACGGTGATCCAGACCTCGTCCTCGAGCTTCTCGTCGAGCATCGCGCCGAAGATGATGTTGGCCTCCGGGTGCGCCGCCTCCTGGACCGCGTGCGCCGCCTCGTTGACCTCCCACAGCGAGAGGTCGCGGCCGCCGGTGATCGAGAGCAGGATCGCCCGCGCGCCCTCGAGCGTCGTCTCGAGCAGCGGCGAGGACGTCGCCTGGGCCGCCGCCTCCACCGCGCGCTTCTCGCCCGTGCCCATGCCGATGCCGAGCAGGGCGCTGCCGGCGTCGGACATGATCGTTCGCACGTCGGCGAAGTCGAGGTTGATCAGGCCGGGGAGCGTGATCAGGTCGGAGATGCCCTGGACGCCCTGGCGCAGCACGTCGTCGGCGACGCGGAACGCCTCCACCATCGACGTCTGCTTGTCGAGCACCGACAGCAGCCGGTTGTTGGGCACGACGATCAGCGTGTCGACCTCGTCCGACAGCGCCTGGATCCCCTCCTCGGCGGCCTGCGCGCGGCGCGAGCCCTCGAACCCGAACGGCTTGGTGACGATGCCGACGGTGAGCGCGCCGACCTCCCGCGCGATGCGCGCGACGATCGGCGCGGCGCCCGTTCCGGTGCCGCCGCCCTCGCCGGCGGTGATGAAGACCATGTCCGAGCCCTTGAGCAGGGACTTGATCCGGTCGTAGTCGTCCATCGCCGCGTGGTGCCCGCGCTCCGGGTCCGCGCCGGAGCCGAGCCCGCGGGTGACGTCGGCGCCGATCTACAGCGTCACGTGCGCGGCCGACTGCTGGAGCGACTGCGCATCCGTGTTGAGCGCGATGAACTCGACGCCGGCGACCTCGGCCTCGATCATCCGGTTGACCGCGTTGACGCCGCCGCCGCCGACGCCGAGCACGCGGATCTGCGGGTTGCCGACGCGCTCCTCGGCCGGCGCGGACCACCGGTAGTCGGCCGGCGACGGCGGTGGGACGGCGCGTTCGGGCGGGTCGTCGGGCGGCGCCATCATGTCGCCCGGGACGTCGGTCGAGAAGGCGTGGCGGAGCCGCTCCTGCGGCGTCGGGGCGGGGCGCGGCGGCGGCCCGCCGGCGGCGGTGGCGGGCGGCGGCTCGGTCGGCTGGGTGGGCGGGCCGGGTTGGGGGTGGGTGGGTGGAAGCGACTGGGCGGGCGGCTGCTGCGGCTGCTCGCCCTGCGGCGGCGCGGCCTGCGGCTCCAGGCCCTCGGTCTCCGTGCGCCGGAACAGGGCGGCCAGCGGCCCTTCCCTCATGCTCGCCCGCTTGCCGCTACCCATTCGACAGCACCTCCTTCGCCAGGCGGCGATACGCGTCAGCCGCCGACCCGGTGGGGTCGTACTTCAGGACGGACATCCCCTTCACGGGCGCCTCCGCGAAGCGGACGGTCTTCTTGATGCGCGCCCCGAACACCCGGTCCCCGAAGCTCTCCTCGAGGATCTCTATCGCCTCCTTGGCGTGCAGCGTGCGCGTATCAACCATCGTCGGGAGGATCCCGGCGATGTCGACGCTCGGATTCAGGTTCTCCCTGATCATCGAGAGGGTGTGCTGGAGCTGGAGCAGCCCGCGCATCGACAGATACTCGCACTGGACGGGGACGATCACCTTGTCGGCGGCCGTGAGCGCATTGACCGTCAAGAGTCCCAGAGACGGCGGCGTATCGATGCAGACGAAGTCGTAATCACCGCGAACTGCGCGCAGCGCCTTGTCCAGCGAGCGCTCGCGGCCGATCTTCATCGACATCGCGATCTCCGCCCCGGCGAGGTCGATCGACGCGACCGCGATGTCCACCTCGCAGCCGTAGATCACGTCGCGGATCGGCAGGTCGTGGACCAGGACGTCGAACATCGACTGGTCCAGCGTCTCGGGATCGATTCCCTGCGACATGGTCAGGTTCCCCTGCGGATCCATGTCCACGCACAGGACGCGGTGCCCCTCCTCCGCGAACGCCGCCGCGAGGTTCAGCGTCGTCGTCGTCTTCGCGACGCCGCCCTTCTGGTTGGCGAAGGCGATCACCTTGGCCTGGCCGGTCACGTGGCGCTCCGTTCGGGGTGGGGACGAACCATGGCTCAACCCGGGTTCGGCGGGCCGGTTGGGATTCCTCTTTGGGGTGCGGCCGCGGGGCAGGTCCGGCGAACTGCTTGCAGGTGAAGGGGAGCCCGAACCGGCGCGGCGCCTCGCGGTGATCGGGCCGGTTCGATAACGCGGCAAGTCCCTCATCCTCGCGCGCGATCGATCACGCTCGCCCGAGGGCGGAGGGGGGTGGCGCAACTACGTGTCGCATACCGACACCCCGTTACGTCACCCCCCACGCGGCGATGATCGATTCCCGCCGAGCCACTTCAGGCTCCCTCCTCACTTGCAAGCAGTTCGCCCGGACCATCAAGCGGCCGCGGGAACCGGCACGGCCGCGCCCACCCGCGCCCGCTCGACCGTGACCGCCTCGGCCATGTACCGGCGGCCCGCCACGAGCACCACCAGCGCCGCGCCCACCGCGACCGCGCCCGCGAAGAACGGCGCCTCCGGCGCCACCCACTCGGCGAGCTTGCCGGCCAGCCACGGCGCGACCGCGCCGCCCGCGAAGCGCACGAACGAGTAGGACGCCGAGGCGATCGGGCGCTCCACCGGCGCGACCTTCATGACCGCCTCGGTGAGCACGGTGTTGACGACGCCGAGGAAGCCGCCGGCGACGATGACCGCCACCGCCAGCACCGCCGGCGAGCCCTCGCCCAAGCCCATGACGACGAGGATCGCGGCGAGCGCCGCGTACATCGCGGCCAGGCTCCCCACGACGCCGAGGCGGCGCTTGACCCGCGGCGCCGCGAACACCGACGTCAGCGCCACCATCACGCCCCAGCCGAAGAACACCAGCCCCAGCGCATGCGCGCCCATCTTCAGCGGGAACGGCGTGTAGGCCAGCAGCGTGAAGAAGCCGAAGTTGTAGAACAGGGCGACGAGGCCCGCGACCAGCAGCCCGCGGTGGCGCAGCGCCTTCAGCGGGTCGCCGAGCGACACCCGCCGGGCCGGCGCCGGCTGCGGCTCGAGCAGCACGGCGATCGCGACGCAGCCGATCGCCATCAGCGCGGCGGTGCCGAAGAACGGGCCCCGCCAGGAGATGCCGCCGAGCAGCCCGCCGAGCAGCGGCCCGGACGCGATGCCGAGGCCGAGCGCGGCCTCGTAGAGGATGATCGCGCCGCCGACGCCGCCGCTGGCGCTGCCGATGATCACGGCGAGCGCGGTGGCGATGAACAGCGCATTGCCGAGGCCCCAGCCGGCGCGGAAGCCGACGATCTCGCCGACGCCCCCGGAGGCGCCGGCGAGCGCGCTGAACGCGACGACCAGCGCGAGGCCGCCGAGCAGCGTGCGGCGCGGGCCGATGCGGCTCGACACGAACCCGGTGACGAGCATCGAGACGCCCGTGATCGCGAAGTAGCTCGTGAACAGCAGCTCCACCTGGCTCGGCGAGGCGTCGAGCTGCGTGGCGAGCGCCGGGAGGATCGGGTCGACGAGCCCGATGCCCATGAACGCGACCACGCAGGCGAAGGCGACCGCCCAGACCGCCTTCGGCTGCTTGAGGATGCTCGTCTCGTGTGTCATCTCTGTCCTTCGATCAGCTTGTCCAGTGCGGGGAGCGCGGCCTCGAGCGCGGCGCGCTCGGCGGGATCCAGCGCGCGCAGCTGCGCGGCGAGCGCCGCCATGCGGGCCGCGCGCATGCCGCCCAGGCGCTCGCGGCCCTCAGCGGTGATGCAGACGCGGACCGCGCGCGCATCGGCGGGGTCGGCGCCGCGGGCGACCAGCCCGTCGCGCTCCAGCCGTCCCACGAGCGTCGTCATCGTCGGCTGCGCCACCGCCTCGGAGACCGCCAGCTCGGTCACGCGCCGCGGCCCCTCGCTCAGCGTCGCGAGCACGGAGCCCGCGGTGCGGCTCAGCTCGCCGGGCCCGCGCCGCGCGAGCATCCGCCACAGCGCGGTCAGGCGGGGGTAGAGCTCTTCGGCGAGGGATTCCATAGGCAAGCAATATAGCTCGCCTATGTAATCCGTTCAACCCCTTACTTGCGCGCGGCCTCCGGCACGCGGCAGGCGTCCGGCAGGGCGACGACCTTGCGCGGGTCCGGGATGCTCTGCTCGCCGGGGATCTGCTCGGTCCTGCACCACGTGTACGAGAACGTGCGGAAGTCGAGGATCGCGCGGAACGGGTAGCCGATCGTGCCCTCGACGTTGCGCTCGGACGCCGGGATGACGCTCGTGATCGCGAAGCAGTCGTAGGCGCCGAGCGGGCCGTCGGTGCGGGTCCCGGACGTGGGTGAGCAGCGCGCGGGGCCGGCCACGTGGCGCATCTCGCCGGTCGCCGCGCGGGCCCGCGCGTCGGCGAGGATCGCGCCCTGCAGGCGCACGACGAGCGCGTCGCGCGCCGCCTGCACGGCGGCCGGGCTCGCCCCGGCACGCGGACGCAGGTCGGGCGCGGAGGCGTGGCGCGGCCGCTGGCGGCGGATCGACTCGCGGCGCGCGGCCGCGTCGCGCACGGCCCGCTCCGCCCGGTCGCGCGCCGCCCGCTCGGCCTTGCCGGCGTCGATCCGCGGGACGAGGACCGCGAGCGCCCCCGCCACGACGGCGGCAGTCAGCGCGGCGCCGATCGCCAGCGCGCGCCACGGCACCGGGGGGACCCGGCGATCGCGCGGCGGCGTCCAGACGCCGAGCCAGGCCCCGACGATCTCGAGCACCGAGGCCCGCTGCTGGCTCTCACCACCGCTCGCCATCCGGTGGTCAAAGATACAAGGCGCCGCCTCCGATCGGGACGTCCGCGCCCGGACAGCGGGGGCCACCCCCACCAACGCGCGCGAACGGGCAGCCGAACGGGACAAGGCGGTCAGCCCCCTTGCGCGCGCACTCGGCGCGCCCGTATCCTCGCCCGGACATGAGCGCGCACGATCCAGAGCGCATCGCAGATCACGAAAAGCCGCGAGCGCTAGAACACAAGCCCGAGACCGAAGACGTCGCCGCCCCGCTGAAGGAGCTGGTGTCCGGCGTCGGCAACCGCGCCTTCGGCAACGCGATCGGCCGCTCCCAGGGCGCCGGCATCATGGCTTCGGGCGAGGTGCATCCCGAGGTCCAGTCGACGATCAACAACTCGCGCGGCAGCGGCTCCTCGCTCGACCAGAACGTGGCCGCCAAGATGTCGCCGTCGCTCGGCGACCTCTCGGACGTGCGTGTGCACACCGACGACCGGGCGCACAACCTCAACCATGCCGTGTCCGCCCGCGCGTTCGCCACCGGCACCGACGTCTACTTCGCCAAGGGCCAGTACCAGCCGAACACGTCCGACGGCGACAAGCTGATCGCCCACGAGCTCGCCCATGTCGTGCAGCAGCGCGGCGCGCCGACGAGCGGCCCGCTCACCGTCTCGCAGCCGGGCGACGCGATGGAGCGCGAGGCGGACGGCGTCGCCGACGAGATCGCGTGACGGACGCCGTCGAAGAGCAGGAACCGCCCGCCGCGCCGACGATCTCGTTCGGCTTCATCGACCGCCGCGTGATGACGGCGGTCGAGCGCGTGGCGGGCTCCGACCCTGACCCGGGCGACCCGTTCCGCGGCCTCTACATCTCCGACGAGGT
>JBIOTP010000248.1:0-2421 GCA_044865965.1 Solirubrobacteraceae bacterium
TGGCCGCGCACCTCCCGCAGTACGCCCGCGCGCGGGATCGGCAGCATCATCACGCCCGACGCCGCCGCCTCGCGGCGGAGGTCGCCGAGCGGCAGCCCGAGCGCGTGGCGCAGGATCACCTCCTCGAGGCTCACACCGACGCCGAAGCGAAGCGAGCGCGAGCACAGCCCGCCGATCGAGCGCGCCGCGAGCTCGAGGATCCACACGTGCCCGCTGTGCACGCGCAGCTCCGCGTGGACGGGGCCCTCGCGCAGCCCGAGCGCCGCGCAGGCATCCGCGGTGATGCGGGTCACGGCCGCGACGATCTCGCCCGGCAGCCGCGACGGCGTGGTGAAGATCGTCTCCTCGAAGTACGGGCCCTCGAGCGCGTCCGGCTTGTCGAAGATCGCGAGCGGCTCGAGCGCGCCGGCACGCAGGAGACCCTCAACGGCCACCTCGGCGCCCGGCACGTAGCGCTCAATCAGCAGCGGCCCCTCCGGGTCCTCCCCGGCCTCGGCGAGGATCGCGCGAACCCGCGCGGCGGCCGCCGCCGCCGCCCGCGAATCATCCGCCCGGATCACGCCGCGGCTCGCCGACAGCGACACGGGCTTTACGACGCAGGGCAGCCCAACCTCGGCGGCGACCGCCGCCTAGTCGTCGCTCGGGCCGACCGTGCAATGCTCGGGCTGCGGCACTCCGGCGGCGGCGAGCGCGCGCCGCATCGCAGCCTTGTCGCGCGTCGCGGCCGCGGCTTCCAGCGGGTTGCCCGAGAGCCCCAGCCGCTCGGCCGCGAGCGCGGCCACGCGCACTCCCTGGTCGTCAACGGCCACCACCGCGTCCAGCGGCCTCTGCGCCGCCACCGCCGCGATCGCTTCCGCGGCCACCTCCGGCCGGCACAGGTCGAGCGTCAACTGGGTGTCGCCGATCGACACGAGCCGCCGGTCGGACGCCACCACGACCTCGGCCCCGAGCGCCCGGGCGGCGGTGAGGAAGTCGGCCGCCCGGTAGGTGGCCGTCGGCAGCAGAAGGAGCACACGAGCCACACCGTTAGCATAGGTCGGGACCGATGAGCGCCGACGATCAGACCTCCGGCGAGCGGTGGCTCGACATGACCAACGCCGCCTACGACAAGGTCATGGGCTTCCTGCTCCAGGTTGCCGAGCCCGAGCGCCAGGCGATGTGGATCGAGGTGACCGGCACCTCCGCCAACCAGTGGACCTGCAGCATCTCGCTCAAGCCGCTCGACGCGGCGGCGCCCCACGACGCCATCGTCCGCCACCGCGACCTCGCGATCGTGGTCCCCGAGTGCGACTTCGACAAGGTCCGCGGCGCGACGATCGACTGGCTGGACGACCCGTTCGGCACCAGCGGCCTGCGCGTAGACAACCCCAACACGCCGAGCCCAGCGATCGGCGCGCCACCGCCCGCCGACCTGAGCGGCGACGTGGCCCAGCGCGTGATCCAGGTGCTTGACCAGCAGGTGAACCCCTCGATCGCCGCGCACGGCGGCCGCGCCGAGCTCGTGGCCGTCGAGCAGGGAACCGCGTACCTCAGGCTGGGTGGCGGCTGTCAGGGCTGCGCGATGGCCACCGTCACGCTCAGCCACGGGATCGAGACGACCATCATCCAGGCCGTGCCGGAGATCACCAGCGTGGTGGACGTGACCGACCATCAGAGCGGCACGAACCCCTACTTCGAGACCGCCAAGAAGTAGCGGCGGCCAACGCCACGGGGAGGGGGACGAAGCGGTCGCCCTCTTCGAGTTCTTCGCCACGCCACCGCCCGCGTTCCGGGAGCGCACTCGCCGTGAACCAGGCGGGCCTCGACGTGAGCGACGAGCGCGCCGAAGCCCGCCGCGCCGCTCGCCTCCTCCATGCCTACGAGCTGCGGCTCTGGGACGCGCTCGCCGACGGCGTCTGACTCGTACGCCCCCGGGCTACGCCGGCCTGGGCGTCGAGATTGCCGGCCAGCTCGACCGCGCGTGGGGAGTCCCTCGAGTTCCCGTGCACAGCACCGACCACCGCTGGCAGGCCGAACATCCGTCGCGGAGCTCATGGACCGCGGGCCCGAGAGGTCCGGACCGAGCGGGTCCGGACCGAGCGGGGCATGCGCGCCGCTTCCGCGCGACGTCGATCCCTGGGAAGACTTCGCGGCGATGCGTCGCGCATGGCCCGAGTCGGCGCAGGACCCGGCCGAGTGGCCTACCCGCCGATGTAGGACATCTCGACCTTGGGCAGGCCGGCTGTCGCGGCCGTGCGCAGCTCCGAGTAACGGTCCTCGCGCACCCGCCAGATCCCGCCGATCGCCGCGGAGAGCTCCGCATCGGAGGCACCGCCGCGCAGCAGCGCGCGCAGGTCGTGGCCTGCGACGGCGAACAGGCAGGTGAACAGCTTGCCCTCGGCCGACAGCCGGGCGCGCGTGCAGCCGCCGCAGAACGGCCGC
>JBIOTP010000249.1:0-5748 GCA_044865965.1 Solirubrobacteraceae bacterium
CGCCTGGACACGGACGGCTTGACGCGGCGGACGGTCAGCCAGCCCTTGCCGCGCTTGCGCTGCACGTGGACGCGCACGGAGCCGCTCACTGCGCCGGACACCTTGCCCGAGACGCTGAGACGCGAGAGGGTGACGGTCGTCCTCGTCTGCTTCGGCTGGGCGGCGCCCGCGATATGGGCGCTGACGCGGCTCACGGGCCTGCGCGGCGCCGGCGTGGGCGTGGCGACCGGAACCGCGACGACCGGCTCAGGGGTCGTGACCGGCGTGGGCGTGGGCGTCGGGGGCGGGGCCGGCACGCGCACGAGCACGGCCGCGGAGGCTGCCGGCAGTGTCACGTCGGTGCGCACGACGCCGTCCAGGTCCGCGAAGCCGGACCCGATCGCGACCGTGCGCGTCGGCGCGCCCGCGGGGTTGACGAGGACGATGCCCTGGGCGAAGTCGCGGCGCCAGACGTTGTTCCACCACGTGCGGCTCGAGGCCGGGGCGCCGAGCTTGACGTCGTAGCCGCTCCAGTAGCGGTCCGGCGCCGTCCAGCCGTCGTTGCCGAGCGCGATCCCGCCGGTGTCGAGCAGCAGCGAGGTGCCGAGCCCGTACACGCGCGCCGCCGGGCTCTCGGCGGCGCCGTCGAGGATCACACGGCGCCCGGCGGCCTGCCGGCGCTCGATCCAGCGCGCGAGCGTCTCCCACCCGTAGGTGAGGACCGCGGCGTCGTTGAAGCCCTCCTCAAGGGCGAGCACGTCGGCGGCGCCGAGCTCGCGGACGATGTTGGCGCGCGTGTCGCCCTTGTGCCAGAGCACGTCGTGGACGATCTCGGCGGCCGGGAGCGCGGCGCGCAACTCGACCATGAAGTCCGCCATGTAGCGCTGCCAGTTCGCCTCGCTCAGCGTCGCGCCGGTGCGCGGGTCACGGGCGCGCGTCAGGTAGCCGGCCGCGGTGTAGACGCGCCGCTCCATCGAGACGTCGTCGACGTAGAGGCCGCGCAGCCCGGCCGACTGCGCGCCGGCCTGGCCGATCCACCACGCGCGGTACGCGGGATTGCCGAAGTCGGCGGCGAAGCTCGAGCCGAGGTAGACGCGGTTGCCGAACGCGTCCTTGAGCACCCACTCGGGGTGCGTCGTGGCGGTCGCCGCGTCGAGCGCGTAGGCGCTACGGCGGACCCAGCTGTTGACGTCCCACGGCGTCGCGCCGTGCATGCGCCAGATGTGCGCGCCCGCCCACGCCGCGTCGCCGGACGTGCCGGCGGCGCGCACGAGCGTCACCGAGCCCGCCGCCGCCGCCGCGGCGACGGCGGGCACGAGCGCGGCTGCGAGCAGCGCGAGGAATCCGATCAGGCGGGACGGCACCATCACTCCGGTGGTCGGCACTCATCCGCCCGGCTGTAGCCTGCTGCCGCGTGAAGATCCTGCTCGCGAGCCCGGGCATGGGCCTCGGGGGGGCCGAGCGCGTCGTCTCGAGCCTCGCGGCGGGTCTGCGCGCGCGCGGGCATGAGGTGGCCGTGTCCGGCGCTCCGGGGCCGCTCGACGCCGAGCTCACAGGCGTCCGGCGGCTCCTCCTGCCCGAGCGCGGGCGCTCGCCGCTGGGTGTCATCGAATGGACCGTGCGCCAGGCCGGATTCGTGCGCGCGTGGCGGCCGCACGTCGTGCACGCGCACAACGCCAAGGCGACGCTGATCGCCGGCGCCTCGCTCCGGCTCGCCCGCGGCCCGCGGCGCCCGCCGCTGCTCGCCACGCACCACGGCGCCGCCGAGGAGGACCGCCCGGGCGCGGCGCGGCTGTTGACGCGCGCCGCCGACCAGGTCGTCCTCGTCTCCGAAGGGCTGCTGCCCGCGTTCGCGCCCGCACGCCCGCTGGTGATCCACAACGGCATCGCGCCCGCCCCGCCGCGGGACGACGTCCCCTCCGACGGGCCACCGCTCGTGCTCTTCGTGGGCCGCCTCGAGCCCCAGAAGAATGTGCCCCGCTTCCTCGAGGTTGCCCGGCGCGTGCCGGAGGCACGGTTCTGGGTCGTGGGCGACGGGTCGCTGAGGGACGAGCTCGACGGCGGCGGCAACGTCACGTTCCTGGGCGCGCGCGGCGACGCCCGTGAGTTGCTGGCGCGCGCCGACCTGCTGCTCGTCTCCTCGGATTGGGAGGGCCAGTCGATCGCGGTCCTGGAGGCGCTCGCAGCGGGCACGCCGGTGGTCTCTACCCCGGTCTCGGGCGTGCGCGAGCTCGACGGCGTCCGGATCGCCGGCTTCGATCCCGATTCGCTCGCCGCGGCGGTGCGCGAACTGCTGCAGGATCCCGTGCAACGAACGAACATGGGAGCGGCAGGCGCAAAGCTCGTGCGCGAGCGCTTTTCTGCCGATGCGATGGTGGACGCCTACGAACGCTGCTATCGCCAACTCGTGCCTACCATCACAACCTAGGTGCAGCTCAACGAGCTCCTCGCGATCCTGAGCAAGCGGCGGTTCGGCGTGATCGCCGTGATCATGCTCACGGTCGCGTTCAGCGCCGCGCTCGCGCTGGTGACGCCTCCGCGCTACGAGGCGACCGCGACGCTGGCGCTGACGCCGAAGATCGACCGCACCCAGGGCTTCATCAGCGCCACCGACCTGAGCGCGCTACTGAGTACGTACGCCGAGACCGCGAAGTCGCGCGTCAACCGCTCCCGCGCGGAGCAGATCCTCGGCCGCAAACTGCCCGGGGAGGTGGATACGTCGACCGTCGGCGGGACCGGCATCCTGCGCATCACGGGCTCGGCGGCCACGCCCAACGAGGCGCAGGACACCGCGAGCGCCGCCGCTCAAGGGTTTCAGGACTCGATCAAGGACAACCCGCTGATCAGCGTCAGCCCGATCGATCCGGCAATCGCGCCCACGACACCCGTGCAGCCGCGCCCGCCACTGATCGTCGCCATCGGCGCCATCCTCGGGCTGTTGGCCGGCATCACCTACGCGCTCGTGATGGAGCGCCTGCGGCGCCGGATCGAGAGCCCGGCGGAGATCCACGAGATCACCGACAAGCCCGTCGTCGGCCGGCTGCCCCGCCACCGCGCGCTGCAGCGCCAGCCCGCCTCGCTCGTGTGGAACCAGGACCGCATGACCGGCCTGCAGGAGAGCTACCGCGCGCTGCGCACGAACGTGCAGTTCCTGGCCGAGGGCAAGCGCGTGATCGAGGTCACGAGCCCGGACCCCGAGCAGGGTAAGTCGACGGTCGTGGCCAACCTCGGCACGGCGCTGGCGCAGATCGGCATCGACACCGTGATCCTCGACGCCGACCTGCGGCGCCCGACGCAACACCGGATCTTCGGCGTCGACAACTCGACCGGGCTCTCGACGCTGCTGTCGGTCCGCAGCCCGCAGATCGATCTCAAGCCGAGCGGCCTCCCGAACCTGTGGGTGATCCCGAGCGGTCCGCTGCCGCCGGATCCGACCGAGATGCTGCACGTACGCTTCGAGTCGCTGGTCGACCGCCTGCGCGAACTCGACGCGCTGATCGTGATCGACTCGCCGCCGGTCCTACCCGTCTCCGACGCGCGGCTGATCGCCCCGCACTGCGACGGCGTGCTCGTCGTCGTCTCCGCCGGATCGGCCAAGCCGGTCGCGCTCGAGAGCGCGCTCGAGCGGCTCTCGATCGTGCAGGCGAGCCTGCTCGGCATCGTGCTCAACCAGTCCGGGCAGGATCTCGAGGCGACCGGCGGCTACTACTACACGAGTCCCGAGTCCGCGCCCGTGTGAGCGAGCCCGGCGAGCGACTGCGGAGGGACCAATCGCGGATATCGGGCCCACCCACCCTCGCGGCGGCCGCGCCGTGAGCGGTCGCGTCGGCATCCGCGCCGCCGAGTGGCCGCTGATCGTGCTGATCGCGGTAGCGGTCGCGGTCCCGACCGCGTTCGCGCCGCTCTACGCGCTCGCCGCGGCGGCGGTGCTGATGGTGCTCGGATTCGTCGTCTTCAATGCCGGCGCGCTGCTGCTCTTGATGGTCGCCGCGTTCCCGTGGGACGACATGCTCGGCTACCCGACCGAGACGATCTCGATCATCAAGCTGCTCGGCGCGCTGCTGCTGATCGGCTACGCGCTGCGCTCGCTGGCGCGCGACGAGGAGGTGCGGCTGCCGCCGACGCTGCCCTCGCTCGTCGTCTTCACGATGCTCGTGCTGCTGTCGCTGATGACATCCGGCGACGTCGCCTCGGGGCTGAGCAAGACGCTGCGCTACCTGTTGTTCGCGGCGTTCTCGTTCCTCGTCGTCCAGCTGATCCGCTCGCGCGCGGAGCTGGCGGCGCTGCTGCGGGTGCTGGTGCTGTCCTCGACCGCGGCCGCGCTGTATGGCGTGGTGCTGCTGCTCGAGGGCGACGTCGATCGCGTCTCCGGCCCGATCGGCGACGCCAACGACTTCGCGTACCTCGTGGCGTCGGTGCTGCCGTTCGCGGTCTACCTGCTGCTGCGCGACCGGCGCTGGCGGGCGTGGTGGGCGGCGTGCTCGGCCGTGCTGCTGCTGGCCCTGTTCGGGACGCTCTCGCGCGGAGCGCTCATGGGCGCGTGCGCGGTCGTGCTGTGGGCGGTGGCGACGCGGCGCACGCGAATCGGCGGCGTGGTCGCCGGGCTGTTCATGATCGCGGGCGTGCTCCTGCTCGCCTTCACGCTCTGGCGGCCGCTGATCGACGAGCGCCTCGCGGCCAAGAGCAAGGTGGCGGCGGCAAACGTTGAGTCGCGCAAGGCGTACTGGGAGGCCGCCGCGGCGATGGCCGCGGACAAGCCGCTGCTGGGCGTCGGACCCGGGCGCTACGGGATCGAGAGCCGCAACTACGTCCGCAACGACCCGCTCAACATCGAGAACCCGGTGGTCCACAACGCGTACCTGGAGGTGCTCGCGGAGGGCGGGATTCCGACCCTGCTGGCGTTCCTGGCCTTCATCGCGAGCTCATGGGTGCTGACGTCGCGCGCGCGAAGACGGTTCCTCGTGCTGGAGGACCAGGATGGGTTGCGGGTCACCGCCGCCGTCCAGGCGTCTTTGGTTGTCGCGATCGTGTCCGCGAACTTCCTGTCGCTGCAGACGTCGGTGCCGCTATGGCTGCTCGGCGGGCTGGCTGCGGTGCTCGCGCTCGAGCGGTGAACGTCGCGCTCGTCACGTCGATCTCCCGCGGGGGGCCGCTCGAGCATGCGGTGCTGCTGGCGCGCGATCTGGCGCGGCTGGGCGTGTCGGTGCGGGCGGTGGCGCTGGATGCGGACGTGGCGGCGCGGTTCGACGCGGTGGGCGCGCGGGCGGCGGCGCTTCCGTTGCGGCGGCCGTTCGATCCGGTGGGCGCCGCGCGCGTGCAGCGGTTCGTGCGGGGGGTCGACGTGGTCCATACCCACGACCGCCGCAGCGGGCTGTGGGTGCGGGTGGGGCGGCGACGTGGCGAGGCGCGGGTGCACACGCTGCACGGCCTTCCGGAGCCGTTTCTGAGCGACGCGCCGGCAGGTCTGCGCGCGCGGGCGGCGTACCGGGGGCTCGAGCGCGGGCTGGCGCGGCGGACGGACGTGCTCGTCACGCCCTCGCACGCGATGGCGAAGCTGCTGGCCGAGCGGGTCGGATACGACGTGCGCGATCTCGTCGTGGTGCCGAACGGGGTCGACGTGCCGGCGGCGCCGCTGCGGCGCGGCGAGCTGGTGGGCACGATCTCGCTGCTCGAGCCGGTCAAGGGGCTGGACACGTTCGTGGCCGCGGCGCGGCTCGTGCTCGAGCGGCGGCCGGGCACGCGCTTCGCGATCTTCGGGACGGGCTCGCT
>JBIOTP010000250.1:0-2454 GCA_044865965.1 Solirubrobacteraceae bacterium
CGCGGCGCAGATCGAGGTGCGCCTGGACCGCGAGCGGGTGGATCAGCGCCGTGACCGCGCTCGCGTCGCGCGCGGCGGTGATCACGCGCGTGAGCAGACGCGAGGCGCGCTCCCAGTCCTCGACCCACACCCACGCGAAGGCGGCCATGCCGACGATCTCGACGATCCCGAGCGGGTCGGCCTCCATCAGGTACGGCTCGCAGGCCCGCAGCTCGGCCACGCCCTGCTCCACGTCGCCCAGCGCGATCCGGCCCTCGCCCACGAGCGCCGTGGCAAGCAGCTCCACCGCCGGCTCGGCACCCGCGGACAGCGCCCGCGCGCGCTCGGCGGTGGCGATCAAGGAAGCGACGTCGCCGGTCATCAGGTGAGCGACCGAGGCCTCGAGGAACATCGACGCCGCCCGCCGCGGATCGCGCGGGCGCACGCGCTCGGCCTCGCGCACCAGCCGCTCGTTGGCCGCGACCGGCGAGCCGCGGCGCATCTCGACGTGCCCGCGCATGCGCTCGACGTCCGCCGCGAGCAGCGGATCGGCGGTCAGCGACGCGGCCTCGTCGAGCAGCCCGCGGGCGCGTTCGGCCTCGCCGCAGCGCACGCAGTCGTCGGCGGCCGCGAGCAGGCGCCGGGCGCGCGGCTCCACCTCCGGCGTGAGCTGCGCGGCGCGGCCGAGGTCGCGCGCCGCGGTGGCGTGCGCGCCACGGCCGCGCGCCTCCAACGCCGCCTGTTCGAGCGCCGCCGCCACCGCTTCATCCGGGGCGACCGCGCAGGCCGCCAGGTGCCAGGCCCGCTCGGCGCTGTCCGTGGCGCCGGCGAGCGCCGCGTGCGCCGCGCGCCGCTCCGGCAGCGGCGCCGAGTGGTAAACGGTCGAGCGCAGCAGCGGGTGGCGGAACTCCAGCTCGCCCTCCGCCAGCGTGACGATCCGCGCCGCCTCCGCCGGCTCGAGGTCACGCAAAGCGAGCCCGGCCGACGCCAGCCCGCGCCCGATCGCGTCCAGCCGCCGCGTGCTCGCGGCCGCGGCGACGAGCAGCGCGCGCCGCGAGGCCTCCGGCAGCGCGTCGACGGCCGCCGCGAACGCCCGCTCGACGTTCGTCCCCGGCCGCAGCGGGTCCTCGAGCGGCTCGCGCCCCGCCAGCTGGCCCGCCGACAGGAGGCCCGGGATCTCGAGCAGCGCCAGCGGATTGCCGGCGGCGGTCGCGATCAGCCGGTCGGCGACGCCGGGCGCGACGGCGGAATCGAGCAGCGCCCGCGCGTCGGAGTCCGGCAGCGGCTCGACCCGCAGCCGCTCCAGCCACGGCACCTCGAGCCGCGGCGCGCCGTCGCGGATCGCACCCAGGATCGCCACGCCCTCCTGCCCCAACCGGCGCCCGGCGAACAGGAACGCCTCGAGCGACGGCTCGTCGAGCCACTGCGCGTCGTCGACGATCACCAGCACCGGACGCGCGTCGGCGGCCAGCGCCAGCAGCGACAGCAGTGCCGCCGGGACCGTGAAGCGATCGCCGGGCGTGGCCGGAGCGAGCGCCAACGCGCCACGCAGGGCCGAGGCCTGAACCTCGGGGATCTCGTCCAAGCGGCTGAGCAGCGGCGCGACGAGCTCGGCCAACCCCGCGAACGGGATGTCTGACTCCGACTCCATGCCGCGGGCGCGCAGCAGCCGGAAGTCCGCGGCCTGCTCGACGGCGTAGCGCAGCAGCTCGGTCTTGCCGATCCCCGGTGGCCCGTGCAGGAGCAGCGCTCCGCTGCGCCCTTCGCGCGCGGCGTCGAGGAGCGCCTTCAGGCGGGCTCGCTCATCCTTGCGGCCGACCATCACCGTGTGAGTCTACGGGCGCGGCAGCAACCCACGCCTCGACGCCGTCCAGGTCGAGCCGGACCTCGACGCACCCTACTGAATGAAGATCGTCGGCTCGCGCGGGATCGCGGCGGGATCGAACTCCTCGAGCAACTCCGCCGCCGTCCGGCCCGCCAGCCCGAGCGAGGACGCCATCCACGCCACCGCGTCCGCCGCCGGCACCTCGTGCAGCGTCACGGCGCCGTGGCGCTTCGCGAGCCGGCGCCCGTCCTCGCCGAGCACCAGCGGCACGTGCGCGTACGACGGGACCGCAAACCCGAGCGTGTGGGCGAGCCAGATCTGGCGCGGCGTCGAGTCGACGAGGTCGGCGCCACGCACGACCTCCTCGACCCCCTGCGCCGCGTCGTCGACGACGACCGCCAGGTTGTAGGCGAACGCGCGGTCGTTGCGGCGCACCACGAAGTCGTCCACGACGCCGGCCTGCGCGCCCAGGAGCCGATCCTCGAAGCGCACGACGGCCGCGCCGGCGCGCACCCGCAGCGCAGGCACGCGCCCCGCGGCGCGCCGCGCCGCGCGCTCGGCATCCGACAAACCCAGGCACGTCCCCGGATACACGCCCACCGGCCCGTGCGCCGCCGACGCGCTCTCGCGGATCTCCGCCCGCGTGCAGA
>JBIOTP010000251.1:0-2491 GCA_044865965.1 Solirubrobacteraceae bacterium
GCCAGTGGCTCAAGCAGCTTGCGTTCCCGAAGGCGGAGAAGCGCGAGAAGGACGAGCCGGAGCTCGTCGCGCGCGGCTACGTCGTCGAGGTCTCCGGCAAGCGCTTCGAGGTGACCGTGCACGGCGAGGCGCCCGCGGCGGCGGCCGCGCCCGACGGCGCGGTGCGCCCGGCTCCGCGGCGCGAGCGCAAGGGGGCCGCCGGCGGCGGCGGCGGCAGTAGCGACACGCTCACCTCGCCGCTCCAGGGCAACATCTTCAAGGTGATGGTCGAACAGGGCGCCGAGGTGCAGGAGGGCGCGCTCATCTGCATCATCGAGGCGATGAAGATGGAGAACGAGATCACCGCGCACAAGGCGGGCACGGTGGCCGAGCTGCCGATCCGCGAGGGCGCGGCGGTCACCCCGGGCGACACGCTCGCGGTCATCACCGGTGGCTGAGCTTCTGAGCGAGCTGCTCGACTGGCTGCGGATCCCGTCGGTCTCCGCGGGCGCGCGCGACGAGGCGGCGCTCGAGGCCGCGGCGGAGTGGGCCGCGCAGCGGGTGCGGGCGGCGGGCGGCGCCGCCGGGCTCGTGCCCACGGCGGGCGGCGCCCCGCTCGTGGTCGGCGAGCTGCGCGCCGCGCGCGACGGCGCGCCGACGGTGATGATCTACGGGCACTACGACGTGCAGGATCCGGGCGAGCTCGAGCAGTGGACGACGCCGCCCTTCGAGCCCGACGTGCGCGACGGCCGGATCTACGCGCGCGGGGCATGCGACGACAAGGGCAACTTCCTCCCGCTGCTGCACGAGGCGTGCGCGCTGGCCGGCGCCGGCGCGCTGCCGGTGCACGTCCGCGTGCTGATCGAGGGCGGCGAGGAGTCCGGCGACGACGGCGTCCTGCGCTGGGTGGCCGCCGACGAGCGCGGGGCCGACTGCGCGATCGTGTTCGACACGAGCATGGTCGACGCCGAGACCCCGGCGCTGACGCTCGCGACCCGCGGCCTGGTGTCCGCGCACGTCGAGGTGCGCACCGGCGAGCGTCCCGCCCACTCCGGCTTCTTCGGCGGCGCCGCGCTGAACGCGTTCCATGCCCTGCACGGCGCGCTGGCGGCGGTCCTGCCCGGCCCGGACGGACGCCTGCCGGAGCCGCTGCGGGCGGGCGTCGAGCCGCCGTCCGCGGAGGAGCTCGCGAGCTGGGCGAAGCTGCCGCCGGGCGCCGCCATGCTCGGCGACGCCGGCGCGCGCCCGGCCGACGCCACGGCGGCCGCCGAGTTCTACGTGCGCACGTGCGCCGAGCCGTCCGTGGACGTCCACCACATCGAGGGCGGCGAGGCGCGCACGATCGTCCCGGCCACCGCCGCCGCCGACCTCTCGGTGCGGCTCGCGCCCGGGCAGCGCTCGGCCGAGATCGCGCCCGCGCTGGAGGCCCTGCTGCGCGGGGGGCTGCCGCCGCTGGCGGAGCTGCGCATCACCTGCGAGCGTGCGGAGCCGTCGCGCTCAGACCCCGCGGTCCCGGCGCTGGCGGCCGCGCGGCGCGCGCTGGCCCGCGCCGCGGGGCGCGAGCCTGCGCTGATCCGCTCGGGCGGCTCGCTGCCGGTGCTCGCCGCGTTCGCCGAGCGCGGCATCCCGACCGTGGTGTCCGGCTTCGCGCTGGCCGGCGACAACTTCCACGCGCCCGACGAGTCGTTCCGGCTGGCGAGCCTGGAGCTCGGCGCCCGCGCCGCGCGGGCGCTCTACGAGGAGCTGGCCGGGCTGCGTTGAGCCGCGAGGAGCTCGACCTCTCGCTGGAGCCGCTGCGCGGGAAGCGCTGGCGGTCGGCCATGCCGCTGCTCGCGGCCGAGCCGTTCCAGGCGGCGGTCGCCCTGCTGGAGGCCTGGGACGACGCGGCGCTCCTCGAGCGTCGAGCAGGCGGTCTCGCGCGTCTTCCGGCGCGAGTTCGTCAACCTGATCGACCGCGGTCGTCGTGTTCCGGCCCCTGTCGCGGCCGGTGATGCGCGAGCTGCGCGGCAGCCGCCGCAGTCCCCTCTCGACGAGTGCGCGCACCGGCCCCCTCAGAGCGTCCAGCGTGGCGCCAACGTCGGGTGCGAGGGTCACCTCGATTCCCATCCGGGCCTATCCGTACCAGCTTGGTGTGGCCGTGGCCAGCCGCGATTCAAGCGCCGGCGACGGCGGTGCGCCGTGCCACGCGGACCACAGCCGTCAGGCCGACGGCGGCCAGCGCGAGCATCGCGGGGACGACGGCGAAGGCGGCGGTCAGCGATGTGGCGTCGGCGAGTGTCCCGACCGTCAGGGGCGCGAGGAGCACGGCCGCCGCGCCGGCCATCACCGCGCGGCCGCTCGCGAGCTGCGCCCGCTCGGGGGCGAGCCCGACCGTCACCGCGAGACCGAGCGGGAAGAGGTTGCCGATCCCGAGGCCCACGATCGCCAGCCCCGCGAGCGCCGGCGCCGGCGCGCCGGCCGGCCACAGCAGGGCGAACCCGGCGGCGCTGACGGCGAGGGCGGCGGCCAGCAG
>JBIOTP010000252.1:0-2431 GCA_044865965.1 Solirubrobacteraceae bacterium
GCGGCGCCCTGAGTGGGAGGAGACGGCGCGTGTCATGGCCGGCCTCCGGCGGCGACTGGATCAGGTTCGATTGCGCGGACGTACTAGCGGTCGCGGTGCACGACGGTCAGCTCGTAGCGCAGCGTCCACTGGATGCCGGTGTCGTCCGCGGCGGCGACCTCGACGGCCACCCGGTCGCCAGTCGCCTTCGTGATCGAGCGCACCGAGCGCACGTCGAGGACCGTCGTCGGGAGCGAGACAACGGCGGCGGGGTCGAGGTCGGCAAGCAGGTTGGTCCGCTGGCTGGCGAGATAGTTCGTCACGGCCCGCTGGGCGACGGCCCGCAGCGCGCCGTCGCTGACGTCGCGCTCTTCGGCCGGCGCTGCTCCGGGGTCGCTGACGGGCGGCCCGACCAGCGCCGGGTAGCGCGGCACGACCAGAAATCCGCGCCGCGTCCGGTGCACGGGAACGGCCAGGTAGAGCAGCTGGCGCGTGGTCTGCGCGGCCACCGTGATCACGCGATCGCCGTGCGCATCAGTCTGGTCCTGGATCGCGGCGCTCCACAGCACCTGCTGCTGGCCTCGGGGCGGCACCTGCAGGCCGCCGTCGCCGTCGAGCACGTCGGACAGGAACGCGGCGACCTGCCGCTGATGCTGATCGGGGTTCCGCGCGTCCCAGCTCAGGTACGCGCGCGCGAACGCCTGTGCGAATCCCTGCTCGGTGATGTCGCGCACGCCGGCGGCCGGCGCGCGAGGCGAGGGTGTCGACGCCGCGCGCGGGGCGAGCGTCGCCTTGACGCCGACCGCCGCGAGCAGCAGCAGCGCGACGGCCACGGCCGTCCCGGGGGCGCGCCCGAGGCGGCGGGTCGCGCGCGCGGGGCGCACTGTGCGCGCGACGCGCCATCTCTGCGCCGGGCCGTCGCCCGGCGCGTGTCCGTTGCGCGTGGGCGCGTCCTTCAGCACGTGAGCCCTCCGCCTCGGCGGCGGCTCGGGGACTGGTCGCCCGCACGGCCGCTCACCGCCCGGACCTCCTCGACCCGGCACGACCCGCGGGGGCCGCGTTCACGACAAGCGCTTGCGCGGGCGCGGTCTCGGAGGCGACTGCGGAAGCGGGGCGCTCGCGGAGCGCTCGGGGCGTCGTCGCCGCGCCCGACCCAGAGCGCGGCAGCGGCCGCTATGGCGACGAGTGGTACCGCGGCCGACAGCCGTCGCAGGCGGCGCGGCGGGCGCGCCTGCCAAGCCGGGACGATCTCGAAGCCATCGCCCGAGCGCAGGATGTCCACGGCCGTGAGCGCGGCGCCGTCGCCGAGCGGCTCGTCGGCGATCGCGATCGAGGGGGGCGTGGAGAAGGGCGCTGGACGACGCATGAGATGAGTCCCTCATGCGCTCCTGTTGCCACGCCGCCCGAGATTCCCCCCTCGTTCTCAGGCGAGCGATGACGCACGTCAGCTGCTGCCGGGTTGTGGTCCCGGCAGCCGCGGGTTCGAGTCCCGTCGCTCACCCTGTTCGTCCCTGCAAATCGCGATCTTCTTCGTGACGGTAGATCGAGAGCGGGGCAAACGCGGGGAAAATTCGGGGCTGCCAAACCCCTTGGCGGGCCGGTGGCCGGGGCCCATCGACCACGCTGTAGAGCCAAATATCGTCGGCGGCCGCCGGGTTCCGTGGGGGTCGTATCCCGGAGGCCGGTCGGATCACGCAGAAGCGCGTGATCGCCGGCTTCCATGCCTTTGACTCGACGAGCAGATCGGCCGCGTCGAACTCCAGGCCGAGGTGCTGAAGCAGCGGCGCCTCGCCGTGTCGGCCGACGCTCTGTCCTAGTCGCGGAGGAAGTCGGTGATGTGGTCGGCGAAGAGCACGGGGTATTGGTCGACGAAGCCGTGGCGGGGGTCATCGACGACGTGCTGGCCCGGTGGGACGCGCGCACTGTCGGCTTCCGGGCGATGGCCCCGGAACCCACGTGAGATCGGCGACATGGTGATTCGTCTTTCAGGCCGCGTCGGCCGGTTGCGGAGGCGGAATGAGGATCGCGGCCCGATCGACGGCCTCTGGGCTGTAGGTGTCGCGCGCGCGACGGTGGTGGCGGTGGTGCAGCGCGAAGGCCCCGGCTCCGACGAGCGCTCCCGCGGCGACCGGGATGGCGAACGAGTCGACCCTCCGCCGCGACCAGTACTACGCCGGCGCACGCCGCCACCACGACGCTGTTGACCACCGCGACCATCCCGGCTGCCGTAAGCGTCAGTTGCCATGCGCTGGGAGCGAGCCTGTCCCCGTGAGCCGGCGCCGGCGCCGAGGCCGCCGGCCTGGCAACGACGAGGTACGGCTCGAGCTCCGGCGAGACCCGCAGGTAGAAGCTGCGCAGGAGCGCGATCCGATTCGCATAGGCGAGGTCCTCGATCGAGGACTGAACCAGACGCACGAATGTCACCACCCCCACGAAGGCCAGCACCGGCAAC
>JBIOTP010000253.1:0-4915 GCA_044865965.1 Solirubrobacteraceae bacterium
CAAGGCCTCGCGCTGCCCAGCGCGGGCGGCTGGAAGATCACCGCCACCGGACGTGCAGAGCTCCCGCCGCGCCGGGGCCCCGCCCGCAGCCGCCCCCGCATCGGCGGCGCACACCGCGGCCCCACACCCCCGCGCTGACTGCGCCCCTCCGAACGCGGGCCGCTGAGTTGCCGTGATCAGCAAGGCTGCGGCGCGTGTCCGGCACGCCGGAGACAACTAGGCGGTTCGAGCAGTTGGGCTAAGCGTTTACCAGCCCGGGAGATCGGCGCGCCCTTTGACGACCCCGCGATCCTGCTCGCCGACGGGCGCACGAACCGCGGGATCGGCAACGCCCTCTACACGGCCGAGAAGAGCGCGAGCGTCCACGTCTCGCGCATCGCCTCCAAGCGCGACGTGCGCTCGCGCACCGAGGCGGCCGCGCTGGCGCACAGAGTCGGGCTGGTCTGAGCGGCGGCGATCGCGAGCGCGGTGCCGCGGGTGCCGACGTAGATCGACAGCAGCGTCGTGGTGATGAGCGCCTCGCCGAGGCTCATGCGCCGGGGATTGGGCATGCCGCCAAGTGTGCGCCGTGCGAACATCGACCGCCAGCGCCCACCGGGCCATGATCGAGACGGCCCGCCTCGACCTCGCGTACAGCACGTAATCGTGCGTCCATGCGACGCACGCACTCTTCCCGCCGGACCGTGTGCACTTCACATGGGACGCCGGCAATGAGCCGGCGCTCTCGATCGCGGACGGCGACACCGTCGTCTTCGAGACGCGCGAAGTCAGTGACGACCTGAACGGGCCCCGAGGCTGGCCGACGTCGGGCGCGTCACGCGACCAGCCGACTTCGTCTGAGAGCCACGAGGCGTCATACTGGCGCATTAGCGGGCGTTTCAGACAAGGCCGCGACGACGCCCGCTCCCCGCCCTGGCCTTCTCGACGCGCGTCCAGCCGCCGCCGCCAAGGACTGCGCCCTGGAGCTGTCGTGCAGATGACCGTCGTGGTGGAGTTCAGCGCCGTCGCGACCGCCGTGCTGCGTGCCGTGCAGGACGCGATCCTTCACGAGCCGCATTCGGGGCGCTGACCGTCGGCGAGCTCACCGACGCGGTCAGCCTCGACCGCCGGATGCTCGATGCGGCGCTTGGGGAAGCTCGATGACGCTGGGCTGATCCGGCGCGGCCACGCCGACCCGAGCGGGCGGCTCTCGGACCGTCCGTCGCTGGTCTACGCGGGAGTTCCGACCGCCGGTCGATGGCCCGCCCTCGCGCCGGTTGCGACCGTGTGAGCGGCCGGTCGAACGACGCCACCGGCGGCCGGCTCCCTCCTCCCCGGTACCGCCGGTGCGCGCTCGCCCTGGGTCGCGAACCGGGCGCCACGGCCGCCTACGGGGCCGGCCGGGTGGCGTGGGGACCCGTGCGCCGCAAACGACCAGCCCGGCGAGCCGGCACGTAGCCCGGCCGGCCCGTTAGCGACGTTTGAGCGCTCTTGGGCGCTGCGCAGGCAACGCGCATTGCTAAGGTCGGCTTGCGCTGCTTGGGTGAAGGTGCTGCACTGTGGGGCGATCGCCGCGGCGGGCATGCGACGTTCACGCGGGACGGGTGCGGTCGGCGTGCGCTCTGCGCGGCCCCGGTCACGCTGGACCGTCCCTGGGCGGTGTTCTCCCACGTGGCTCGGGGTCGCGCAGAGCGCACGCGGCTCGAGGCACCAAAATGTGGCATAGGCGCTCCGATCCGTCCAGCCGTCTGCGGAGGGTTCTACCGCGCCTCGGCATTCGGCGGGCCCGTGGCCGTCGCCGGCCACTTGCGTACCATGTGAGGCGCCCGCAGGGAGAACCGGGCGGTTTGCGTTCTGCGCCGGCCAGGGCCGGGGCCGTAGGGGTGTGACATGAACAGGACCGGACCGCTTGTCGAGGCGCGGCTGCGCATCCCGCCGGAGCTGTGTGTGGTGCTCGCGGAAGGCCCGCGCACGCTCGGCGTTGCCAGTGCGCTCGCGGCCGGGCGGCCGGTACGCGGCCGAGCTTGGGCTCGGGCTGGGCGAGGGTGCTGACGTGCCGGGCTGGCTTGAGTTCGCGCTGATTGGTTGGGTGGTCGCGGTCGCGCTTATCTGCGCGATCCTGACCGCGGCCAAGCGCGCGGACGTCGCGGCGGGGGTGGAGCCGCCGCCCGCGAGGCTGCCGCTGGTCACGCTTGAGCGCCTGGCGCAGGAGCTGCGCGTGGAACTGGCGGTCGATCAGGTGCTGATCGTCGTCTGCGAGAAGGGTGCGCCCGGACGCGCCGTTGCCGTGGCGGGCGCGGGCGTGTCCGCGTCCGTGCTGGGGGCGTCGCTCGCGCCGCGCGACAGCGTCGCGGCCGCCGTGGCGGTGAGCGGGATGGACGCGCTCGTGGCCGGCCACGGATCGCTCGACGGGACGCGCGCGGGCGACGACGCTGTCGGCGACGCCGCGGCCGTCGCGCTGGCACTACCGGCGGGCGCCATCGCGGTCGCGCGGTTAGACGCGGCGCGGCCACTCACGCCGGCGGACGCGCTTCGTCTGCGCGCGCTCCTGCGCCGGCGTGCCTCGCGGTTCCGGCGCGCGCCCGGTCCGCAGCGAGCGGGCGGCGGCGCAGCCATCGTGCCGACCGCCACGCCTTTTGGTCGTCCCGATCGGCGATGACCCGGCCGCACGGGGCTCGAGCCGAGTGTGATGGTCACGTTGCCCGCGGTGACGTCCAACGCGGCGGACAGGCTCGAGGCGCCCGAGCGCTTGTCGTCGTGGGTCGCGCGCTCGTTTTTCAGCGCCCGCTGAACGTCGCAGCGCTCGAGGCGCGCGCATCCTGGATCGTCAGCACGTCGACGCGGTCGGACTCTGCCGTCGCGCGGGCACCGGCCTCGGCGGAACCCCCGGCGCGCGCTGAGCGCGCCGCGACGTCGAAGAGCGGCCGCGCACGCGGCGAGCGCGCGGCGCGCCGCGGCGTGCCGGAGGCGGCCCGGCCGGTGCGGATCGCGATTGCGGCGATCGGCGTCTCGGCGCCGGTGATCCCACTGGGTCTGAACCGTGACGGCACGCTCGAGGTACCCGCCGACTGGAGCCAGACGGGCTGGTGGACGGGCGGGCCGGAGCCGGGCGAGCGCGGGCCGGCCGTGATCGCGGGCCATGTGGACTCGCGCACCTCCTCGCGGCGCGGGTCGGGGCGGTGCCGGTCGAGCATGCTGGGGCGCAGCCGGCGAGCGAGCCGGATGCCGTGCTCGCCGGTGGGCACCGGCGCGATCTCGAGGTCGTCGATGGCGTGCCGGATGTGCTCGACCAGTCGCACGTTCCGTGCGCTGTCCTCGATGTAAAGCACGCTCGCCCGCGACCGGCCGCCCTCGACCGCGGCCGGGAGCCCCCGCACGCCCCGATCGGTCATCGGACGCTGCTCGCTCGCGACCGCGCGCCGGCTGCCGGGCCGCCGGCATACCCCACCCGCTCGCTCACGGATCGCCGCCCGCCGGGTCCGCCGTAGAGCCGCGCGCACGTCGCCTTCGCTCAGGGCAGGGGCACGCGAACGCCGCGGCCGCCGCGGCCAGCGGCGCCGGACGGCTGCCGTGAGCGCGCGGGCGTGCACATCGCCGGGGCCGATTCAGCGGCGGGCGAGATCGCGCAGCCAGCGCTGCACGGTCAGCTCGTGCTCGGCCGCCGCGCGGCGCTCGGCCGCGCGGCGCTGGCTCGGGCGCAGCGCCGCGCTCCACGCCCCCAACGCGGGCTGCGGCCGCGCGCGGCGGCGCCGGCGATCCGGTGGGGGCGCAGGGGCAGGAGACATCAGACCACCTCCCAATGGTCGGGGAACTCGCCGCCGGCGAACGCTACGCCCCGGCCAACCCGAACTCCACCCGGCGAGGGTCAGGCTGCCGACCGGGGGACCGTCGGCGCGATGCCGAGGCCCGCAGCTCGTGGTCGGCGCGCCGGCGGACGCGGGCCTGGCCGCGGGCTGGTGCTGGATACCGCGACTGCCGTCCGCCCCACGAGGCACGAAGCAGCCGGCCGGTTCGCTGCTCCTGTTCGTGAGCAGACAGCCGGGGCGTGCGCTTCGGCGGTCTCGTCGAGGGCTCCGATCACCCCGCGATCGGCCGGCTCTTAGCCCCGATCGGTGTGGCTGGTGACGAGTCCGACGAGGCGTGACTTCGGGCCCTCGCGCGGCGAGCGGCACGCCGAAGGCCCCCGGGGGCTGCCCGCGCCTGCGGCGTCGCCTCCGCTGGCTGCGGCGCGCGCGGCCGGAGAAGCCGGAGCTTGGACCGATCGGCACCTGGCGAGGTCCCGTCCGCTGCACTAGGGTCGGCGTGGAGGGACAGGCATCGGCAGCGGCACGGACACTTTGATCGCCCCGCAGGCTCGGGGGATTACGCACGCCGAGGGCTCGGAGGGGTGGCTGCGGGACACGCTCGAGGAGCTGATCGGGCAGCTGCGGGCGCTGATCGATGTCAGCGGCGCGGCCTTCGAGGTGGTCGACCTGGAGCGCGGCGAGATCCGCCCCGCCGCCGCCTGGTTTGCCTCGGAGGACGCGTGGCGGGCGTTCGCGCCGCTCTTGGCTCGCCCGTACGACCGGCGCCGCGCCGGCGTCACCGAGGCGGCCGTCGAGCGCGGCGGCGCCGTGTTGATCGCGCGCCTGGAGGAGTGGCCGGGCGCGGCCGCGCTGCGCGAGCGCCTCGCCGATCGGCGCGACGCCGGGCACGCCGAGCTCGCCTGGGAGTGGTACCGCAGCGGCTCGTTCGTGTCCTGCCCGGTGCGCACCGCCGGCGGGCGGACGCTCGGGGTGCTCGTGATCTCCTCGCACCCGCCGCGCGCGCCGCTGCGTGAGGAGCACGTGCGCGCCGTCGAGGTGTTCGCGCGCCTGGCGGCGCTCGCGCTCGAGCGCTCGGAGCTGCTGGAGCGCGAGTCCCGCCGCACCCGGGAGGAGCAGCTGCTCAACCGGGC
>JBIOTP010000254.1:0-9942 GCA_044865965.1 Solirubrobacteraceae bacterium
CGACTCCGCGCCGAGCCGGATGTCGACCAGCGCGACGTCGGGGTCGAGCCGCTCGACGAGCTCGCGGCCCTCGGCCGCCGTCCCGGCCGTGCCCAGCACATCGCAGCCCGCGCGGTCGAGCAGCAGCCCGAGGCCCTCGCGGAGGGCCTGGTGATCTTCGATGAGGACCAGACGAAGAGACATCACGCCGTCGCGCGCGCACGCAGCCCGCGCGTGTTTGCGGAATTTCCGCCCCCGCCCAGAGTATGGCGCGCGAGGCGGTCTAAGGTGTCGCCCCAGGTTTGGCCAAAGACACGGAAAAGCTCATCCGGCAGCTCTCGCTGATCTCCTATTTGATGGCGGAGCGGCGTCCGGTGACGGCCACGGAGATCCGGCGCGACGTGGAGGGCTACTCGGACATGACCGAGGACGCCTTCGCCCGGCGCTTCTATGCGGACCGCGCCGAGCTGGACTCGCTCGGCATCCACCTCACGATCGACAAGCCCACGGACGGCTTCACGGAGCAGGAGAACTACTCGCTGGCGCCCGAGGCGTTCCACCTGCCGCCGATCGCATTCACGGACGCCGAGCGCGCCGCGCTCCAGACCGCGCTGACGCTGCTGGACGGCGAGTTCGCGTACGCCGAGCCCCTGCGGCTCGCGCTGCAGCAGATCACGTGGGGGCGCCCGAGCCCGCTGGGGCGCGACTCGCGCCAGACCATCGGGCTCGGGATCACCGCGTCGGCGGGTGGCGGTGAGCTCTCGGCCCGGCTCGCGAAGATCGACACCGCGATCTACCGCCGCAAGCGGATCGAGTTCGAGTACTACACGATGCAGACGGGGGAGACCGCGGTGCGGCGCGTCGATCCCTACCACCTGCTGTTCGAGGGCGGGCAGTTCTACCTCGTCGCCTACTCGCACGAGCGCGACGACGTGCGGGTGTTCAAGCTCTCGCGGATCCGCGGCAAGGTCTCCTACGCCACCAAGGCCGAGCACGACTTCCAGCGCCCGCCGGGATTCGACCCGCGCCGCTACGCGAACCGCATCAACTGGCAGCTCGGCGACGCCCGCGACACGGCGGTGGTGTGGGTGTCCGAGGACATCGCCTGGTACGTCGAGCGCCAGTACGGCGCCTACGGCGCGCTCGAGCCGGCGGACGAGGGCGGGCGCGTGTTCCGCACCGAGTACGCGATCGACCGGCTGGTGATCTCCTGGGCGCTGCGCTTCGGCGAGCACGCGCGCATCCTCGGCCCGCCCGCGCTGGTCGAGGAGGCGCGCGGGCGCATCGACCGGCTGATCGAGTCCCACCGCGGCGAGCCGGCGTTCAGCGTCCCGGCGGGCGCGCGCGGGCGCGCCGCCGCCGCGGAGGCCGACGGCGACGGGCGGTCGCGCGCCGGCGAGACGGCGATCCGGCCGGAGCGCTTTGCGCGCCTGGTCACGCTCGCCTCGGTGCTGATCGCGGCGGGCCGCGAGGGCCGCCGGCTGGCGGTCGCGGAGGTCTGCGAGCAGCTGCAGATGTCGCCGCAGGAGCTGCGCGAGGACGTGTCGGTGCTGAACGTCGTGAACTTCGGCGGCGGCGCGTACGTGATCTACGCCGAGGTGCTGCCGAGCGGCGAGATCGAGGTCGACACCGAGCCCTACTCGGACACGTTCGACCGGCCGGCGCGGCTGCTGCCGATCGAGGCGAAGGCGCTGGTGGCGGCGATCGACCTGATCGGGCTCGCCCAGCCCGACCTGCGGGCGGCGCGGCGCAAGATCGTCGAGGCGCTCGGGCACGACCCGGTGGAGGAGGGCCTGCAGATCGTCTCGCCGATCGCCGAGGACGACATCACGCACACGGTCGAGCTGGCCGTGCACGAGAGCCGGCTGCTCGAGATGGAGTACTGGGTGCAGGACGAGGACCGCTTCTCCGAGCGCGTGGTCGAGCCCTACGCGCTGTTCAACGGGCGCGACGCGTGGTATGTGGCGGCCTGGGACCTCGATCGCGGTCAGCTGCGGCACTTCCGGCTGGACCGCATCAAGCGCGCGTCGGCCCTGATGCAGCGCTTCGAGCGCCGCGAGGGCCTGAACCCGGTGGCCGACATCGGCGGCTGGCCGCGCGGCGGCCAGGTCGGCGGCTCGCGCATCGCGCACGTGCTGATCTCGCCCGAGCAGGCGCGCTGGGCCCGCGAGGAGCGCACCGTGCTCGCCGAGCTGCCGGACGGCGCCGTGGTGGTCGAGTGGGCGTTCAAGGGCACGGACTTCCTCGTGCGCGAGGTGCTCAAGGAGGCCGGCGACGCGGTCGTCCTGGAGCCGGCCGACGCGCGCGAGGCCGTGCTGGCCGCCGCCGAGCGCCTCCTGGCGCCGTCGGCATGAGCCGCCGCTCGGCGATCGCCTTCACCGATCAGGAGGTCCAGGACTTCCTCGCCGAGCAGCGCACGCTGACGTGCGCGACGATCGGGCGCGACGGCTGGCCGCACCTGATGCCGTTGTGGTACGTGATCCGCGACGGCGAGTGCTGGGCGTGGACGTACGCGAAGTCCCAGAAGGCGCGCAATCTCGAGCGCGACGCGCGCTGCACGGTGCAGGTCGAGACCGGCGAGGAGTACTCGCAGCTGCGCGGCGTGATGCTCAAGTGCGCCTGCGCGCTCCACCGCGACCTCGAGACCGTCGCCGGCGTCGGCGCCGAGATCGCGCGGCGCTACGGCGGCGGCGAGACCACCCCCGAGACGCTCGACGCGATGCGTCGCCAGGCGGCCAAGCGGGTGGCGCTGCAGTTCGTGGTCCACAGCGTCGCCTCGTGGGACCACCGCAAGCTGGGTGGGGGGTACTGAGCGCCTCGCCGGGACCGGCGAACGGCGGGCATTGAGGAGGGGCTCGGACCGGGTGGTGGCCTACAAACGTTCGAACTATTCGTACCTTTGCAGGCCACCCGCCGATAGTGGCGCAAAGACGCTCGGCTTACCGACTCCCTCACCTGCCCGCTGTTCATTAGCGCCCGAGGAAGCGGCCGAGATTTAGCCGCCGGTCGCGTCCATACGATCCGGCGCCAATGGGCCTGATCGCGCCGGCGGCACCGATGGTCTCGACGCCGCGGGCGCCGGCGGCGCTGGCGCGGGCGCTGCCGGTGGCGGGGCTGGTCGTGCTGGCGGCGGGCGCCCTCGGGGTGTGGCTCGCGTTCCCGACCTATCCCGGCTACGACGCGCAGTACGGGCTCCTGTGGGGCTCAGAGCTGCTCGGCGGCACCACCCCCGGCGTCGACGACTACCGCGCGCCGACCGAGCACCCGCTGCTGCTCGCGGTCGGCGTGCTGCTCACGCCGCTCGGGGCGGACGCCTCGGCGCGGGTCCTCGTGGGTGGCTGCATCGCCGGCCTGGTTGCGCTGATCGTCGCGATCCACCGGCTCGGCTGCCGCGCGGCGGGGCCGCTCGGGGGCCTCGTCGCCGCGGCGCTGCTGGCCTCGCGGCTCAACTTCGGCCTGCTCGCCGCGATCGGCTACCTGGACGTCCCCTACTGCGCGCTGATCGCGTGGGCGGCGGCGCTGGAGGCCGAGCGCCCGCGGCGCGGCGGCGCGGTGTGGGCGCTGCTGGCGCTCGCCGGCCTGCTGCGGCCGGAGGCGTGGCTGCTGGCGGCGGCGTACGCCGTGTGGATGCGTCGCGGCCCGCGGACGTGGGCGGCGGCGGCGGTCGCGCCGGTCGTGTGGTGCGCGACCGATCTCGCGCTGACCGGCGACCCGCTGTTCTCGATCCACCACACCGACGCGCTGGCGCAGGAGCTCGGCCGCGAGCGTCCGCTCGTCGAGCTGCCGTGGCTGATGAGCGTGCTGCTGGTCGAGATCGTCAAGCCGCCGGTGCTGCTCGCGGGCCTCGCCGGCGCCATCCTGGCGTGGAGGCTGCGCCGCGGCACGCTGGCGGTCGCGGGCGCGCTCGTGGTGCTGACCTGCGCGAGCTATCTGCTGATCGCGGGTGGCGGCCTCGCGATCGTCTACCGCTACCTGCTGGTCGCCGCGCTCGGCGTGATCGTGCTGGCCGCGTTCGCGCTCGCCGGCTGGACGACGCTGCCGCCCGGCAGCGCGGCGCGCCGGCGCTGGGCTGCGGCGGCCACGTTCGCGCTTGCGGCCGGCACGGCCTACACGGCGCTGCACGTGCACCCCGCCTCGGTCGTCGCGCAGCTGCGCGAGCGCCACGCGCAGCGCGCCGACCTCGTCGCGACCCTGCGCGACCCTGTGGTCACGCGTGCGCGCGCGTGCGGGCCGCTGACGGTCCCCAACCACAAGCTGATCCCGGAGGTGCGCGCGATCCTCGGGCTGGCCGCCGGGGAGGTGGTCGCCCGCAGCGACCGCTCGCACGGCGTCCAGACGCGCGGCGTCGCGATCCTCGTCGACCGCCGGATCGAGCTGCGCCCGTCCGTGAACGTGTGGGAGGTCCCGCAGGACGGGCTCGAGAGCGTGATGGCGCCGCGCGGGTTCCACTCGCTCGCGGGGACCCGCCGCTTCGCCGCCTGGGGGTCCTGCGGCTGATGTGCGGGATCGCCGGCCTGCTCTCGCTCGACGGCGCCACGCCGCCCGATCCCACGGCGCTGGCTGCCATGAGCGCGGCGCTCGCCCACCGCGGGCCAGACGGCGAGGGCGTGCTGTACGACGGGCCGGCCGCGCTGGCCGTGCGCCGGCTCGCGATCGTCGACATCCCCGGCGGGGCGCAGCCGCTGGCCGGCGAGGACGGCCGCGTGCAGGTCGTCTGCAACGGCGAGATCTACGATCACGCGCGCTGGCGGCGCGAGCTGGCCCGCCGCGGGCACCGGCTGCGCACTCGCTCCGACTGCGAAGTGCTCGCGCACCTCTACGAGGAGCGCGGGCCGCAATTCGTCGCCGAGCTGCGCGGGATGTTCGCGCTCGCGCTGTGGGACGCCCGGCGGCGGCGGCTCGTGCTCGCGCGCGACCGCTTCGGGATCAAGCCCCTGGTGTATGCGGTGGTCGGCGGCCGGCTCGCGTTCGCCTCCGGCCTGCAGGCGCTGGCGGCGCTGCCCGAGCTGCGGCGCGAGGTCGACCTCGAAGCGCTCGGCACCTACCTCGCGGTCAACGCCGTGATGGGCGAGCGGACGATGCTGAGCGGCGTCCGGCGGCTGTGCCCGGGGCATCTGCTCGTCGCCGACGCGCACGGCATCCGCGTGGAGCGCTACGCGCGCGACCTGCCGGCGCGGCGCGGCGACGAACGCGCGGAGCCGCTGCCGGTGCTCGCGGGCGCGGTGCGCGAGACGCTGCGCGACTCGGTTACGGCGCACCTGCAGGGCGACGTGGAGGCCGGCGTGCTGCTGTCCGGCGGGGTCGACTCGGGGCTGATCGCGGCGCTGGCGCCGCGCGCGCTGAAGACCTTCAGCGTCGGCTTCACCGAGCGGGCGTTCGACGAGCTGGCGGGCGCGCGTGCGGTCGCCCGCCGCCTCGGCACCGAGCACCACGAGCTGGTCGTCGGGCCGGAGGCGGCGTACGAGCTCGAGGCCGTCGCGCGCGCGTTCGACGAGCCGCGCGGCGACGCCACCGCGCTGCCGTACTGGCTTGCCGCGCGCTTCGCCGCCGAGCGCGTGAAGGTCGTGCTGTCGGGCGAGGGGGGCGATGAGCTGTTCGGCGGCTACCAGACCTACCAGGCCGACCTGCTGGGGCGGCCGGCGACCCGCGCCGCCGCGCTGGCGGGGCCGGTGCTCGCCGCGTGGCCGGCGTCGGCCGGGCGCCTCCCGCTTGGCTTCAGGCTGCGCCGGCTGGCGCGCGCGGCGGGTCTCGGCGCGCTCGAGCGCCACCACGCGTACAAGGAGATCTTCGGCGCCGGCGAGCGCGCGCGCCTGCTCGTGCGGGCGGGCGGCGGCGACCCGCTGGCCGAGTACCGCGCCCGCTTCGCCGAGTCGGCGGGCGCCGACCGCATCGCCCGCATGCAGGACCTCGACGTCGGCACGTTGCTCGCCGACGACCTGCTGGTTCAGACCGACCGCGCGGGGATGGCGCACGGCCTCGAGATCCGGGTGCCGTTCCTCGACCGCGAGGTGGCGGCACTGGCGCTGTCGCTGCCGCGGCGGGCGAAGGTGTCCGCGCGCACGACCAAGCGGGTGCTGCGCCTGGCGGCGGCGCCGCTGCTGCCCGGTGCCGTCGTGCACGGGCCCAAGCGCGGCTTCTGCGCGCCGGCCGCCGCCTGGCTGCGCGGCCCGCTGGCGGCGTTCGCGGCGGACGTGCTGGCCGGCGAGACGCTGCGCCGCCAGGGCTTCTTCCGCCCGGAGGCGGTGCACGCGACGCTCGCCCGCCACCTCGCCCGCCGCGAGGACCTCAGCCGCCCGCTGTGGGCACTGATCGCGTTCACGCTGTGGCACGACGCGCACGTGACCGCGCCGCGGCCGGTCGCGCTGGTTCCGCCGGAGCCGCACGTAGCGTCCCGAGCGGCATGAAGCGCCTCGCCGCGGCCGGTCGCGCTGGTTCCGCCGGAGCCGCACGTAGCGTCCCCGGCGGTATGAAGCGCCTCGCCCTCCTGTGCGCGCTCGCGACGCTGGCGCCGGCCACGCCCGCGGTCGCGCAGGACTCGCTGGCGCCGCCGGGCGCGCCGAAGCAGTGGCTGCCCAACGAGCAGTGGGTGAACCTGCTGTGGCTGCCGTATGACGAGGCGCGCCTGTACCAGCTGCTCGGGCACGATCGCGGCTACGTCTTCCGCTGGGTGCGCAACGAACGCACGCTCGGCGAGCTCGGCGCGCGCAGCGGCTGGACCGTCGACCGGCTCGCGGACGCGCTCGTGGCGCCGCGGCGGAAGGAGCTCGACGCCCGCCAGTTCGCGGCCGTGCGCGAGCGGGCGGAGCGCACGCTCACGCAGGGCCACCTCGGCCAGCACCTGCTCTTCCACGCGCTCCACCAGACGGCGATCCCCGCGCGCGCGACGCAGATCTTCGGGACCCGCACGCGCGACGAGTTCCTGCGCCTGCGCCGGGCGGAGCTGAGCCCGCTGGAGATCGGCGAGCTCAACGGCCGCACGCGCGTGGAGATGACGCGCGGCGCGATCCGTGCGCTCGAGGACGCGGTCGCGCTCGGCGAGCGCGAGGGGACGCTGAGCAGACGCCAGGCGCGCGTGATGCTCGACCGCCAGCTGCGCTCGGTCCCGCGCTGGCTCGGCCAGAGCCGCTACAACGGGCCGTCGGGCGGCGTCAACCGCAGCCTGCCGTGGGGCGACTTCGCCAAGCACCCGTCGATCTCCGCCGACGGCACGACCGTCGTATGGGACGCCTACCGCGCGACGATCGCGGAGGCCGAGCGGCTCGGCGAGATCCACGTGCGCGGGGAGGACCTGGAGTCCGGGCGGCGCTTCGACGTCTCGCCGGGCCGGGTCGCGGCCGACCGGCCGCGCTCGGCGTACAACTGCGTGCTCTCCGCCGACGGCAACTCGGTGGCGTTCGAGTCCAGCGAGTCAACGTACCCGCTCGCCAAGCGGGTCGGGCAGATGACCGTGCTCGTGCGCGACCTGGACACCGGCTCGGTGGAGAACGTCAGCAGCGCGCACCGCGGCCGCGGCGCCCCGAGCCGCACCGCGTTCAACCCGTCGCTGTCGGACGACGGCCGGGTCGTGGCCTTCGAGGCGACCGACGCCGGCGGCCACGGGCGCCCGTCGCACAACGGCCTGTGGGTGGCCGACCGCGCCGCCGGCCGCCGGCGGCTCGTCGCCGGCGACTCGATCGGCGCGGCCTACCTGCCCGAGCTGAGCGGCGACGGCGGCACGGTCGTCTACACCTCCGCCGCGCCCGGGTCGGACGGCTTCACGCGCGTGCTCGCCACCGACCTGGCGACGCGCCGCACGGTCCTGGTCGCGCGCGCGGGCGGCCCGCGCGGCGCGCCGGCCGACGCCGACGCCTACGACCCCGCGGTGTCGCGCGACGGCGCGACGGTCGCCTTCGCGTCGCGCGCGCGCAACCTCGGCGGGCCCGCCACCGGCCGCCCGGCGGTCTTCGTGCGCGACCTCCGCAGCCGCCGCACGGAGGCGGTCAGCGGCGCGCTCGCCGACCGCGACATCGGCTCGCCCGCGATCTCGCCCAACGGCCGGTTCGTCGTCTTCCTCGCGCGCGAGGGGCGCCCGGACGGCAGCCTCGCCGGACTGCGCTCGAGCCTGTGGCGGTTCGACCGCCGGACCGGCCGCACGACGCTCGTGGCCCGCGCCGACGGCTACAACTCCCAGCCGGCCATCTCCGCGGACGGCCGCCGCGTCGCCTTCACCTCGACAGCGGCCGCCGGCCGCAAGCCCGCGGGCCTGCCCGGAGTCTTCGTGCGCGACCTCGCGACGGGCACGACGCGCCTGCTGTCCACGCACCGCCGCCGCCGCGGCGCGGGCCGGCACGCCCGCGGGCTCGCCGCGCTCGCCGAGCTGCGCAGGCTGGACACCGGCCTCAAGCTCGGGATCGGCCTGCTCGGGATCGCCGCCGCCGGTCTCGCGGGCGCCGCCCTCGCCCGCCGCGGCCGCCTCGCCTAGACCCAATGCTCTACAGCTCCGGCCGGATAGGCCCCAAACGTCGCCGGCCTGCCAACGAGCGGATCAGCGGCCATTCTCACTCCTGAAGCGAGGCGAGCTGGGCCTCGAAGCGAGCCATCGCGTCGCGGTACAGGAAGGGTCCCCAGCTCACCCGGGCCACGCCCAGCGCGGCCAGCTCGGCGAGCGACGGCGTCTGCGGCAGGCGTACGACGTTCACCGGGCCGCGAACCTCCGAGGTGAAGCGGCGCAGCGCGTCGGTCTCCCACAGGGCGATCGGGTACACGCAGTCGACGCCGGCCTCGACGTAGGCATTCGCGCGCCGGAGCGCTTCGGCAACGAGCTCCTCTTGGGTCCCGGGGCCGGCACCGGCGAGGAAGGGACCGAGGAAGATGTCGACCCGGGCGTTGATCACGAGCCGGTAGCCGTCCGCCGACGCGACCTGGCGAACCGCGCTGAGCCACTCCGCGTGCCGGTCGGGGTCGCGGAGGCTGCCGGCGGTGTGGTCGGTGTCCTCGAGGTTGCAGCCGGCGGCCCCGGCGCTCCGCAGCGCAGCGACCAGCTCGGAGGGTTGCATCCCGTAGCCGGCCTCGGCGTCGATCGTCACGGGCACCTCGACGCCCCTGGCGATCCGCGCGGCCGCGGCGAGCATCTCGTCGGCCGGCGCACCCTCGTGGTCCTCATAGCCGAGCGTGGCGGCGACGCCGCCGCTGGTGGTCGCGACCACGGGAAACCCAGCCGCGACCACGGCTCTCGCCGTGGCCACGTCCCAGGCGTTCGGAAGCACGAGGGGGCGCCGGGGCGGTGCAGCGACCGCAGCATCTCGCACCGGCTCTGGAGGTCGGTTGTCTGTGAGGGGGTCATGTCGGGAACCTACGCGACCCTGGGGGAGCACGGCCACGACCCGCCAAGGCGGTCCCCGGCGTCCATATCCCCGTGGATGACCCCGTGGATCCCCGTTCAGTGCGCCGCGGATGATCGACCACATCGTGGCCGAGCCGACGAGCGCGACGAGACCGACCAACGGGGGCCTCGCAGCGTCGCAGCGGCGTGCTGGCGTAGACGTAGGAAACGTTGCCAATCCGCCGGGCCGTCTCTAGGCTCTGGCGCGGTCATGACACACCGTGATCCGCGCGGCCGACTGCTTGGGCGGCGTGGCGAGTGCGAGGCGCTGGATCAGTTGTTGGCCCGCTTGCGCACGGGCCGAAGCCCGGTGCTCGTGCTGCGCGGAGAGGCAGGGGTCGGCAAGACCGCGTTGCTGGAGTATCTGCTGGACCAGGCAACCGGATGCCGCGTCGTCCGAGCGGCGGGCGCGGAGTCTGAGATGGAGCTCGCGTACGCCGGGCTGCAGCAGCTGTGCGCGCCGATGCTGGACCGTCTGGACGCGCTGCCCGGCCCCCAGCGCGAAGCGCTGAGCACCGCCAGACCGACGAAGAACCGATCCGGTGGGGCGCCGGCATCTCGGTCACGCCGACGAGACGGTCGCTGGACGATCAGCAGGAGCG
>JBIOTP010000255.1:0-8363 GCA_044865965.1 Solirubrobacteraceae bacterium
CGACGGGGTTCTGGGCGGAGGTCGAGGACCTGCGCGAGAACTGGCAGGAGGACAAGCGCTGGGAGCCGCAGATGGACGCCGCGCAGCGCGACGAGTACTACAAGTACTGGAAGAAGGCCGTCACCCGCACGTTCGACTGGTTCGACGAGGAGTGACGCAGTTCGGACGGGGCGGCTTCGGCTGCCCCGCCCGCCGCGTCTACTCGTCGTCCTCGTCGAGCCAGTCCATGCTGCGCTGCACGGCCTTGCGCCACTTGCGATAGCCCTTCTCCCGCGCGGCCGGGTCCATCCCCGGCAGCCACTCCGCCGCCGCGTGCCAGTTCGCGCGCAGGCTGTCGGTGTCGGGCCAGTAGCCGACCGACAGCCCGGCGGCGTAGGCGGCGCCCAGCGAGACCGTCTCGGCCACGATCGGCCGCACCACCGGCACCCCCAGCACGTCGGCGAGGAACTGCATCAGCAGGTTGTTGGCCGTCATGCCGCCGTCGACGCGGAGCATGCTGATGTCCACGCCGGCGTCGGTGTTCATCGCGTCGATCACCTCGCGCGTCTGCCACGCGGTCGCCTCCAGCACCGCGCGCGCGAGATGCCCCTTGGTGATGTAGCCGGTCAGCCCGGCGATCACGCCGCGCGCGTCGCTGCGCCAGTGCGGCGCGAACAGGCCCGCGAAGGCGGGGACGAAGTAGCAGCCGCCGTTGTTCTCGACGGTGCGCGCCAGCGTCTCGATCTCGGGCGCGCTGCCGATCAGCCCGATCTTGTCGCGGAACCACTGCACGAGCGCGCCGGTGACCGCGATCGAGCCCTCGAGCGCGTAGTTGGCCGGCTGCTCGCCGATCTTGAAGCCCAGCGTGGTCAGCAGCCCGTTCGCGGAGCGGACGGGCGTCGCGCCGGTGTTCATGAGCAGGAAGCTGCCGGTGCCGTACGTGCACTTGGCCTCGCCCGGCGAGAAGCAGGTCTGGCCGAAGAGCGCGGCGTGCTGGTCGCCGAGCGCGGCCGCGACCGGCACCCCCGCGAGCGGGCCGCCGGCCTCCCCGTAGATCTCCGTCGACGGCCGGATCTCCGGCAGCACCGCGCGCGGGATCCCCATCGCGTCGAGCATGACGTCGTCCCAGTCGAGCGTCTCGAGGTTCATCAGCATCGTGCGCCCGGCGTTGGTCACCTCGGTCACGTGGCGGCCGGTGAGCTTGTAGATCAGCCAGCTGTCCATCGTCCCGAACGCCAGCTCGCCGGCCTCGGCCTGCGCCGCCAGCGCCGGGTCGCTGTCCAGCAGCCAGCGGATCTTCGGTCCCGAGAAGTACGTCGCCAGCGGTAGGCCGCAGCGCTCGCGGAAGCGGTCCTGGCCCTCGTCGCCGGCGAGCTCGCGGATCAGGTGGTCGGTGCGGGTGTCCTGCCACGTGATCGCGCGGTGGACCGGCTCTCCCGTGTCGCGCCGCCACACCACGGTGGTCTCGCGCTGGTTCGCGATGCCGACCGCGGCCAGGCTGCTCACGTCGAGCTGCGCCGCGCCGAGCGCGTCCGCGACGACGCTCTGGACGTTGCGCCAGATCGCCTCGGGGTCGTGCTCCACCCACCCGGGCCGCGGGAAGATGTGCTCGTGCTCCTTCTGCGCGACCGAGACGATCCGCCCGGTGACGTCGAAGACGAGGCACCGCGAGGAGGCGGTGCCCTGATCGATCGAGGCGATGTACCGGTCTTTCACCACGGCAGCGCTCCAAGATCGCGCGAGACGGCTCGGGCGGCCTCGCGCACGTAGGAGATCAATTCTGTGTGCGTGTGTCCGTTGTCGGTGAGGCGCTCGACCGGCCCCGAGATGCCGATCGCGCCGACCGTGAGCCCACGCCGGTCGTTGATGGGGGCCGCGTAGGCGGCCTCGCCGTCCACGAGCTCCTCGATGTCGTCCGCCCACCCGCGCTCGCGGATGTCCGCGAGCACCTCGTAGAGACGGTCGGGATCGACGATCGTGGCGCGGGTGAACGCCTCGAGCCCGTTCGAGGCCAGCTCGCTCACGACGTACTGGTGGTGCGCGAGCAGGACCTTGCCGAGCGCGCTGGCGTGCGCGGGCAGCAGCGCTCCCACCTCCAGCGCCTGGCGGCTGTTGTCGGGCCGGAACACGTGGTGGACGACGAGCACGCGGCCCTCGTGCAGGGTCCCGATGCGCACGCTCTCGTTGCAGCGCGCCGCGAGCGAGTCGGCCCAGTTCAGCGCCCGCGTGCGCAGCTCGTTGCCGTCGAGGTAGCTGCTGCCCATGTGCAGCAGTGCGGCGCCGAGCTGGTACTTGCCGGACTCCGGATCCTGCTCGACGAAGCCGACGTGCTGCAGCGTGCGCAGGATGCCGTGCACGGTGCCCTTCGCGAGGCCGAGCTCCCCGGCCAGCTCGGCCACCCCGAGCCGGCGCGTGCGGCCCGACAGCAGCCGCAGGATGGCCGCCGCGCGCTCGATTGACTGGATGGACCCCGGCACTGCGGAACAACCGTATTACGCCGTTCAGCGCGCGTGGGCGAGCGCCGCGCGGGCGGCCGGCGCCGCGCACGGGATCTCGGCCCGCAGCACGGTTCCCCCGCCGGGCGGGCTGTCGAGCGCCAGCTTCCCGTCGAGCGCCGCGACGCGGTCGGCGATGCCGGCCAGGCCGCTGCCGGCCGCGGGATCGGCGCCGCCGACGCCGTCGTCGCGGACCTCGATGACGAGCCGGTCGCCGGTGTGCGAGAGCGCGACCTCGGCGGCGCTCGCGCTCGCGTACTTGGCGACGTTGGTGAGCGCCTCCGCGACGACGAAGTACGCCGCGGTCTCGACCGCCGCGGGCGCCCGGTCCTCCAGCGTGGACGTCGACGTCACCGGGAGCGGCGTGCGCGCCGCGAGCGACTCCAGCGCGGCCTCGAGGCCGCGCTCCGTCAGCACCGCGGGGTGGATGCCGCGCGCCAGCTCGCGCAGCTCCGCGAGCCCCGCGGTGAGCTCGGCGATGGCGCCGTCCAGCTGCCCCGCGGTCGGCGACTGCGCCGGGACCGCGTTGCGCGCGAGCCGCAGCGTCAGCGCGAGCGCGACGAAGCGCTGCTGCGCGCCGTCGTGCAGGTCGCGCTCGAGCCGCCGCCGGGCGGCGTCCCCGGCCGCGACCAGGCGCGCCCGCGACGCCCGCAGCTCCTCGTAGCGCGCGCGCAGCTCCGCGTCGAGCCGCTCGTTCTCGAGCGCGAGCGCGGCCGCGGCCCCCGCCGCCCGTACCAGCTCGGGATGGTCGAGCAGGGCGGCGTCGTGAACCACCGCAGCCACGCGCACGCCGTCGCGCTCGATCTCGGTCACCGCGCGGCCGCCCCCGGGCGCCGGCAGCTCGACGCGCCGGCCCTCCGCGTCGACGAACCAGCCCGGGTCGGGCAGCCAGTAGGCCAGGGCCAGCGTGCGGTCGCCGAGCGCCTCCGCCAGCGCGTCGCGCGCACTCGTGCCGCCGAGCCGCTCGACGAGCGCGCTCACGGCGCTCGCGCGCGAGAGGCTCGAGCGCAGCAGACCGACGAGGAACGCGAACGGCACCGTGCAGATCAGCACGATCAGGACGAACTCGGTCACCTGCGCGAGGCCGTTGGCGCCGGCGAGGTCCGGGACGATGCTGAAGGCGCCGACCGCCGCCGTCGCCGCGCCGGTCCACAGCACCGGCGTGAGCGCCCGGCGCTGCAGCGGGCCCGCGCCGCGCCAGCGACGCACGAGCAGGACGCACAGGGCGACCAGCAGCACGACGAGCGTGGACGCGAACAGCAACTGCAGCACCACCGAGGCGGGGCGGCTGTCCCACACGAGCGCGAGGTTGTCGGGGCAGTGGGCGCAGCCCGGCTCGAGCGGATCGGTGACGAGCACCCCGAGCGCCAGCAGCACCGGGACCGACCAGCCGAGCCGCACGATGATCGTCTCGAGCCCCGGGCCGACCCGGCCGCCCGGGTAGGCCACGAGCATGTGGACGAACGCGCCGACCCAGACGCCCCCGAGCAGCGAGCCGACGGTGTAGACGAGCGCCGAGTCGGACTCCGACAGCGAGCTGGCGAACCACGCGAAGCCGACGAGCGTCATCAGCGACCCGATGCGGTCGTCGGGCCGCCGCCACCACGCATACAGGCCGATCCCGACGAAGCTCCAGCCCATCACGAGCGCGAGCGTGAGGAACGCCGTCGAGGCCTCCTCCTCGGCGTGCTCGCTGGTGAGGAGGAGCGCCGCGGCCGCCACCCCGCAGGCGAGGCCGGCCACGGCGAGACCCAACAACGCGCGGCGCAGGCCGCTCATGGGCAGACTCAACAGCATCCGGGCGCGCGCGTCTACGCGCGCAGCCGCGCGAGGACCTCGGCGGCGGCACGCTCGCCGGCCCGCACCGCGCCGTCCATGTAGCCCATCCAGTAGTCCGCGGTCTCGGTGCCGGCCCAGTGCACCGGCCCGGTCGTCTGCCGCAGCGCGTGGCCGTGGCGGCGCAGCACCCCGGGCCCGAAGTGGCCGACGGGGCAGCCGCGCGACCACCGCTCGTCCGTCCAGTCGTGCTCCACGTACTGGACGGGGTTCCGGGCGGCGTCGCCGACGAAGCGCGCCAGGTCCTCGAGCACACGGGCGCGGCGGTCAGCAGGTGGGAGCGCTTTCCATTGCTTGTGGCGGGCGCCGCCGACGAACGAGAACACGACCCCGAGGCCGCCATCGATCGGACTGTTGTCGAATGTGACGCGCGCCAGGCCGACGTCGCTCTGGCACTGGCCGGTCAGCCCTGCGTCGCGCCAGAACGGCCGCGGGTACACGGCCGTGACCTTGCTCAGGTTGCCCGGCTCCATCGCGCGCAGGATCGCCCGCTTGGACGCCGGCAGCGCCGGCACTTGATGGATCCTTGCGGCGAGCACCGGCGGCACCGCGACGATCGCCCGGCGTGCCCGCACGGTCACGCCGTCGGCGGTCACCCGGACGCCGTCCTCGTCGCGCTCGATCCGGCGCACCGGGGCGCCCAGCAGGACGCGCCGGCCGAGGCGAGCGGCCATGAGCTCGGCGATGACCTGGGAGCCGCCGAGCAGACGGCGCTCCTGCGCCCCGCGGGGCGTGGCGATGAGGCGCGCGAAGCTGCCCGGGTTGCGCGCGTTCCCGGCGCCGGCCACGTAGGCCAGCACGTACAGCAGCGACAGCTCGCGCGGCTCGGCGCCCCAGATCGCCTCGCACGTCGCGTCGAACAGCGCGGCGCCCTTGGCGGTCTTGATCCGCTCGCGCCTGAAGTCCTCCAGGGTCTGGCGGTCCCACGCGGCGGCGCGCCGGGCGCGCCAGGGCGCCGCGACCGGCACCTGCTTGGCCAGCTCGTCGAGCCCCAGCGACGCGATCACCGCGGCGGCGACGTCCGGATCGCCCGGCAGCCCCGGATCGGCCGGGTAGAGCGTGCGCTGCCCACCCGCGATCAGGACGTTCGAGCCCTCGTTGTAGGTCGGGAACATGCCGACCTCGACCTCTCTGGCCAGCGCGAGGATTCGGTCCTGCGTAGGGCCGACGAACTCCCCGCCGACCTCCGTGCTGTGCCCCCCGACGAGCGGTACGTTGAGCAGCCGGCCGCCCACGCGGTCGCGCGCCTCGAGCACCACGACCGAGCGCCCAGCAAAGGCGAGCCGGCGCGCGGCGACCAGGCCGGACAGCCCGGCGCCGACGACGACCACGTCCGCCCGCCGCGTGCGCGCGGCGGACGGGCCGAGCACGACGAGGCCGGCGCCCGCGGCGAGGAACTCACGTCGGGTCGCGCCCACGGGCTGGGAAGCTACCGGAGCAGGAACTCGGCGACGGCCTCGTGGGTCTCGGCGGGCCGCTCGACCTGCGGCACGTGGCCGCAGTCGAGCTCGACGTGGCGCGCCTGCGGCAGCGACTCCGCGACGTGGCGCGCGAACGCGATCGGGACGATGCGGTCGCGCTTGCCCCACACGAACAGCGCCTCGGGCTGGAGCGTCTTGAGGCGCGGCCAGAAGCCGTCCTCGCCGTGCGGCTCCTCGAGGTAGATCTGGCGGGCCGCGGCGTAGAACGCGGCGCGGCCCGCCGGCGTCAGGTACGCGCGCAGGAACTCGTCCACGCCGGCGGCGGCCCAGCCGTCGTCGGCGCCGGGGATCAGGCGCCGGACGATGGCGTCGACGACCGGCCGCGGCGCGAGCTGCACGAGCCCCAGCTCGGGCGGCACGAGCCGCAGCAGCGGCACCCACGGGCGGTCGCGGCGCCATGCCATCGACGGCGCCAGCAGCGCCAGGCGGCCGGCCCGGTCGGGGTCGCGCAGCCCGGCCTCCAGCGCGACGCGGCCGCCGAGGCTGTTGCCGATCAGGTGCGCGCGGTCGAGCTCGAGGGCGTCGAGGAGATCGACCACCGCGCGGGCGAAGAAGCGGGCGTCGTAAGGCGCGCCGACGGGCTTGTCGGAGTCGCCGAAGCCCGGCAGGTCGACGGCGATCACCCTGAAGCGCCCCGCGAGCGCGGCGACCGTGGGCAGGAAGGAGCCCTTCGTGCCGCCGAGCCCGTGCAGCGCGACCACCGGCGGGCCGTCGCCCGCCTCGAGCGTCGACAGCCGCGCCCGGCGTGTCTCGACGCTCCGGAAGCGCAGGCGCCCGGGCCCCCGCATGCCGCTCGTCGCGGCCAGGAAGCCGACGCCGAGGTGGAGGTTGCGCCGGATCGCGAGCCGGCCGGCGTGGAAGGCGCGCATCCCGCCGCGCGCGTCCTCGGCGATCGCGGCCCAGGTCGCCGGATCGGCGCTCAGCGTGGCGTCGGCGTCGCGCACCGGGGTGGTGAGGCGGGCGCCGCCGCCGCCGAGGACGGCGTCCCACTCGCCGGCGCCCACCACTGCGAGGCGCACTCGCGCCTCGCGCTCGGGCGCGAACGCCTCGGGGTCGTAGCGGCTCACCAGCGTCTTCAGCGCGTCGGACACCCCCGCACAAGTAGCGGATTCGAACCCGCTCGCGCGTTGGCGGGCCACGCGGGCGTGGTACCGTCCGTGGCGATGCTCCTCAACGGATGAGCCCGCGCGCCACCTGGCCGAGCGCCGCCCCGGTCGCTGGTCCCTGCTCATCCCTCTGCCAAGGAGCATCGCCTTGTCTGCCGTCGAAGTCGTCGATCTCGTCAAGCTCTTCACCCGTCGCGAGCGCGGCCGGCGCGTGCGCGCGCCGGTGCTCGACCGCGTCTCGCTGACCGTCGCGCGCGGCGAGTGCGTCGCGGTGCTGGGCCAGAACGGATCCGGCAAGTCCACGCTCGTGCGCGTGCTGGCCACGCTGCTGCTGCACGAGGGCGGCCACGCGCGCGTGTTCGGCCACGACGTCGCGCGCGAGGAGCGCGCGGTGCGCCGCCTCGTCAACCGCGTGTCGGTCGAGGCGTCGTTCTTCAAGCGGATGTCGGCGGGCGAGAACCTCGCCTACTCGGCGCGCTTCTACGGGCTGACGCCCGCGCGGACCCGCGCGCGCGTGCCGGAGATCCTGGACGCCGTCGGCTTCCCGGCGCGCCGCGCCCGCGAGCCGATGGAGGACCTCTCGCGCGGCATGCAGCAGAAGGTCGCGCTCGCCCGCGCGCTGCTGACGGCGCCCACGCTGCTGCTGCTCGACGAGCCGACCACCGGGCTCGACCCGCGGTCCAAGCTCGAGGTGCAGGGCTTCATCGAGCAGATGCGCGCGACGCACGACACGACGACGCTGCTGTGCACCCACGACATGGCGGAGGCCGAGGCGCTGGCCGACCGGGTCGGCATCCTCGACCGCGGGCGGCTGCTGGCGCTCGACTCGCCGGCCGCGCTGCGCGGCCGCTACGGCTCCTCCTCGCTGGAGGAGGCGTTCCTGGCCGCCACCGGCCGGACGCTCGAGGACGACGAAGGGGAGGACGAGGGCTGATGCGCCTGCAGATGCTCGCGCTGCTCGGCGTGGTCGAGCGCAACGTCTACCTGGTCAAGCGCTACGGCTGGTGGGAGCTCGCGTTCTTCGTCTGGACGATCGCCAACACGCTGACCGTGGTGTTCATCGCGGACGGCGTGCAGGCCGGCGGCGGCAGCCTCGACGTCGAGCGCCAGACGACGATCCTGTTGATCGGCGCGGTGATCTGGTCCTACCTCGGGATCGTGTTCGAGATCCTGACCGAGACGGTCGCCTGGGAGCGCTGGGAGGGCACGATCGAGTACACGTTCATGGCCCCACTGTCGCGCGCCGTGCACCTGATCGGCATGGGCGCCTTCGCCGTGCTCTACGGCGTGGTGCGCACGTCGCTGCTGTTCGCGGTCGTGGCGCTGTTCTTCGGGCTGGACTTCCCGCACGCCGACTTCGGCGCGGCGCTGCTGCTGCTCGCGGTGGCGTCCGTGTCGTTCGTCGGCGTCGGCATGATCACCGCGGTGCTGCCGCTGATGTCGCCCGAGAAGGGCGCGCAGCTCGG
>JBIOTP010000256.1:0-9168 GCA_044865965.1 Solirubrobacteraceae bacterium
TGGCCGCCGCCGATGATCAGGATCTCCGCGCGAACCATGTCAGGCGACCTCGGAGGGGTACGCGAGCGCTGCGGCGATCAGCCCGAACACGCTCGCCCTCGCGTCGGCGCGGCGTCACTCATGCTGCCTCGGCGAGCGTCGCGGGCGTGCCGCAGCACGCGGCGGGAGCCGTGGGGGCCGCGGCAGCCGAGAGGCTGCAGACGCCGGTCTCGGGGAGCACGAGCTCGACCTGCCGCGCCGCCTCCCAGTCGCCGGCCAGGGCCGCCACGACCGAGCGGACCTGCTCGTAGCCGGTGCGCAGCAGGAAGGTCGGTGCGCGGCCATAGCTCTTCATCCCCACCACGTACACGCCGGCGTCCGGATGCGAGAGCTCGTCGACGCCGTGCGGGGGGACCGAGCCGCACGAGTGCAGATTCGGATCGATCAGCGGAGCCAGCCGGCGCGGGGCCTCGACGCGGTCGTCGAGGTCGAGCCGCAATTCGCCGAGCAGCGAGAGGTCGGGCCGGAAGCCGGTCGCGGCGATCACCTCGTCGGCGTGGATCGCGCGCTCGCCGTCGCTCAGCGCGAGCCGCATGCCCCGGCGCTCGATCGACCGGACGTGGAACCCGGCGGCGAGCTCGACGGCGCCGTCCTCGAGCAGCCGGCCGATCGCCTCGCCGAGCGCGCCCCGCGCCGGGAGCTGATCGGCGCGGCCGCCGCCGAGCTTGCGGCCCGGCGCGCCGCCGCGGATCGCCCACACGACCTCGGTCGAAGGCTCGGAATCGGCGAGCGTGACCAGGTCGAGCAGCGCGTTGAACGCCGAGTGGCCGCTGCCGACCACGAGCACGCGCCTGCCCGCGTAGCGGGCGCGGCCGGCGCCGAGGACGTCGGGGATGCCGTAGGCGATGCGGTCGGCATGCGCGCGCTCGCCGGCGGCGGCGACGCCGCCCGCACCGAGCGGGTTCGGTCGCGTCCAGGTCCCAGAGGCGTCGATCACGGCGCTCGCCAGGTAGCGGCGCTCGCCGCCGTCCTCCTCGACGCTCAGCTCGAACGGCGCGTCCTCGCGGCCGGCGTCCTTGAGCTTGTCGAACCCCGCGCGCGTGACCGAGACGACCCGCGCGCGCAGCTTGAGGCCGGACGCGATCGCGGGCACCGCGGCCAAAGGCTCCAGGTAGCGCTCGACGATCTCGTCGCCGGTCGGATAGGCGTCGAGGGCCGGGGCCGTCCAGCCCTGGCGCTCGAGGAGCCCGCGGGCGACCGGGTCGAGGTTGTAGTCCCAGGGCGAGAACACACGCACGTGCCCCCACTCCCGGACGCTGGCGCCGACCGTGTCGCCGGCCTCGAACACCAGCGGAGTCAAGCCGCGGGCGACCAGCTGGGCGGCGGCGGCCAGCCCGACCGGGCCGGCGCCGATCACCGCCACGGGAAGGCCGTTCGCGTGGTTCATCTGCTTCCTCCAAGAAATCGAAAATATTCGATGCGAGACCGTAGCGCAGACGTGACAGGACATCAAGTTTTTTCGATATCATGCTCGTCGATGACTGCGCTCCCCGTGATCCAGTGCTGTGCACCCCTCGGCACGCGGGGGTTGAGCGAGGACGACGCCGGCGAGCTCGAGCGCGTGTTCAAGGCGCTCGCCGACCGCCATCGGGTCAAGATCCTCAACCGCCTGCTCTCGGCCGCCGGCGAGGCGGTGTGCGTCTGCGACTTCGAGGAGCTGCTCGGGCTCAAGCAGTCGACGGTGAGCTACCACCTCAAGCAGCTGCTGGACGCCGGCATCGTCGAGCGCGAGAAGCGCGGCTCCTTCGGCTACTTCAGCCTCGCACCGGGCGCGCTGCAGCGCGTCGGCGGCCTGCTGGCCGCCTAGCGGAGCGGCGGGCCTACTCAAGTCGCGGGCGGTTGCGAGCGAGACCGGCCGTCGAGCGCCTCGGCGACCTGCTCGAGCGCCGCGTTGATGTCTCTCAGCGTCGGGCCGACCGGCTCCGTCTGCTTCTCGATCGCGCGCACGCCGAACGAGATCTTCGCCAGCGTCGCGGACACCTTTCGCAGCGTTCCGGCGATCGCGAGCAGATAGCCGGCGAGCACGCCGACGAGCAGCCCGACCTCGCCGATCGTCGCCGCGACGAGCGCTTTCCTCATCCCCGATCCTCCGTTCTCGCCGCGAGCTGCTCGCCGAGCCGGGCGCCATGCCTCTTGGCGGTTTGCAGGAGGTGCGTCGCCTGCGTGTTCTGCGCGAGGCGCTTGCCGGCCGTCCACACGTCCTCCACCGCCTCCTCGACGCCCTTCACCGTGCGGCGCAGCCACTCGAGCAGCGCCCAGACCACGACCGCCACGACGAGACCCGCCGCAAGCGTCGCCTGCCAGCGGCGGATCGTCTCCTTGCGCAACCGGCGGTTCACGGGCCCGCCTGGGTCGAGGCGACCCCGACCTGGTCCACCAGCTCGCGGGTGCGGGCCAGCTCCCCGAGGCCCTCCAGATTGCGCCCGATGCCGGCGGCCGCGTCGCTCACGTCGTCCGCATACGCACGGATCTCTCGGGCCGGGCGCGCCGTCCGGTGCAAGAGCACGGCGACGAGCCCCACGACGCCGGCCCCGAGCAGGGCGCCGGCCGCACCGAGACGCGCGGTCATTCCCGCAGCGCCTCCGCGGCACGCTGCAGCGTGCTGTTCGTCGTAGTGAGCTCGAACAGCGCGTCCGTGTTCGCGCGCGCGGCGTCCAGGGCGGCCTCGATCTCGCGCGCCTGCCGCGTGATCTTGCGCCCGCGCGCGATGAGCTCCAGCAGGAGCCCGGCGGCCACGAGGACGACCGCGCCACCCGCGGACCACCCGAGCGTCCAGCGGCCCGAGCTCATGTTCGCCAGCATAGATGCGTCGCGCATACAGCGCCAGCTACAGCCATGACTCGAGCGTGTCGTGGACCCGCGCCACGGCGATCTCGATCGCCCCGGCGACCGCGGGGGACAGCTCCTCGCAGAGCTCGTCGACCTCGGCCGGCTGGCAGCCGACGATCACGACGCGCGGCGGAAGGCACCCCAGGGTCCTGGCCATCGACAGAACCCGCTCGGGGTTCGCCAGATGGACGTCCGGCACATGCGTGGCCTCCTCCACCTCGGGCTCCATCACGAACACCGTCCCGGGGGCCGCGCCGCGGTCGATCGCGTCCACGACCACGAGCCCGTCCCATCCCTTCAGGAGCTCCTGGAGCAGCGCCACGCCGCCGATCCCCGTCTCGACGAGCTCGGCGCCGGCCGGGAGCCGGCCGATCCGTGCGGCGACCGCGGGTCCGAAGCCGTCGTCGCCCCGCAGCACATTGCCGACGCACGCGACCAGGACCCGCGCCATCGCGCCGAGCGTACAGTCTGGCTGGTGAGCACGCTGGACCGGCTGCTGTCCACGCTGGAGGAGGCGCTCGGGCGCGTCGAGGAGCTCGACGAGCCGGTTCGCGGGGACGTGTTCGCGCTGCTCGACGGCATCGACGCGCTGCACCGCGTCGCGCTCGCGCGCCTCATCGGCGCCCTCGAGCCGGCGACAGTGGCGCGCCTGCGCGACGGCGATCCGGCGATCGCATGGCTGCTCGACGCGTACGGGCTCGGCATCGATCAGAAGGCGGCCGCGGACGCCGCCGTGAACCAGGTCCGGCCGTACATCGAGTCGCATGGGGGAGAGGTCGAGGTCATCGACGCGCACGACGGGGTCGTCCGCGTGCGGCTGGCGGGAGCCTGCGTCGGTTGCACAGCCTCCGCCGTCACGCTGCGACACGGCGTCGAGCAGTCGCTGCGTGACGGATTCGCCGGCTTCGTCCGCCTGGACGTCGAGGAGCAGCCCGGCGTGCCACATCCGCCCCCAGGTCCGACGCTGCTGCAGATCGAGCCCCGGTGGACACCGTCGCAGAGCTGATCGAGGACCTGGAGGCGCGCCTGCGGCGCTATCCGGTCGAGCGCTATCCGATCCAGCACGCCACGACGCAGTTCCATCTCGGGGTGGTCCTGACCGACGCCGGGCGCTGCGACGAGGCGCAGATCGCCCTCGCAGTCGCTGCCGACGCGTTCGACCCGGTGCGGCTCCCCGCCGAGCACGGCAAGGCGATGAACGCGTTGGGCGCGGCCCTGCGCGTCGCCGGCCGTACCACAGAGGCGGCCGATGCCTTCGTCGGCGCAGAGCGGGCGTTCGCGGAGGCCGGCCTCGTCGCCGAGCGCGGCGCGGCGCTGTTCAACCTCGGCCTCGTGCGGCGCGAGCTCGGTGACGTCACGGCCGCGATCGAGTGCTTCCGTGACGCCCGCGCGCTCTTCGAGGCCCCGGGGCGGGCCGGCGCGGCGGCGCGTGAGCTCGGCACGAGCCTGTTCGCGGCCGGCGATCTCGAGGGCGCCGGTGAGGCCCTCATGGCGGCCGCCGAGCTGGCGGACCGTGCCGGCGACGCAGCCGGTCTGGGCGCCGCCGCCAACGCGCTCGGTCTTGTCCACCTGGCCGCGGAACGGCCGGCGGCGGCCGTCGAGTCGCTGCGGACGGCGCTCGCGTGCCATCCGAGGAGCGTCCGGCCGGCGGAGCTGGCGATGGTCAAGGCCAACCTGGCGGTGGCATATGAAGCAGCGGGCGATGCCGCGCACGCCCGGCTCGCCGCGCGTCAGGCGCTCGGGCTGCCGGTCGCCGCGCAGCCGGTGCGCGAGCAGGCGCGCGGCGTGCTCGCGCGGCTGGGGGACGGCGCCGGCGACGTCCTGCGGGTGCTCGACGCCGAGCCCGCGGAGCGGTGGCCGGGCGTGCTGCGCGAGGAGCTCGCCCGGTGGGTCGAGGCCGACCCGGCCGAGCGCCGCGTCGAGGCGGCCGCCTGGATCGAGGGCCAGCTCGCCCGGGACACCGGGACCGACCTGTGCGAGCAGCTGCTCGGGACCCTGCTGGAGATGCCGCCGGGCGCCATGGAGGCCGTGATCCGGGCGCTCCTGGAGGCGCACGGCGGCGTGCGCTTCCGGTCAGATCTCTCACTCGCCGCGGCGCGCTTCCACGGCCCGCAGTGCGCCCGGCTCGAGCACGCGTTCCGCGACCTGGACCTCGCGTGACGTAGGCCGCGGATCGCGGTATATGTACGGCGCATACAGGCTCCGTTGGGGGGCCGATGGCGACCAAGACGCCGACGAAGACACCGGCCGAGCGACTGCTCGACGTGCTGGGTCCCGTCACCGGGTTCCATGAGGACGTCGGCGACTTCGGCATGCCTGCGCGCGCGACTCTCGAGGAGCTGCTGGAACCGCACGCCACGGCCGGGCCGGCGAGCCGGTTGGGCCCGCTCGAGAAGGTGCACGTCTTCTGGTTCTCGGGCATGAGCTGCGACGGCTGCACGGTGTCCGTGACCGGGGCCCAGGCGCCGAGCGTGGAGAGCCTGCTGCTCGGCACGCACCCGGGACTGCCGCGCGTCGTGTTCCACGGCGCGGTCGTGAACCTGGAGTCGGGGCCGAGCTTCATGCGTGCGCACGAGCAGGCGCTCAGCGGCGAGCTCGATGCGCCGTACGTGGTCGTCCTCGAGGGCTCGATCACCGAGGAGACGACGGCGCTCGCGAGCGGCGGGCACTGGGCCGTCATCGGCGAGGAGCCGTGGGGGCCGGAGGGCGCGAAGCGCGCCGTCACGGTCGAGGAGTGGATCGCGCGGCTGGCCCCGGGCGCCGCGGCGGCGATCGCGATCGGCACCTGCGCCACCTGGGGAGGGGTCCCGTCAGCGCGCGGCAACCCGACCGGCGCCATGAGCCTGATGGACTTCCTCGGCAAGGAGTACCGCAGCGCGCTCGGCGTGCCGGTCGTGAACGTGCCCGGGTGCGCTCCGGTCGGCGACAACTTCACGGAGACGGTCGCCGCCATCCTGTACTTCCTCCAGGGCTTCGGCCCGCTGCCCGAGTTCGACGAGCTCGGGCGGCCGGCGTGGCTGTTCGGGGAGACCGTCCACCGCCACTGCGTGCGCGGCGCGTACTACGAGGAGGGGACCTACGCCGAGGCGTTCGGCGACCACGAGTGCCTCGTGGAGATCGGCTGCTGGGGGCCGGTGGTCAACTGCAACATCACCTCGCGCGGCGCGGTGAACCACCTCGGCGGCTGCATGAACTCCGGCGGCGCCTGCATCGGCTGCACGATGCCGGGGTTCCCCGACAAGTTCACGCCGTTCTACAAGACGCCGCCCGGGTCGATGCTCTCCTCCACCGCGTCGCGCCTGCTGGGCAGCGTGATCCGGCCCCTGCGCATGTACACCAACGAGCACCTCAACCGCGAGGTGCGCTGGGACCTCCACGGGGAGACCCCGAGCGGCTGGGCGAGGGAGAAGGCAGAGCCCGGGCCGATCCGCGAGGCCGGGCACAGGTTCTACGACCGGCTGCGGCGCTCCTCCGACACGGGCAAGAAGCCGGCGGACGCCTGGGGCCGGCGCGAGGAGTGGACCGCTGCCGCCGAGCCCGCGCGTGAGCGCGAGCTCCCCGGCGGCGAGGAGCAGCGGATCTCCGCGGATCTCGACGCCACGCGCTCGCCAGAGCGGGAGGAGTGACCGGATGTGCTTCAAGAACCTCCCGGTGGAGTTCGACCCGTCCGGTCGCGCGCGTCTGCGCGGCGGCATCCGCGATCCGTACTCGGTGACCGTCACCAAGCCGGACGTGGACATGACCGACGCCGAGCGGGAGGCCGAGATCCGCCGGCTGATGGCCCGCAACGGGCACATCAAGGACCTCAACATGGACCCGGTCACCCGCGTGGCCGGCGCGCTGGCGGTCAACGTGACGGCCGACCTCGAGAACGGGCGGTATCTCGACGCACGCTCGCAGGCGCCGCTGTTCCGCGGCTACGAGGTGATCCTGATGGGCCGCGACCCGCGCGACGCGATCTTCATCTCGTCGCGGGCGTGCGGCGTATGCGGCGGCGTGCACTCGCACGCGTCGGCGTACGCGATCGAGATGGCGATGGGGCTGGCGCCCCCGCCGCTGGGCACCGTCGTCCGCAACCTGGGCGAGGCGGCGGAGATGGGCTACGACAACCCGCTGCACCTGTACCTGCTGGCCGGCCCCGACTACTCGGAATCGGTCGTGCGGGAGGTCAACCCCGACGTCTGGCGCAAGGCGCAGACCTGGCGCTGCCCGGGCCAGGACAGCCATCGCTTCCCGACGATGGCCGAACTCATGACGGCGCTGAACCCCCTGACCGGCGAGCTCTACCAGGAGGGGCTCGAGTTCACGCGCCTCGCGCGCGAGAAGTTCGCGCTGCTGCACGGCAAGTACCCGCACCCGCAGACGATCGTGCCCGGCGGCGTGTCGACCACGGTGACGCTGCAGACCCTCAACGAGTACCACGCGAAGCTGGGGCGCATCTACGACTACGCCCAGCGGATGCTCCACGTCTGGGACGACATCACGGAGTTCTTCTACGAGGCCGACGAGCGCTACAAGCAGGTCGGCGCGCGCCCGATGAGCTTCATCGACAACGGCTACTGGGACGACCCGCATGCCTATGACGCGACCTACGAGCGCTGCAACGAATGGGGCGAGCGGCGCGCCTCGACGCCGGGGGTGATCATCGACGGCGAGCTGGTCACGACGCGGCTGACGGACGTGAACATCGGGATGGAGGAGTTCGTCGAGCACTCCTATTACGAGGAGTGGTCCGGGCACCGCTATGAGACCGATCCGCTCGGCAACCCGATCAGCCCGTACCACTCGTGGAACAAGCGCACGCTGCCCAAGCCGACCGGCAAGAGCTGGAAGGAGAAGTACACGTGGGCGTGCACCCCGCGGTGGGACCGCAAGGTCGTGGAGGCGGGCGCCTACGCCAGGCTGTTCCTCACCGCGCTCGCCCGCAAGCAGCCCGCGAACCGCTTCATCGAGGCCACCGGCCACAGCCTGAAGATGCTGGTCCCGAAGGGCTTCAGTCCCGAGACGGAGGTCGAGTGGCGCGTGCCGGAGGTATGGAACGCGTTCGAGCGCAACCGCGGGCGCGCGTACCACTACCTGTTCTCGCAGCTCGTCGCCATGGAGAGCCTGCTGGAGGCCTACAAGCTCGTGCGGGCGGGGGAGACCCGCGTCGCGGCGGTGACGGCGCGCGAGCTCGAGAAGCGCATCCCCAGCGAGGAGGTGCGCGGGATCGGCTACTGGGGCGCCGGCCGCGGCTTCCTGACCCACTACCTGTCGATGGAGCAGGGCAAGCTCGTCAACTACCAGATCGTCACGCCGTCGACGATCAACGCCTCGCCGCGCGATCCCTGGGATCAGCTCGGCCCCTACGAGGAGGCCGTGCTGAACACGCCGATCCTCGAGGAGATCTCCGATCCCGACCGGTTCACGTCGATCGACATGCTCCGCACGATCCGCAGCTTCGATCCGTGCATGCCGTGCACGACGCATGTCCACACGGGCCGCGCCACCGTGGTGCGCGAGGTCAACACGTGCTCCTGCGGCGCGGACTGACCGTCCTCGTCGGGGCGGTCAGCCAGCTCTACCAGGGGGATCTCGACTTCGGGCGCCACGTGGTCGACCGGCTCGCTCCGGAGCGGCTCGGGCCCGACGTGACCGTGATGATGCTCGACTACGGCGCCGTGGCGGTCGCGCAGGACCTTCAGGACCTGCGCCCCGGGAAGCTCGTCTTGGTCGGGGCCGCGGTGCGCGGGCGGCCGCCGGGCACGCTCGAGCGCCGGCGGGTCGCGCCGCTCGCGCTCTCGCCGCGCGACGTGCGCCAGGCCGTGGCGGAGGCGGTCACAGGCTATGTCGGCATCGACCTCGTGCTCGAGGTCGCCACGGGCCTCGGGTCGCTGCCGCGCGACACCGTGACCATCGAGCTCGAGCCGGTTGACGTCGCGCCGTCCGAGCGCATGTCGGCGACGGCGCAGGCCCTGCTCGCGCGCGCGCGAGACCTCGTCACGGAAGAGGCTCGTCAAGGAGCGCCAACGCCTGCGGACGGATCGCGACGCGCCCGCCCCCCGTCTCGAGCACCAGGGCTCCGTCCTTGAGGGCGGTCAGGGCCGTGCCCGTGTACTCGGGCCCGGACGGGCCGAGCGGAACGAGCCGTGCGCGCACGGTGCGGCCGATCGTCGTGCACCTCGCCAGATACTCGGCGAGCACGTCGCCGCTCGGACGGCGCTGCCTGGCCTCGATCGCCTCGACGATGGCCGCCAGGAGCGGGCCGCGCGGTGGCCGCGCGTCGGCGACCAGGACGTTGAGGACCGCCCACGCCGCGCG
>JBIOTP010000257.1:0-11844 GCA_044865965.1 Solirubrobacteraceae bacterium
ACGAGGTTGCGGCGGTGGATGCGCGCGAACGACTTCGCGATGACGGCGCGCACCCCGAGCTGCAGCGGGGCGAGCGCCGCGTGCTCGCGCGAGGAGCCCTGGCCGTAGTTGTGGCCGCCGACGATGAAGCCGCCGCCCCAGTCGCGGATGCGCTCGCGGAACCCGGGGTCGCGGTGGCGCAGGGTGAACTCGGCGATCGCGGGGACGTTAGAGCGGTAGGCCATCACCTCGACGCCGTCGGGCGCGAGGTCGCCGGTCGACACGTCGTCGTCCTGCACGGTGGCGATCCGGCCCTGGAGGCTGTCGCCGAGCGGCTCGTGGTCGGGCGGGGGCTTGATGTTCGGCCCGCGCGGGATCTCGATCCGCTCGGCCTCGTCCTCGTCCGCCGGCGCGAAGATGTGCAGGTCGTCGAGGTAGGGCTTGAGCTCGGGCGCCGGGAGCAGCTCCGGCGCGTCGCCGTACTCGCGCGGATCCTCGATCTTCCCGGTCAGCAGCGACACCGCGGCGACCGCGGGCGAGCACAGGTACACGCTGTCGCTCGGCGTCCCCGAGCGCCCCTGGAAGTTGCGGTTGAACGTGCGCAGCGAGTTGGCGTCCGAGGGCGGCGCCTGGCCCATGCCGACGCACGGGCCGCAGACCGGCTCGAGCATGCGCACGCCGCCGGCGACGAGCTGGGCGTAGACGCCGGACTCGATGATCGCGGCCTGGATCTGGCGCGAGCCGGGCGTCGCGGTGGCGTCGACGGTCGGGTGCACGGACTGCCCGCCGCGGTCGGCGAGCACCGCGCCCGGCAGCGCGAGGTCGAGATAGGCGGAGTTCACCGAGGAGCCCATGCACACCTGCGCGATATCCAGCCCGGCGACCTCCTCCACCGGCACGACGTTGTCCGGGTTGTGCGGCTTGGCGACGAGCGGGCCCAGCCCTGACAGGTCGATGCCGACGCGCTCGTCGTACTCGCAGCCCTCCTCGGGGCCGATGTCGCGCATGTCATCCTCGCGCTCCTGCAGGCGCAGCCACTCGCGCGTCTGGTCGTCGGGCGGGAACACCGCGGACGTGGCGCCGAGCTCGGCGATCATGTTCGCGATCGTGCCCCGCTCGGGCACCGACAGCGTCGCGGTGCCGGGGCCGGTGAACTCGAACACGCGACCCTTCCCGCCGCGCACCGAGAGCTGCCGCAGCAGCTCGAGGATCACGTCCTTGGCCTGCACCCACGGGCGCGATAGCTCGCCGTCCAGGTGCACCTCGACCACCTCCGGGCAGGCGATCTCGAACGCGTGGCCGCCCATCACCACGGCCACGTCGAGCCCGCCGGCGCCGATCGAGAGCATCCCCAGCGCGCCGCCGGTGGTCGTGTGCGAGTCGGCGCCGACCAGCACGTCCCCCGGCCGGCCGAACCGCTCGAGGTGCACGTAGTGGCTGATGCCGTTGCCGGGGCGCGAGAAGTGCGCGCCGTAGCGGCGCGCGAGCGCGCGCAGGAAGCGGTGGTCGTCGGGGTTCTTGAAGTCGAGCGCGACGACGTTGTGGTCGACGTACTGCACCGCGCGGGCGACCTTCACGCGCGGCACGCCGAGCTGCTCGAACTGCATGAACGCCATCGTCCCGGTGGCGTCCTGCAGCAGTGTCTGGTCGACGCGCAGCGCGATCGGCTCGCCGGGGGAGAGCTCCCCCTCGGCGAGGTGCTCCGCGAGGATCTGGCGGGTCAGGTTCTCGGGTATGCCCCCTACCTGACCGTTCGGGGCGCGCGCGAAACGTAGCGGCGGCCCAGCCGCGCGAGCACCGGAAGCACGACCCGCTGGACCGCGGGCGGCGGCATCGGCGGGAACAGCAGCACGACCATGTCGCGGTAGCGGTGCGCCATCGCGGCCGCCTCGAGCGCGGCGGCCGGGCCCTTCGGGATCGCATGGCGCGTGAGCTTCCCCGCGCGCGAGAGCGCCGCCGCGTCTTCGAGGAACTCCTGCAGCGTCGACGGCGGGCGGGCGCGGCAGAGGAAGTGTCCTGCGGGGTGCCCAGCGTCGTGACGGCGGAGAAGATGGCGGCGTCGCCGACCGCTATCGAGGGCCTCGTGGCGCTGCAGGGCAGCCTGCGGCGCAGCGCGCTCCCGCAGGTCGAGCGCGAGGTCGTCGGCGTCGCCGTCAGCCGCGCGAACGGGTGCGAGTACTCGATCGCCGCGCACTCCGCGTTCGCCGAGAGCGCGGGCGCGCCGGCGGACGTCGTCGACGCGCTGCGCGCCGGTGCGGAGCTCCCGGACGCCCGCCTGCGGGCGATCCAGGACCTCACGCGCGACGTCCTGCGCAACCGCGGCCATATCACGACGGGGTTCCCGGCGGGCGAGCTGCTCGACGTCCTCACGCAGATCGCCTATACGACGCTGGCCAACCTCGTGGCCAACGTCGCGGGCACGCCGATCGACGCCGCCTTCCGGGAACCGTCCGGAGCGAGGCGGTGTAGAGGGCGGTAGAGACGCAGGTCCACCCGCTCCGGAGGAGGCGCACGTGCGCCGCATGCTGCTTGCTGTCCCCGTCGCGATCGCCCTTGTGGCCGCTCCGGCGGCGCACGCGGGCGGCTGGGCCACCGTCGGGCTGAGCTCCACGCCCGACGGCGTCGCCCCCGGCACGCCCTGGAACGTCGACATCACGGTCTTGCAGCACGGCCGGACTCCGCTGACGGGCGTACAGCCCGTCGTCCGCATCTCCTCCGGTGACCAGCGGCGCGAGTTCAAGGCCGTCCCGACCGGGAAGCCCGGCGTCTACCGCGCCGCGGTCGTGTTCCCGAGCAAGGGGCGGTGGAGCTACGAGGTGGACGACGGCTTCATCAGCGAGTTCCCGCACACGTTCCCGGCGGTGCAGATCGGAGCGGGCGTCGCGGCCCCGCCGCGGCCGGTGAGCCGCGCGGTCCCCACGGGCGGCGGCGGCCCGTCCGCCGGCTGGCTGGTGCCCGGCGTGCTGTTGCTGCTCGGCGCGGTCGGCGCGCTCGTCTGGGACCGCGCCCGTCGCGTGCCGGCCCGCGCGCCCGAGCCGGCGTGAGAGCCGCGACGGGCGCCGCGATCGTGCTTGCGGCCGCGGGCGCGGCGATGACCGTCGCTGCCTTCGCCACGTCCGGCGGCCGCGAGCCGGCCTCGCCCCCCGCGCAGCGCGCGGCCGCCGCCCGCGACGGCCGCGCGGTCTGGGTCGCGAACGGGTGCGGCTCGTGTCACACGTTCGCTCCCGCCGGCGCCACCGGCCGGATCGGCCCCGACCTGGCCGCCAGCCTGCCCGGCAAGGGGGAGCGGTTCATCCGCGAGTCGATCGTGGATCCGAACGCGGTGGCCGAGCCGGAGTGGAGCACGGGCATCATGCCCGACGACTTCGCGCAACGGATCCCGCGCGCGGAGCTCGACCGGCTTGTCGCGTTCATCGCGCACGCGGTCGAGTGAATCCGGCCGCGTGGCGGGCCCGGCGAACCTCTTGCAGGTGAGGGGGAGCCCGAGCCGTCCGCGCCGGGTCGCGTGATCGGGCGAGGTCGAGGGTCCGATCATGCGGTGCCGACAGCGCGCGATCGATCACGCTCGATCGGTCGATCCGGGGGTGGCTGACGAAAGTACCCCTCTCTGGGGCGACAAACGTAAGCCACCCCCTTCGTGCCGATGATCGTTTTGGCGCCGAGCCACTCCGGGCTCCCCCTCATCTGCAGGCTGTTCGCCGGGCCCGCCGCGCCGCCCGATGATCGTTCGGCGCCGAGCCACTCCGGGCTCCCCCTCACCTGCAAGAAGTTCGCCGAGCCCGCCCCGTGGCCCCAGATCCGTACTGTCCAACGCGTGTCGATCGTCGGGATCGTCGCCAACCCCGCCTCCGGCCGCGACATCCGGCGGCTCGTGTCGGGCGCCTCGGTGTTCGGCAATCCCGAGAAGGCGGGGATGGTGTTCCGGCTGCTGGCCGGCCTCGGGGCGGCGGGCGTCGAGCGCGCGCTGATGATGCCGGCCGCCGACGGGCTCTCCGGCACGCTGCGCCGCCAGTGGCGGGCGCGGGATGCGGCGGCGCCGTACCCGGCGCTCGAGGAGCTCGTGATGCCGCTGACGGGGACCGCGGACGACACGACGCGCGCCGTCGAGGGGATGCTCGCGGCTGGGGTGCGGGCGATCGTCGTGCTCGGCGGCGACGGCACGCACCGGGTCGTCGCCAAGGCGTGCGGCGATACCCCGCTCTGCGCGCTCTCGACCGGCACCAACAACGCGTTCCCGGAGATGCGCGAGACGACCGTGGCCGGGCTCGCCACCGGCCTCGTGGCGACCGGCCGGGCCGCGGAAAACGTTCTCCGGCGCGAGCCCGCGCTGGCGGTCGAGGTCGACGGCGCGGCGCCCGACCTCGCGCTGGTCGACGTCGCCGTCAGCTCGGAGCGCTTCATCGGCGCCCGCGCGCTGTGGCGGGCCGCGAGCGTCAGCGAGCTGTTCGTCACCCACGCCGACCCCGGCGCGATCGGCCTGTCGGCGATCGCCGGCATGCTCGTCCCGCACGCGCGCGGCGTGCACGTCCGCCTGGGCGCCGGCCGGACGTTGCAGGTCCCGCTCGCCCCCGGCCTGGTCGCGCCAGTCGAGGTCGCGGAGGTCCAGACGATGACGCCCGGCGAGCCGCTCCCGCTCGCGCCCGCGACCGGCTGCATCGCGCTCGACGGCGAGCGCGAGATCGAGCGCCCCACGGCGCGCGGCGGCGCCGTCCGGCTCACTGATGGCCCGCTGCGCATCGACGTCGACGCGGTCATGCACGACGCCGCGATCCGGTTGGAGTAGCGTCCCGAGCGCAGAGCGAGCAGGAGGAGAGCCATGTCCGCAGTCGCGCCCCCCGGGACCGGGGAGCTCACCCGTGAGCAGCTGTCCGAGAGCTATCGCGTGATGCGCACCATCCGCGAGTTCGAGGAGCGCCTGCACGCGGAGTTCGCGACCGGGGAGATCCCCGGCTTCGTCCATCTCTACGCCGGCGAGGAGGCGATCGCCGCCGGGGTCTGCGCCCACCTGACCCCCGACGACTACATCGCCAGCACCCACCGCGGCCACGGCCACGCGATCGCCAAGGGCTGCGACGTGAAGGCGATGATGGCCGAGATCTACGGCAAGGCGACCGGCCTCTGCCACGGCAAGGGCGGCTCGATGCACATCGCCGACCTGTCGCTCGGCATGCTCGGCGCCAACGGCATCGTCGGCGGCGGGCCGCCGCTGGTGTGCGGCGTCGGGCTGACCGCGAAGGTCAAGGGGACCCAGCAGGTCGGCGTGTCGTTCACCGGCGACGGCGGCTCCAACCAGGGAACGTTCCTCGAGAGCCTGAACCTGGCCGCCGCGTGGCACCTGCCGACCGTCTTCGTGGTCGAGAACAACGGCTACGCGGAGTCCACCTCCACGAACTACCACCAGAGCGGCATCGACGTCTCCAAGCGCGCCGACGGCTTCGGCCTGCCCGGCGTGACCGTCGACGGCTTCGACTTCTTCGCGGTCCACGAGGCGGCCGGCGAGGCGATCGCCCGCGCCCGCTCCGGCGGCGGGCCCACGCTGATCGAGTGCAAGGGCATGCGCTACTTCGGCCACTTCGAGGGCGACCAGCAGACCTACCGCGGCCCAGGCGAGGTCGAGGAGCTGCGCCGTACCCGCGACTGCCTCAACGCCTTCGAGCGGCGCGTGACCGAGGCGGGCCTGCTCGACGAGGACGACCTACGCGCGATCGACGAGCAGGCGCGCGCGCTCATGGACGAGGCCGTGAGCGAGGCCAAGGCGGCCCCCGACCCGACGGCGGCGGACGTCCTGACCGACGTCTACGTCAAGTACTGAGGGGAGGGATCATGGCGCGACGAATCACGTATCAGCAGGCCGTCAACGAGGCGCTCGACCAGGAGATGCAGCGCGACCCGACGGTCGTGATCATGGGCGAGGACGTCGCCGGCGGCATGGGCGCGCCCGGCGAGGACGACGCCTGGGGCGGCGTCCTGGGCGTCACGAAGGGGCTCTACGCGAAGTACCCCGGCCGCGTGATCGACACCCCGATCAGCGAATCGGCCTACGTCGGCGCCGCCGCGGGCGCGGCCGCCTCCGGCCTGCGGCCGATCGCGGAGCTCATGTTCGTGGACTTCATGGGCGTCTGCCTGGACCAGATCTTCAACCAGGCGGCGAAGTTCCGCTACATGTTCGGCGGCCGCGCAACCACGCCGATGGTCATCCGCACGATGTACGGCGCGGGGATCCGGGCCGCGTCCCAGCACTCGCAGGCGCTGTATCCGGTCTTCACCCACATCCCCGGCCTGAAGGTCGTCATGCCGGCCACGCCGTACGACGCCAAGGGCCTGCTCATCCAGTCGATCCGCGACGACGACCCGGTGATCTTCCTCGAGCACAAGGTGCTCTACGCGACCGAGGGCGACGTCCCGGAGGAGTCGTACACGATCCCGTTCGGAGAGGCGAACATCGTCCGCGAGGGCGACGACGTCACGGTGGTCGCGCTCGGCCGGATGGTCCTGCTCGCCGAGCAGGCGGCCGCCGGGCTCGAGGACGAGGGGATCTCGTGCGAGCTCGTCGACCCGCGCACCACCTCGCCGCTCGACCTCGACACGATCCTCGAGAGCGTCGAGAGCACGGGGCACCTCGTCGTGGTGGACGAGTCGGGCCCGCGCTGCGGGATGGCGGCGGACATCGTCGCGACCGTGGCCCAGGAGGCGTTCTCCGACCTCAAGGCGCCGCCGCGGATGGTCACCCCGCCGCATACGCCGGTGCCGTTCTCGCCGGTCCTCGAGGACGCCTACGTGCCGACGCCGGCGAAGATCGCGGCGGCGATCCGCGAGACGATGGGAGCGCGTGTCGCGTGATGAGACGGACGGGGTCGACCGCGGCGGCGTGCGGAGCAGCGCCGGCATGAGCGAGGGCATCCACAAGCTCGGCATGCCCAAGTGGGGCCTGTCCATGACCGAGGGCAAGGTCCTCGGCTGGCTGGTCGAGGAGGGCGCCGAGGTATCGGCCGGCGACGAGGTCGCCGAGGTCGAGACCGAGAAGATCACCGGCGCGGTCGAGGCGACCGCCGGCGGCGTGCTGCGCCGCTGCGTGGCGAGCGTCGGCGAGGTCATCCCCGTCGGCGGCCTGCTCGCCGTGATCGCGGACGCCTCGGTCGCCGACGAGAGCATCGACGCGTTCGTGGCCGAGTTCCAGGCGGCGTTCGTGCCCGGCGAGGAGGAGGAGGCCGGCGCCGAGCCGGAGACCGTCAAGGTCGCGGCTGGCACGCTGCGCTTCCTGCGCCAGGGCGAGGGCGGCGAGCCGGTCGTGCTCGTGCACGGCTTCGGCGGCGACCTCGACAACTGGCTGTTCGCGGCGCCCGCGCTGGCCGAGGAGCACACGGTCTACTCGCTCGATCTGCCCGGCCACGGCGGCTCCTCGAAGGACGTCGGCTCGGGCTCGCTCGACGTGCTGGTGGACGCGCTCGAGCAGTTCCTGGACTCCCAGGACCTCGACCGCGCGCACCTCGTGGGCCACTCGCTCGGTGGGCTGGTGGCGGCGCGCGTCGCCGCCCGCTCGCCCGGCCGCGTGGCGTCGCTCGCGCTGGTGGCGCCCGCCGGGGTCGGCGAGGAGATCAACCGCGACTACATCGACGGGTTCGTGGCGGCTGAGAGCCGGCGCGAGCTCAAGCCGGTGCTGCAGCTGCTGTTCGCCGACGAGGGGCTCGTCACGCGCCAGCTCGTCGATGACGTGCTCAAGTACAAGCGGATCGACGGCGTCGACGAGGCGCTGCGCGCGCTCGCCGCCAACGTGTTCGCCGAGCGCGCGGCGCTGGGCGAGCTGGAGGTGCCGCTGCTGATCGTGTGGGGGCGCGAGGACCGCATCGTCCCCGCCGCGCACGCCGAGCTCGCGCCCGCGGGCGCGGAGGTCCACGTGCTCGACGCGGCCGGCCACTCGCCGCACATGGAGGCGGCGGGCGAGGTCAACCGCCTGCTCGACGGCTTCCTGACCGCGCGGGCGGCCGGCTGACGACGACGCTTAGTGGTTCCGGCCGGAGATTCGTCGAACTTTCGGCCGGGGCCACTTAGCCCTGGGCCGGCGCCGGGAGGCGCAGGCCCAGGCGGGCGGCGAGCCGCCGCAGGCCGTCGCCGCGGCGCACGGCCACGGCCCGGAGCACGATGCGGCGGCCGTCGGAGGTGGGAGAGGGGATCAGGACGATTCGTGGCATGGTCTCGACGATCAGGATGACGGGGGAAGATCAAGCGCAGATCAGCAGGATTTCCTGAGCGCGGGGGGAACCGCACGGACGTATGGCGTCTGGCGAGTCGGTCTCGATCTACGTGGTGCAGCGCACGTTCCGCCGCGTGCGGCGCGGCTACGACCCCGAGGAGGTCGACCGCCACCTGCAGCTCGTGAGCGAATGGTTCACGCGCGGGCGCGCGGGCGAGCTCGCGCGCGAGGTCGAGGAGCGGCTCGAGCAGCGCGAGGCGGCCGCCGCAGCCGTCCAGGCGGAGGCGCGGCGCGTGCTCGAGGGCGCGAGGGTTGAGGCGGACGCGACGCTCGAGGGCGCGCGGCGGCGGGCGGCGGGGGAGCTCGCGGCGGCCGAGCGGGCGCGCGAGGAGCTGCTGGCCGCCGCGCGGGAGGAGGCGCGCGAGCTGGCCGAGCGCCTGCGCGCGGAGGCCGAGCAGGAGCTCGCGGCCTACTCCGAGCGGCGCCGGCGCGAGGCGGACCGGCTCGTCGAGGCGGCCCGGCGCGAGCGTTTCGGCGACTAGCTGGTACCGGTGTTCGTAAGTACGCGCGGTCGCCGGTGGTCGCCGGCGCCGGCGGTCGTGCCGTCCGGGTACACCGTCGCCTCGTCGGGACGGGTCTCGGCCTCGGCGGTCGCCGTGCGGGACGCCGCGGCGGCGCGGCGGGAGAGGGCCGCCGTGACGGCGGCGTTGCCGGCCGTGCGCTGGAGGGCGAGGACGATGGCCGGCGAGAGCGCGCCGAGGCGGCCGGGCAGCGGCGACCGGGGCGCTACTCGCGGCGCGGGCGTGCCCGGCTCGTCATGGTTCTCGTCGTGGATGCTCGACCGCACATCCAGAACGGACGCCCGCGGGCGCGTTCGGTCCCCCGCGAGGGATCTCCCAGCAAACGCTCAGGCTTCTCCAAGGTTTCGCAGCCGATACTGACGGTGCAATGAGCGCCTCCGCCGGATCGCACCGCGTCCTCGTCGTCGACGACGAGCCGAACATCGTCGACGTGATCGCGATGGCGCTCCGCTATCAGGGCTTCGCGGTCGAGTCGGCGGACACCGGGGTGGGTGCGCTCGCGGCGGTCGAGGCGTTCCGGCCGGACCTGATCGTGCTCGACGTCATGCTGCCCGACATGGAGGGCTTCGAGGTCGCCCGCCGCCTGGGCGCCGAGCGGGCCGGGACGCCGATCATCTTCCTCACGGCGCGCGACGCGCCCGAGGACAAGATCCGCGGGCTCACGACCGGCGGCGACGACTACGTCACCAAGCCGTTCAGCCTCGAGGAGCTCATCGCCCGCGTCCGCAACGTGCTGCGCCGTACCGGCGCGGCCGCGGCGGAGACGAGCCGGCTCGCGTTCGAGGACCTCGAGCTCGACGAGGACACGCACGAGGTCTCGCGCGACGGGAACCACATCGAGCTGACCGCGACCGAGTTCCGCCTCCTGCGCTACTTCATGCTCAACCCGCGGCGCGTCCTCACGCGGGCGCAGCTGCTCGACCACGTCTGGGACTACGACTTCGGCGGCGACGCGCGGGTGCTGGAGACGTACGTGAGCTACCTGCGCAAGAAGCTCGACGCGCACGGGCCGCAGCTCATCCACACGGTGCGCGGCGTCGGCTACGCGCTCCGCCGGCCGCGAGCGTGATGGCCTCGCTGCGCGTCCGGCTGATCGCTGCGCTGCTGGCGGTGGCGGCGGTCGGGCTGCTCCTGCTCGGGGGCGTGACGTACGTCGAGCAGCGCTCGTTCCTGATGAAGCGCGTCGACCAGCAGGTCCGGGCCGCCCAGGGCGCCGCAGAGCAGGTGCTCGGCGGCCACGGGATCGGCCCCGAGCGCGACGAGGACGACCGCGGGCCGCGCGGCGGACCGCCCCCCGGCGGCGGGCCGGAGCTCGGGACCTACGTCCAGCGGCGCGACGCGGCCGGCAACCTGATCATCGGCCGCCGGCTGGGCTACGAGGGCGAGTTCGACGGCCCGGCGCTCCCCGCGCACCTCCCGACCGACCAGCCGAAGACCTTCGAGGCGGGAGGCGAGCGCTACCGGGTGCTCGCGACGCCGGACCGAATGGGCGGCACGTTCACGGTCGTCGCGATGCCGCTGCACGACACCGAGCAGACGCTCCAGCGCCTCCTGCTCGTGGAGGGCCTCGTGATCGCCGCCGTCCTGCTCGTGCTCGGGCTCGTGGCGTGGATCGTCGTGCGCGTCGGCCTCCTGCCGCTGGACCGCATCGGCCACACCGCGGGCGCGATCGCCGGCGGCGACCTCTCGCGCCGCGTGGAGACGACGGACCCGCGCACCGAGGTCGGGCGGCTGGGAATCGCGCTCAACCGGATGCTCGACCGCCTCGAGCGCGCCTTCGCCGAGCGCCAGGCGAGCGAGGACCGGCTGCGGCAGTTCATCGCCGACGCGTCGCACGAGCTGCGCACGCCGCTGGCATCGATCCGCGGCTACGCCGAGCTCTACCGCATCGGCGCCGCCCGCGACCCGGCCGAGACCGAGCGGGCGATGCAGCGCATCGAGCACGAGGCGGCGCGCATGGGCGTGCTCGTCGAGGACCTGCTCACGCTCGCGCGGCTGGACGAGGTCCGCGACGCCCCGCACACCGACGTCGACCTCGCGGCGCTCGCGCGCGACGCGGTCGACGACGCGCGCGTCACGGCGCCGGAGCGCGACATCGAGCTGCACGTGGACGGCCCGCCGGGCGTGCTCGGCGACGCCCACCAGCTCCGCCAGGTGCTCGGCAACCTCCTGCGCAACGCGCTCGTGCACACGCCCGCCGGCACGCCGATCGAGGTCGCCGTCACGCGCGCCGGCGGCGACGCGCGGCTCGAGGTCCGCGACCGAGGCCCGGGACTGCCGCCGGGCGACCCCGCCGCGCTGTTCGAGCGCTTCTGGCGCGCCGAGGGCGGCCGCGCGCGCGGCAAGGCCGGCGCCGGCCTCGGGCTCGCGATCGTCGCGGCGGTCGTCGACGCCCACGGCGGCCGGGTCAGCGCCGCCAACGCCCCCGACGGCGGCGCGTCGTTCGTCGTCACGCTCCCCGCGGCGTAGCCGCCCAGCGTCCTCTCAGGAACGTCCCAGCCCGCTCCAACCGGCGGCGCCGATGCTCGGGACATGCTCCTCGAGACCCAGAATCCCCCGGCGACCCGCCGCTCCCGCACCACGGCGGCGCAGGTCGACATCGTGGTGCCCGTCTACAACGAGGCGGCCGTGCTCGAGTCGAGCATCCGCCGCCTGCACCGCTTCCTGCGCGACGGCTTCCCGTTCACCTGGCGCATCCTCATCGCCGACAACGCGAGCACCGACGCCACCCCACGGATAGCGGAAGTCCTCGCGGAGGACCTGCCCAGCGTCGACGTGCTGCGGGTCGACCGCAAAGGCCGCGGACGTGCGCTGCGCGCCGCGTGGTCGCACAGCCGCGCACAGGTCGTCTGCTACATGGACGCCGACCTTTCGACCGACCTGCGCGGCCTGCTCCCGCTCGTCGCGCCGCTGCTGTCCGGCCACAGCGACGTGGCGATCGGGACGCGGCTGGCGCACGGCGCGCGCGTGGTGCGCGGGCCGCGCCGGGAGCTCATCTCGCGCGCCTACAACCGGCTGGTGCACGCCACGCTGCGGGCCCGCTTCAGCGACGCCCAGTGCGGCTTCAAGGCCGTCCGCCGCGACGTGCTCGAC
>JBIOTP010000258.1:0-10186 GCA_044865965.1 Solirubrobacteraceae bacterium
CCGGAGGACGCCGCCGCGGTCCGGCGGCTCTACGCGCTCAAGGGCCGCCGGCCGGACAAGCCGGCGGCGGTGATGTTCTTCGACCGCGACGCGGCGCTCGCGGCGCTGCCGGAGCTCGGGCCGCGGACGCGCGCGCTGCTCGAGCGGCTGCTGCCCGGGGCCGTCACGGTCCTGCTGGCCAACCCCGCGCGGCGCTTCCCGCTGGCCGGCGGCGGCGACACGCTGGGCCTGCGAGTGCCCGCCCTGCCCGCGCTCGCGGCCGTCGGCCGGCCCGTGCTGCAGTCCTCCGCGAACGCGGCCGGCGGCCCCGACGCGCGCCGTCTCGCCGACGTGCCCGAGGCGATACGGCGCGGCGCCGACCTCGTGCTCGACGGCGGCGAGCTCGGCGGCACGCCTTCGACCGTGGTCGACCTGCGGCGCTTCGAGTCGGGCGGCGGGTGGTCGATCGTCCGGCGCGGCGCGGTGGGCGAGGAGGAGGTCGCGGCGGCCGCCGGGTGACGACGGCGGCCGGACGATCCGCTACGGTCAAGGACCCCCGCGCCAGGAGCCGCCGAATGCCCGATCTGCAAGCCGACTACTTCGAGCGCCCCCTCGCCGACGTCGACCCCGAGGTCGCGGAGGCGATCGGCCATGAGATCGAGCGCCAGCAGCGGACGCTGGAGATGATCGCGTCGGAGAACTTCGTCCCGCAGGCGGTCCTCGAGTGCCAGGGCAGCGTGCTGACGAACAAGTACGCCGAGGGCTACCCCGGCAAGCGCTACTACGGCGGCTGCGAGCATGTCGACGTCATCGAGCAGCTCGCGATCGACCGGGCGAAGGCGCTCTTCGGCGCCGAGCACGCGAACGTCCAGCCGCACGCCGGCGCCCAGGCCAACGCCGCCGTCTACCACGCGCTGCTGCAGCCCGGCGACCGGCTGATGGGCCTCTCGCTCCCGCACGGCGGCCACCTCACGCACGGGATGAAGATCAACGTCTCCGGCAAGCTCTACGAGATCATCGCCTACGAGGTCTCGCCGGACGATCACCGGGTCGACATGGACCAGGTCGAGCGCCTCGCGGCCGAGCACAAGCCGCACATGATCCTCGCGGGCTGGTCCGCGTACAGCCGCTTCCTGGACTTCGAGCGCTTCCGCGAGATCGCCGACGCCGTCGGCGCGATCCTGATGGTCGACATGGCGCACTTCGCCGGCCTCGTGGCGGCGGGCGAGCACCCCAACCCCGTGCCGTACGCCGACGTCGTGACGACGACCGTCCACAAGACCCTCGGCGGCGCCCGCGGCGGGCTCATCCTGTGCAAGGAGGAGTACGCCAAGAAGGTCAACTCGGCGGTGTTCCCGGGCCAGCAGGGCGGGCCGCTCGAGCACGTCATCGCCGGCAAGGCCGTCTCGTTCAAGGTCGCGACCTCCGAGCCGTTCCGCGAGCGCCAGCGGCGCACGGTGGCGGGCGCCAAGGCGGTGGCCGAGGAGCTGCTGCGGGCCGGGCACGGTGTCAATGTCCTGACCGGAGGGACCGACGTGCACCTCGTGCTCGTCGACCTGCGCGAGTCCGAGCTGGACGGCAAGCAGGCCGAGGACCGCCTGCACGACATCGGCGTCACGGTCAACCGCAACGCCGTGCCGTTCGACCCCCGCCCGCCGATGGTTACGAGCGGCCTGCGCGTCGGCGCCTCCGCCCTGGCGACGCGCGGGCTGCAGGAGGACGACTTCCACGAGGTCGGCCGCATCATCGCGCGGGCGCTGCAGCCCGGCTTCGAGGAGGTCCGGCCCGAGCTCGCAGAGCGCGTGACGGCGATCGCCGACCGCTATCCGCTCTACTCGCACCTGGGCGCGCCCGCCGCCGTGTAAACCTCCGCCGCGTTCCGGCCGCGGGTGTACGCTGCCCTGCGGAGGCGAGAAGCAGGCGGTGAACCACGCGGAGCAGCACGAGCGGGGCGCCCTGGCGCGATTGACGCTGCTCGCGCGCGCGGGGGAGATCCTGGGCTCGTCGATGCGCGGCGACGCGCCGCTCGAGCGCCTGCTCGACCTGCTCGTGCCCACCCTGGCGCGCTCGTGCGCGATCGACCTCGGCGGCGGGGACGGCCTGGCGGTCCGCCGCATTTCGCTGCCGGAGGACTTCCCGCTCGCGGCCGACGCGCCGCACGGCCCGGCGATCGTGATGCGCACCGGCGAGCCCGAGCTCGTGCCCGAGGTGACCGACGAGGCCCTGCGCCGGCTCGGGGTGCGGTCGATGATGTGCGTGCCGCTGACGGCGCGCGCCCGCGTGCTGGGGGCGCTCACGCTGCTGTGCGGCGACTCCGTCTACGGCCCCGTGGAGCTGGAGCTGGCCTCCGAGCTGGCCCGCCGCGCCGGCGCGGCGATCGACAACGCGCGGCTGTATCAGTCGCTGGAGCGCTCCGAGGAGCGCTACCGGATGCTGTTCGAGCAGAGCCCGCTGCCGATGTGGGTCTACGACGCCGAGACGCTCGCGTTCCTGGCCGTCAACGCGGCCGCGATCCGCCACTACGGCTACTCGCGCGAGGAGTTCCTCGCGATGCGGATCACCGACATCCGCCCGCCGGAGGAGGTCGGCGCGCTGCTCGAGAACATCCGCGGCGGCGACGTGGGCTCGCCGCTGCCGAACACCTGGCGCCACCGCACCAAGGACGGCACGGCGATCGACGTCGAGATCACCGCGGGTCGCGTGATCTTCGAGGGCCGCGACGCCTCGCTCGTGCTGGCCCACGACGTGAGCGTGCGCAAGCGGCTCGAGCAGCGGCTGACCGAGGCCGAGAAGATGGAAGCGATCGGCCGCCTGGCGGGCGGCGTCGCGCACGACTTCAACAACCTGCTCACGGTCATCTCGGGCTACTCCTCGATGCTGCTCGCGCAGCCGCACTCGCCCCCGGAGCTCGACGAGATCGCGCACGCCGCCGAGCAGGCCTCCGCGCTGACCCGCCAGCTGCTCGCCTTCGGCCGCCGCCAGGTGCTGCATCCGCGCGTGCTCGACCTCAACCGCATCGTCGCCGGCATGGAGTCGATGCTGCAGCGCATCATCGGCGACGACGTGAGCGTGGGCATCCGCCTCGCGCCGGACCTCGCGGTCGTGGAGGCCGACCGCGCGCAGATCGAGCGCGTGATCCTCAACCTCGCCGCCAACGCGCGCGACGCCATGCCCGGCGGCGGAGCGCTGACGATCGAGACCGCCAACGTCGAGCTCGACGCAGAGTACGTCAGCGCGCACGGCGAGGGCAAGCCCGGCCGCCACGTGCTGCTGGCGGTCTCGGACACCGGCGTCGGCATGGACGAGGAGGTGCGCCGGCACCTGTTCGAGCCGTTCTTCACGACCAAGGCCGCCGGCGCCGGCACCGGCCTCGGGCTCGCGACCGTCTTCGGCGTCGTCAAGCAGAGCGGCGGCAGCATCTACGTCTACAGCGAGCCCGGGCGCGGCACGACGTTCAAGATCTACCTGCCGGCCGGCGACCCCGCGCGGTCGCCCGTCGAGGAGCCGGACGCCGAGTCCGAGGCCGCCCGCGGCGCGGAGACCGTGATGGTGGTGGAGGACGACGCCAGCGTGCGCGACCTCGTGCGGATCATGCTCGAGGCGAACGGCTACCGCGTGCTGGCGGTGGCGGACGGCGGGGAGGCCGAGCGCGTGTGCGCCGCGCACCCCAACGGCGTCGACCTCCTGCTGACCGACGTCGTGATGCCCGACGTGAGCGGCCGCACGCTGGCCGAGCGGCTCGGCGAGCGGCTGCCGGCGCTGCGGATCCTGTTCATGTCCGGCTACTCCGACGAGGCGGTCCACCGCCACGGCGCGATCACCGCCAGCGCCGCGTTCCTGGAGAAGCCGTTCACCGAGCGCGCGCTCGCGCGCAAGGTGCGCGAGGTGCTGGACACTCCCAGGCCCGTCCGAGCATAAGCCGGCGCAACTTCGTTTGCTCCGGGCCGCCTGCGATCCTCTCGCTCGTCCATGCACACGAAGGCCGTCCTCGCCGCGCTGGTCGCATTCGCCCTGTCCGCGGCGCTCACGCCGGTCGTGGCGCGATTCGCGCGGCGCCTCGGCGCGGTCGACAAGCTGCAGGCGCGCGGCCTCGCGAGCCAGGCCACGCCGCTGCTGGGCGGCCTGGCGATCTTCACCGGCGCGCTGGCGGCCGGGCTGCTGTTCCTGCCCGACAATGAGCGCACGCGCGGCATCCTCGCCGCCGCGTCGCTGATCACGCTCGTCGGCGCGCTCGACGACGTCTTCGATCTCGCGCCGGTCCTGAAGCTGGCCGGCCAGCTCGCGGCTGCCGTCGTGCTCGTGCATGCGGGCGTCGTGGTGGACGCGTTCACGCTGCCGTTCGTCCACCGCGTCGAGTTGGGCGACCTCGGCGGGCCGGTCACCGCGCTCGGGATCGTCGCGCTGATGAACGTCGTCAACTTCTCGGACGGCGTCGACGGCCTGGCCGCGGGGGTGTGCGCGATCTCGGCCGCCGCCTTCGCGGTCATCGCCTTCGACCTCGGGCGCTCCGCCGCCGGCGTGCTGGCGGCCATCGTCTGCGGCTCGGCCCTCGGCTTCCTGATCTTCAACTTCCATCCCGCGTCGGTCTTCATGGGCGACTGCGGCTCGAACCTGCTCGGTCTGCTGCTCGGCGCCGTGATCGTCGAGGGCACGCTGAAGACCAACGCGTTGATCGCGCTCGTCGGCCCGCTCGTGGTGCTCGCCGTGCCGTTCCTGGACACCGGCTTCGTGGTCGCGAAGCGGATCAAGTACGGGCGCCCGATCTATCGCGGCGACTCCAACCACTTCCATCACCGCTTCCACCGGATCGGCTTCTCGCAGCGGCGGACGGTGCTCTACCTGTACGCGTGGACGCTCACGATGGCGGGGGACGCGGTCGCGCTGCGGTTCATCCCCTACTCGGAGTCCTCCGGGCACCTGAACGCCGGCTGGGCCGCGCTGATGGCGGCGCTGCTGCTGATCGGGGTCGCGGCGAGCGTCTACCTCATCTACGTGCTGGAGATCCTCAAGCTGCGCCGGCTGCGGGCCTGGCAGCTGCGGCGCACCGACCCCGACACGTCCGAGCACGAGATCGACGCCGAGGTCGAGCGCGAGCTGGAGACCGGCGAGTTCTCCTCGCTCGCGTGAGGAGACTCGAACCTGGGTGTGGGGATACCCGCACTGTGCCGCCGCCCGGGGCGCTGGTAGCCTCACCGGACCGTTCGACCCCCGGCAGACGCCGAAGGAGGTGAGCAGGACCGATGACGACCAATGCGCGCTTCATGGATCGTGGCCTCGTGGCCACGCGCGGCGCGAATCGTCGCGCCGTCCTGCTCGCGTCCTAGAGATCTCCGGTCGCGGGCAGTCCCATCTGCCGCCCGCGACCTCTTGAGCCAGGTCGGACCCGTCTCTCGAGACGCGGGCGGCTCCCCCTCCACATCCATCCCACAGGGAGCCGACATGCACTCGCTGAACCACGCCGTCCTGGGCCGCCAGATCGCCGATGAGCGCGCCCAGCGGGCCGCGCGCGTCGCGCAAGCCTCGCGCCAGCCTGACCGACCGCCCCCGGCGCCCGCGCGCCGGCGCGTCGGCTGGGCGCGCAGGGCAGCCCGCCGCGCGGCCTGACGGCACGTTGCACAGGGGGGACCGGCGCTGCGCCCGGTCCCCCTCAAGCGCAGGTCACGGGGCGCCGACAACGAATCGTGTAACCACCGGCCGCCGGTGGACTACATTTCCGCGCGCCCCAGTGAAGCCCCTCCGTCTCATTACTTCCGCCGCCCTCCTCATGGCGGCCCTGGCCCTCGCCGTCCCCGCCCGCGCGGCGGCCGCGCCGAAGATCGGCATCGGCGAGCAGAACCCGCAGATCTTCAGCGATCCCAACTGGGCGGCGCTCGGCGTCCGCGACGTCCGCGTGGTCGTCGCCTGGGACGCGCTGCACTCCCCCTGGCAGCGCGCGGACATCGACACCTACATGGCCGACGCGCGCGCCGCCGGCGCGCGCGTGCTGCTGGGCTTCGGCCACTCGCGGATCGCCGGCCGTGAGCACTCGCTGCCCTCCGTCGCCGCCTTCGCCCGCGAGTTCGCGGCGTGGCGCAGCCGCTATCCCTGGGTGAAGGACTACCTGACCTGGAACGAGGCCAACCACTGCAGCCAGCCGACGTGCAACCACCCCGAGCGCGCCGCCGCGTTCTACGACACGATCCGCCGCCGCTGCCGCGGCTGCCGGGTCGTGGCCGCCGACGTGCTCGACGGCTCGAAGATGGTGGGCTGGGTCAAGCGCTTCCGCCGCGCGACGAAGGCCCCGCGGCTGATCTGGGGTCTGCACAACTACATCGACGCGAACCGCTTCCGCACCACGGGGACGCGCGCGCTGCTGAAGGCGGTCAAGGGCGACGTGTGGTTCACGGAGACGGGCGGCCTGGTGCGGCGCACGAACGGCTCCACGGTGGCCTTCCCCGGCTCGACGCGCCACGCCGCCGAGGCGACGTCGTGGGTGTTCCGCCTGGCGGCGCTGTCGCCGCGCGTCAAGCGCGTCTACTTCTACCACTGGTCGCCCGTGCCGTTCGCGAGCTGGGACTCGGCGCTGGTCGACGCGCGCGACCATCCGCGCCCGGCCTACGACGTCCTGCGCACGTGGCTGCGCCGGCACGGCTCGCGCTAGCCGCCGCGCTCATCGTCGCACTGGCGGGCTGCGGCGTCGACGAGGGCGGCATCGCGGGCGGCGGCCGCGTCATCGGCCGCACGCTGACCGTCTACTCGGTGCTGCCCGCGCCGGCGGAGGGCCGGGCGCGCGACATGGTCGCCGGCGAGAAGCTCGCGCTCGCGGACGCGCACGGCCGGGCCGGCGAGTACGCCGTCAACTTCGCCTCGCTCGACCAGGGCGACGGCTCGGACGAGGACGCCGCCGAGGCCGCGCGGCGCGCGATCCAGGACCCGCAGATCATCGCCGCGGTGTCCGACGCGACCGACGTCACGGTGCCGCTGTTCAACGCCGCCGGCATCCTCCAGGTCGCGCCCGGGGGCGACGCGGCGCTCGCGCACGACCCGCACGCGCTGCCGCTCGGGCGGCGGACGCTCGCGCCGCTGGACGCCACGCCGGGCGGGCGCCGGCCGGTGCCGGCCGGCTTCGCGCGCCGCTACCGGGCGACCTTCGGGCGCGCCCCGAGCGAGTCAGCCGAGCTCGGCTACCGCGCGATGCGCGCGGTGCTGGCCGCGGTCGCCCGCGCCGGAGCGAAGGGCAACGATCGCCAGCGGGTGATCGACGCCTACTTCGCCACGACGCACGGCGGCTGAGCCGCTCAGCCTGGATCCAGGCTCAGCTCTCCAGCGACGCCTCTAGCGAGATCTCGACGCCGGCGAGCGCTTTCGAGACCGGGCAGACCTGCTTGGCCTCCTCCGCGATCCGCTGGAATGCGTCCGCGTCGATGCCGGGCACGCGCCCGCGCGTCGTCAGCTCGATGCGGGTGATGCCCGTCGGCGGCTCGAGGTGGACCTTCGCCTCGGTCTCGACGCGCTCCGCGGGCGTGCCCGCGTTCTCGAGCAGCGCGCTGAACTGCATCGAGAAGCAGCCCGCGTGGGCGGCGCCGATCAGCTCCTCCGGGTTCGTTCCCGGATCGTCGCCGAAGCGTGTCCGAAACGAGAACGGGCCCTCGAACGCGCCCGAGCCCAGCGCCATGCTGCCGGAGCCTTCTTGAAGCGTGCCCTCCCATGTCGCGTTCGCGTTGCGCGTCGGCATGCCGGTCCTCCTCCCGGGGTCTTAATGCGTGGCGCGGAATGTACGGCTAGCCTCTCGCTCGTGTCGCGCGGCCAGAGGCTGTCGTTCCTGGTCATCGCCCTGGTGGTCGCCGTGGTCGCCGTGGTGCTGCTCGCCGGCCGCGGCGGGGACGACACCGAGAGCGGGACGTCGGGCAAGGTGATCCTCCAGGCCGGGTCGGTCCAGAAGATCGCCGCCAAGGAGGGCGAGACCGTGCAGTTCGAGGCGCGCAACGACGCGCCCGAGGAGGTCCACGTCCACGGCTACGACATCAAGGAGGACGTCCGCCCGGGCAAGCCGGCCAAGTTCTCCTTCAAGGCCACCATCACCGGTCGCTTCGAGATCGAGCTCGAGGGCGCGGGCGAGCAGATCGGCGAGCTGACCGTCGAGCCGAAGTAGGCCGGCGCAGCGGGATCGTCCACCACGGGATGGAAGTCGCCATCCCTCACCTGCCGACGCGAAGCGGCCGCGGTCTGCATCATGCGTTGCTCACGGTCGCACCCGGCTGGAGGTGGGTGTCACAAAGTTGTTACAAAGTCCGGAAAACCGCTACACTGGCACCGTCCGCCGTTCCCTCAAAGGCGACTTGGGGACCGCCCGTCCGGGAATGCCCATCACCGATCCCCTGCTCGTCGTCCGCTACCTGGATGTGTTGATCGTGCTGCTCGCAGCTCCCTTCGTGCTGCTCACCGGAGCACCGCTGCTCGGCTACGTCGCGGGCGCCGCCGCGTGGATCGCGAGCCGCGCGATCGGCGTCGCCATCGAGCGCCGCGCGCGTAAGAGCCGCGACCCGCGCGCGCAGCTCGGGCTGAGCCTCGGCTCGGCCGTCGGGCGCGTGTGGCTCGTCGGGCTTACCATCCTCGTGGTCGGCCTGGCCGGAGAACGGGAGGACGGGCTGATGGCGGCGCTGCTGGCACTGGTCGCCTTCACGGTCTACTTCGCCACGACCTTGATCCTGCGTCCGCTGGAGAGGAGCCCCCGCGCATGAGCAAGACCCGGAAGATCCTCCTCATCTGCTTCGGGATCTACGCCGTGCTGCTGGTGCTCGCCGGGCTCCTCGGCTCCGCCGGCCGCAATGAGGAGTTCAAGCCCCAGGACGAGTTCAAGCTCGACACCTGGGTGAACCTGCCCGGGCCGCTGGACATCAACAAGGGCGTCCTCTACCTGGTGCTCGCCGGCGCGCTGACGGCGTGGACGATGGTCTACGTCGCGCGGCGCATGGAGGAGCGCCCGAACCGCGTCCAGACGGCCGTGGAGACCATCTTCGGGCTGATGCGCGACAACATCACGCGCGGGAACATGGACGACCGGATGGCGGCGAAGTGGTTCCCGTTCATCGGCTCGCTGTTCCTGTTCATCTGGTTCTCGAACCTGCTCGGCTTCATCCCGCTGCCGACGAACACGGCCGAGAAGTTCAACCTGTTCGGCGCCAACATCCCCGCCTTCGCGATCTACGCCGCGACCGCGAACCTCGCCATCCCGCTCGTGTTCGCGCTGATCGTGTTCGTCTCCTACACGACCGAGGGGATCCGGGCGAAGGGCGTCGGCGGCTACCTGAAGTCGCTCATCCCGCACGGCGTCAAGGGCGGGATGGCGGCGTTCATCTTCGTGCTCGAGCTGCTCTCGAACCTGATGCGGATCGTCTCGCTGTCGGTCCGACTCTTCGCGAACATGCTCGCGGGGCACCTGATCATCCTCTTCATGGCCGGCGGCATGGCCGTCCTGCTCGGCGTGGCGGCGATCGGCGTGTTCGCGCTCCCGCTCGGCTTCGCCATCTACGTGTTCGAGGTCGGCCTCGTGGCGACGCTGCAGGCGTTCATCTTCGCCACCCTCTCTGCCATCTACATCGGCGGCTCGGTCGCCGAGTCCCATTAGAAGGAGTCCACCAGTGAGCACCGTCACCGCTCTGCTCTCGATCCTCTTCGCCGCCGCCGAGGACGGCTCCGACGCGGGCAAGGCCATCGCGCTGGGCGTCGGCGGCGGCCTCGGCGCCGTGGGCGCCGGCGTGGGCATCGGCATCATCTTCGGCAAGGTCATCGAGTCCGTCACGCGGCAGCCCGAGATGCGTGACGAGATCACCTCCATCCAGTGGCTCGGCTTCGCGCTCACGGAGGCGTGCTTCTTCTACGGGCTGGTCGCGGGCCTGATCGCGTTCTTCCTCTGATGTCCGCGCCGCTCGCCGCCGACAGCTTCCTCGTCAGCCCCGACGTCGGGCTGATGGTCTGGACGCTGATCGTGTTCGGCCTCACCTTCTACTTCCTCTGGAAGATCGCCTTCCCCCGCATCGCGGAGGCGCTCGACAAGCGCCAGCGGGCGATCGAGGACTCGATCGACGCCGCCAACCGCACGCGCCGCGAGGCCGACGAGCTGCTCGCCGAGTACCGCGCGCGGCTGTCTGACGCGCGCCAGCAGGCCGACGAGATCGTTGCGCGCGCGCGCAAGACCGGCGAGGCCGCGGAGGCCGAGACGATCGCC
>JBIOTP010000259.1:0-8839 GCA_044865965.1 Solirubrobacteraceae bacterium
ACGTCGCGCCGGTAGGGCGGGTGGTCGGTGACGTCGGCGCCGCCGAGGTAGACGCGGCCGGCGGTGGGGTCCTCGAACCCGCCGACCATCCGCAGCGTCGTCGTCTTGCCGCAGCCCGACGGGCCGAGCAGCGCGTAGAACGCGCCGCGGCGGATCGAGAGCGTCAGGTCGTCGACCGCGACCGTGTCCGCGAATCGCTTGCTGACGCCCTCGAGATGGATGTCGGCGTCGTCCTGCCGGGTTGCTGCCACCCTCACTCCTTCCTCTGACCGGCTCTCACCCTTCCGTGTAGGTGCGGGCGCCGCAATGGACAGTGGGTCTGATCTTGCGCGATCATGCTTGACGATTCGTCATGCTGAGCCTGGCCGACGTTCTCGAGCTGCCCGTGGTGCGCCGCGCGCTGCCGGAGGTCGTCACGGGCGACACGGCGCGCGACCTGCGCTGGGTGCACGTGATCGAGATGCCCGACCCCGACGACCTGCTCAAGGGCGGCGAGCTCGTGCTGACCACCGGGCTGGGCGCGGGCGCGGACCCCCAGCACCAGCGGGCGTGGATCGAGTCGCTGATCGCGCAGGGGCTCGCGGCGCTGGCGATCGAGCTCGGCACGAGCTGGCGCGAGGTGCCCGAGCCGGTCGTGGAGGCGTGCGCCGCCGCCCGGGTGCCGGTGGTCGCCTTCCGCCGCGCCGTGCGCTTCATTGAGATCACCGAGGCGGTGCACGGCGCCGTGCTGCACGCGCAGTTCGAGCTGCTGCGGCGCGGCGAGGAGATCCACCGCCGCTTCACCGAGCTCATCCTGGACGGCCGCGGCGTGCCGGAGATCCTGGCCGAGCTGGCCGCCGAGGTCGGCAACCCGGTCGTGCTCGAGGACGCCGGCCATGCGCTCGTCTACTACGTGTCCGGGCCGCCCGGTGACGACCTGGCGCTCGCCGCCTGGGCCGACCTGCACCGCGCCGAGGACCGCGGCGAGGCGCCCGGGGGCGTGATCGCGGTCGACGTGCGGCTGATGGGCGGCTCGTGGGGGCGGCTGCTGGCGTTGGCGCTCGACAGCGGCCTGGACGACTTCGACCGCGTGGCGGTCGAGCGGGCGGCGCTGGCGGTGGCGATCGACCTGCTCGGCCAGCAGCATGAGGAGCAGCTGCGGGCGCGCTCGCGCGGCGCGTTCCTGTCCGATCTCGCGGACGGGCGCGTCGAGGAGGCCGAAGCGCGGCGGCGCGCCGAGGCGCTCGGGCTGGCCGCGCGCGGCGCGCTGCTGCCGGTGGTGGCGACCTGGCGCGCGCCGGCGCACCGCCGGGCGCGCGCCGCCGGCGGCCTCACGTGGACGCGGCTGTCCGGCGAGCTGCGCACGGCGCTGTCCTCGACCGGCTTCGGCGTGCTGCTCGGCCCGCGCGACGTGGACCTGCTGATGCTGCTCGCGCTGGGCGAGCGCGGCTTCGACGAGGCGCTCGCCGAGCACGTCGCCCAGCTCTTCCACGGGGCGCTCGACGGCCACGGGCTCCGCCCCGCCGACGCTGCCCTGGCGATCGGCGCGCCGGCCGAGACCTGGGCGGCCGCCGGCCAGGGCCTGCGGCGCGTGCGCCGCTCGGCGGGCGCGGCGACCGCGCTGCCGGTCGCCCGCTGGCACGACGCGCGGCGGCCGGGCGTGGCCGACCTCCTCCAGGACCTGCGCGACGCGCCGGAGCTCGACGCGTTCGTCGACGAGCAGCTCGCGCCGCTGCTGGCCGACGGCTCGCCGCGCACGCGCGTCCTGCTGGAGACGCTCGAGGCCTACCTCGCCAGCGGGGGCCGCAAGGCGCAGGCGGCGCGGGTACTGCACCTCGAGCGCCAGTCGCTGTATCTGCGCCTGCGTCGGATCGAGGAGCTGCTGGGCGTGTCCCTGGCGGACGAGGACGCGGTGCTCGGCCTGCACCTCGCCGTGCGGGCGCTGCGCTTCCGGCGTGGCCGTACACGTGGCCCGGAGCTGCGCGCATAACCCGGCGACTGTCCGGGTCGTCTCTGCCGGTGCACGGCAGGCGCTCGCATGCTGGTGGCACGTGCGGCGCCTGCCGGGTGCCGCCCTAGGCGAAGCCGGTGGCGAGCCGAAGGCGAGACAGGACGGGCCGGGCCCGCCGGAATGCGTGCAGCTTCGGGGCCGCGTGTACTAGACGGTCCGTCCGGCCGTGGGCGGCTGAACGCGACGTTCCGCCCATTGTGGCGCCCGCGGGGCGCCGCGAGCATGGCGATCATGACCGTCACAGACCGCGTGGGGGCCGAGTCGCTGCAGGAGCTCGCGCACCGGCACCTCTTGATGCACTTCACCCGCAACGGCGCCTTCGGGCCCGACGGCAAGCCGCTGCTCGTGCTCGATCGCGGCGAGGGCGTGTACGTCTTCGACACCGAGGGCCGCCGCTACTTCGACGGCCTCTCGTCGCTGTTCTGCTGCCAGATCGGCTACTCGTTCGGCGAGGAGATGGCGGCGGTGGCGTCCGCCCAGCTCTCGACGCTCGCGTTCAACACGAACTGGGCCACGGCGCACCCGCCTTCTATCCATCTCGCCGCCGCGCTCGCGGAGCGCGCGCCCGGCGACCTCAAGCGCGTGTTCTTCACCAACGGCGGCTCGGAGGCCGTCGAGGCCGGGTGGAAGATCGTGCGCCAGCACTACCTCGCGCGCGGCGAGCCGCAGCGCACGAAGGCGATCGCGCGCGAGATTGCCTACCACGGCGTGACGCTCGGCGCGCTGTCGTTCACCGGCGTGCGGCCGATGAAGGAGCCGTTCGGCGCGGCGCCGATCCCCGTCGTGCGGGTCTCCAACACGAACCCCTACCGCGACCCCGACGCGGGCGACGAGGCGGCGTTCTGCGCACGGCTGCTGGACGAGATGGAGCGCACGATCGCCGAGGCGGGGCCGGAGACCGTGGCGATGGTGATCGCCGAGCCCGTCCAGAACGCGGCCGGCTGCCTGGTCCCGCCGGAGGGCTACTGGGCCGGCCTGCGGGCGCTGTGCGACCGCCACGGGATCGCGCTCGTCGCGGACGAGGTGATCACCGGCTTCGGGCGCATCGGCGAGTGGTTCGCCTCCACGCGCTACGGCGCCACCCCGGACGTGATCACGGTCGCCAAGGGGATCACCTCCGCCTACGCGCCGATGGGCGCCGTCCTCGTGTCCGACCGGATCGCGGAGCCGCTGTATGACGAGGGCCGGATGCTGCTGCACGGCATCACCTACGGCGGCCACCCGGTGAGCGCGGCGATCGCGCTGCGCAACCTCGAGATCTTCGAGCGCGAGGGCGTGATCGAGAACGTGCGCGCGCACGAGGCCTATCTCCAGGAGCTGCTGGAGGGCCTGCGCGCGCGAGTGCCGATCGTCGGCGACGTGCGCGGCGCCGGGTTCTTCTGGGCGCTCGAGCTGGTACGCGACGCCGACGGCTCGCGCTTCTCGGCCGAGGAGCGCGAGAAGCTGCTGCGCGGCTTCCTCACGGGCCGGCTGCTCGAGGAGGGGCTGATCGCCCGCCCGGACGACCGCGGCGACGCCGTCCTGCATCTCGCGCCGCCGCTGATCTGCGGCCGCGAGGAGCTCGAGGAGATGGTCACGAAGACCGAGGCCGTGCTCGCCGACGCGTCGGAGCGCTTCTTCCAGGGTTAGTGGCCCCGCCCGGGGCGACGCTGGCGGGACCGGTGCGCCACACCGCGCACGGCTACTGGCTCGAGGAGGCCGGCGCGGTGGAGCCGGCGCCGGCCCTCGCGGGCGCCACGCGCGCGGACGTCGTGATCGTCGGCGGCGGCTACGCCGGGCTGTGGACGGCGTGGCAGCTGCGCGGGCGCGGCGCGCGCGTGGTGCTGCTCGAGGCGGACGTGTGCGGCCACGGGCCGAGCGGGCGCAACGGCGGCTTCTGCGAGACGCTGTGGACGAACCTGCCCGATCTCCACGACCGCTTCGGGGCGGAGCGCGCGCTGGCGGCCGCGCAGGCGTCGTCGGAGAGCGTCGCCGCGATCGGCCGCTGGTGCTCCGAGCAGGACGTCGACGCGTGGTTCACGCGCGCCGGCTTCGTGCTGGTCTCCACCGCCGCCGCCCACGACCGCGTGCTCGACCGGATCCTCGCGGTCGCGCCGCCGGAGAAGGTGATCGCGCTCGACGCGGCGGGCGCGCAGGCGCGCTGCGACTCCGCGCGGTTCCGGCGCGGCCTGCTCGTGCCCGACGACGCGAGCGTGCAGCCGGCGCGGCTCGCGCTCGGGCTGCGCGCGCGGGTGCGCGAGGCGGGCGTCGAGGTCTACGAGCGCTCGCGCGTGCGCTCTTTGCGCGTGGGCGGCGACGTGGTCGCCGAGACGGCCGGCGGGAGCGTGCGGGCCGGCGCCGCCGTGCTCGCGGTCAACGCGGCCACACGCGGCTTCCGGCCGCTGCGCGCGGATCTCGGTGACCTCGTCGCACATCGTGCTCACCGAGCCGGTGCCGGACGTGCTGGAGGCGATCGGCTGGACCGGCGGCGAGTGCGTCACCGACGCGCGCACGTTCGTGCACTACTTCCGCACCACCCCGGACGGCCGGATCGCGTTCGGGTGGGGCGGCGGGCGGCTCGCGCCGGGGGCCCGGCTCGGCGGCCGCGTCGAGGTCGACGGCGAGATCGCGGAGCTCACCCGCCGCGACCTGGTGGCGACGTTCCCGCAGCTCACGGGGCGCGCGATCACGCATGCCTGGGGCGGGCCGATCGACGTCTCGCCGAGCCACCTGCCGCAGATCGGCACGCTGGACGGCGCGCCCGTCCACTACGCGTTCGGCTTCACCGGCAACGGGGTCGGCCCGTCGCACCTCGCGGGGCGCGTGCTCGCCGCGCTGGCCGCCGGCGGGCGCACGCCGGACGCGGGGCTGGCGCTCGTGGATCCTGCGCCGGCGGTGGTCCCGCCCGAGCCGATCGCCTGGGCAGGGGGCATGCTCGTCCGCCGCGCGTTCCTGCGCCGGGAGCGCCTGGAGGAGCAGGGCCGGCGCGTCGATCCGCTCACGCGCGCGGTCACCGTGGCGCCGCGGGCGCTCGGGATCCACGTGGCGCGCTGATCACGGCCCGCACGCGCGCCGAGGCAGGCGACCTGAAAGCTCGGCTCGGCGCCCGCCCGGCAATCGGGGCCGCGGGCGCGCCAGATCGCCTCAATGACAGAGCCGCGAGGCCGATCACCGAGGCGATGCTTGCATGGACACATAGGCGATGGATCGTGGCGCTGCTGGCCGTCGCCGGCCTGCTGTGCGTCCACGCGGGCGCGGCCGCCGCGGCGGTCTCGCGGCCCGTGCGCATCACGAATCCGACGCTGTCCGGCAGCAGCACCGACCCGGGCTACGCCCGCGCCGGAGACACGCTGACGTGCTCGCCCGGCACGTGGAGCGGCACCGGGATCGCCTTCTCCTACCGCTGGCTGTACTGGTGGCCGTCGGGGACGCCGGCGGCGAACGCCGGCGCCACCCGGACCGTGCTCCAGGCCGACGTCGGGCGCTGGCTCGTGTGCGAGGTGACCGCGCGCAACGCCGGCGGCTCGCGCACCGCGACCGTGTACGTCTACGTGCGGTCGACGCCGCCCGTCAACACGACGCGCCCGTCGATCGGGACCGTGCGCGCCGGCGCCGCCGCCGAGTGCCGGCCGGGCGACTGGACCGGGGACGCCACCGGCTGGACCGTCTCGTGGTACCTCGACGGGCAGCACGTGGCCGACGGCCCGACCTTCAACCCGGGGCGCGAGCACCGCGGCCACCGCCTGGGCTGCCAGGTCGCCGCCACGTGGGCGGAGGGCACCACGGCGGCGGTCGCCGCCGACGATGTCATCGTGCCGTTCGACCCGCCGGTCAACGAGATCAAGCCCGCCGTGCTCGGCGACATCGGCGCCGGCGGGGCGCTGACCTGCTACCCCGGCACCTGGCAGGACGCCGGCTCGCAGTCGATCGTCTGGCTGCGCGACGCCGCGGCGGTCATCGGCGCCGGCCCGGCGTACTCGGTCACGCAGGCCGACGTCGGGCACCGGATCGCCTGCCGCGTGACCGCCGCCGGACCCGGCGGGTCGACCGTGCTCGACGCCTTCGGCGTGCTCGCCGTGGAGGGCACGGCGCCGGCCGCGGTCCCGGTCGCCGCCGCCCCGATCGCCCGCATCGCGCGCGTCACCGGCGGCCCCGGACCGGACGAGCTCACCGGCGGCGCGAGCGGCGACCTCATCGACGGCGGGGCCGGCAACGACTGGCTCGCCGGCGGCGCCGGCGCCGACCGCCTCTCCGGCGGCAACGGCAACGACCGCCTCGACGGCGGCAGCGAGGACGACCGCCTCGACGGCGGCGGCGACCGCGACCGGCTGAACGGCGGCGCGGGCCGCGACCGGCTCACCGGCGGCGCCGGCGCGGACCGCCTCGACGCCCGCGACGGCCACGCCGGCGACGTGATCGCCTGCGGCAGCGGCCGCGACGTCGTGCTGGCCGACCGCGGCGACCGCGTCGCGCGCGACTGCGAGTCAGTGCGCCGCCGCTGACACCGCGCGACCTCGTCAATGCCTGTCGTCGGCCAGCGCTAGGAACAGGTCGACGCGATCCTCCATCGAGTCGAGCGAGCGGCCGGTCAGCTCCTCGACGCGCGCCAGGCGCTGGCGCAGCGTGTTCACGTGGATGTGCAGCGTGCGGGCGGTCGCCTGCCAGTGGCCGTTCGCGGCGAGGAACGCGCGGAGCGTCGCGACCAGCTCGGTGTTGCGGCGGGCGTCGTAGTCGAGTAGCGGCCCCAACACCGCGCGCGACAGCGACGCGGTCACGCTCGGTTCCAGCAGCGCGAGCAGCAGCCGGTGCGAGCCGACCTCGGCGTGCGTTGCCGAGCGCCGCGTGTCGCGGCGCAGGCGGGCCACCGAGCAGGCGTGGGCCGCCTCGGCGAGCGTCGTCCGCAGCGCCGCCGCGCCGTGCGCGACCCCGCCCACGCCGATCGTCACGCCGCCGGGCAGCGCGGCCTCCAAGCGCGCGCCGAGGTCGCCGGGATCGCCGCGCGCGAGGGCCACGAGTCGTCCGGGCTTCGCCGCGGCGATCGCACCGACCGTGTCCTCGAGGTCGGGCAGTCGCTCCGCGGGCTCGCAGACGACGCCGACCAGCCCGTCGTCGGGCGCGATCCCGAAGCCGCGCAGGCGAGCCTCGACGGCCGCGATCTCGCCCGCGTCGACGAGGTCGAACAGCTCGGCCGCCAGCCGCCGCTGCGTCTCGCGCAGCGCGCGGGCGTGGACGAGCTCCAGCGTCAGCACGGCGACGGCCTGATCGATCGCGGCGTGCTCGTCGGCCGCGGGCTCGCCCTCCCCGGCCACCTCCAGCACCCCCTCACGCCCGCCGCCCGCCAGCAAGGGGAGGCGCCAGGATGCCCCGGCGGGACGGTCGTCGGGGGCCGGCGCGCCGGCTCGCGCGTCGCTCTCGGCGAGGACGCGGCCGGCGCGGTCGTGCACGCGGACGGCCCGGCCGAGCTCGTCGGCAAGCACCGAAACGGTGGCGGCGAGGCCGGCGCCTTCGGCGGCCGCCCGCAGCAGCCGGTCGCCGCGGCGAACGCTCTCCAGGAGCGGCGCCTCGCGCGAGGCGACGAAGACCTCGGAGATCGCCAGGTACGGCACGCCGACCGGCACCGTGAACAGGGTCAGCCCCTCCGACCGGCAGGCCTCGACCAGCCCCCGCCGCGGCGGCGGCTCGCCCTCGATCAGCCCGTGCCCGAGCGCGACGACGTCCGCCGCCCGCAGCCGGGCCGCGTAGTCAGCGGCGGGCGTCCCGCCGCGCAGCGCGACGCCGTCGGTCAGGACCACCTCGCCGCCGCGCAGGTACGGTGTCGGATCGGGCTGCTCGGTGGCGTGCACCCAGCGGATCCGGCGGTCGAGGTCGCCCTCGACGAGCAGCTCTAAGCCGAGCGAGGGCGAAGCGAGTAGCTCGCGTACGGTGAGCGACATGGAGCTTCATACATACCACTATCGACGAGGAGTGCCGGATTCTCCGTTGCGCCGCCGCTATCCGGCCTACACACTGAGCTCATGACGGCTGTAGGAAGCACCATGCTCGAGGTCCTGCCGCGCACGGCCGCCGTCGGTGCTGACGGCCGCCTCAGGGTCGGCGGCTGCGCGCTCGCCGCCCTCGCCGCCGAGTTCGGGACGCCCGCGTTCGTGTTCGACGAGAACGGCCTGCGCGCCACCGCGCGCGAGTACCTCGACGCGTTCCGCAGCCGCCATCCCAACACCGACGTCCACTTCGCCTCCAAGGCACTGCCCTGCGCCCCGATCACGCGGATCCTGGCCGAAGAAGGCCTCGGCTGCGACGTGGCCTCGGCGGGCGAGCTCGCCATCGCGCTCGCCGCCGGCTTCGACCCCGCCCACATCCTCCTGCACGGCAACGCGAAGACCGACGAGGACATCGGCGAGGCGCTGCAGGCCGGCGTCGGCATGATCGTGATCGACGGCCCTGACGACGTGGAGCGCCTCCGCAGAGCAGCACCCACGGGCCAGGACGTGCTGCTGCGCATCAACCCGTCCGTGCACGGCCGCACCCACGCCTCGATGGACACCGGCGGGGAGGAGGCCAAGTTCGGCGTGGCGCTCGCCCAGGCGCCGGCGCTCCTCGAAGAGATCGCGTCGACACCCGGGCTCAACCTGCTCGGCGTGCACGTCCACATCGGCTCGCAGCTGCTCGACCTCGACGGGTTCGCGCGCGCCGCCGAGGCGATCGCCGCCCTCGGCCGCTTCCCGGTCTACGACCTCGGCGGCGGGCTCGGCATCGCCTACCGCCCCGGCGACACCGCGCCGTCGGTCGCCGGCTACGCCGAGGCGACGGTCCAGGCGCTGCACCGCCACCTCGATCCGACGGCCAGGCTGATCGTCGAGCCGGGCCGCTCGG
>JBIOTP010000260.1:0-3894 GCA_044865965.1 Solirubrobacteraceae bacterium
CGGGCACGAGGGCGACGCCGCGCGGCTGTACGAGATCTGGACGGAGACCGGCTTCCTGCAGAACCCGGAGCGCTTCCGGCCCGACAAGCTGCTCGCGCAGTTCCTCGACGCCACCTGGTGGTACCTCGTCGACGAGGAGGTCCAGCTCGGGCCCGAGGTCGCCACGCAGGTGATGATCGACATGTCCGATCCGCGCTCGGCGCACTTCGCGCAGATGCGCCACGAGACCCTGCCCGCCGACCATATCTTCGGCCGCCGCGTGGAGATGCTCACGCTCGCCGTGCTCGGCCAGCTGCGGGCGCGCGCGAACTGGCACCGGATCGCGCGCGAGTGGATGTACGGCGACGAGGCGGTGACCGAGCTCGGCCGCGCCGAGGCCGCGTTCTACGGCGCAGCGCGGCGGCGCTGACGGGGCTACTACCCTGGGTGAGCGTGCCGAACGTCAACGCCTCCGGGAAGAACATGCGCGCCGTGTGCGAGGCCAAGGAGGTCCACGACAAGACCTGTCCGTGGGGCGGCAAGGGGACCGAGGTTCACCTGAACTACTTCGACATCGACCGCATGGGCTGGGAGGAGGGCGACGTCATCTGCGGCCTCGTCGTGGTCGGCGATCGGACCGTCGCGACGGGGATGATGCGCGTCACCTGCGACGCCGAGCCCGACGGCGGCCGCTCGGAGGAAGAAGAGGTCGAGGAGGTCGTCGAGGCGGTCTCCGAGCGCGAGCTCATCACCACCGGCCCGCGCACCGAGCCGGCCGGCCCGCGCTGACGCCGGGGCCGTGGGCTACGCGTCCGGCATCCTCGCCCGTGGCCCGTGGCCGCCCGGGCGCGTGAGCGCGCGCTGGCTGACCGACCGCTACGAGCCGGCGCCCGAGCAGTCGGCCGCCGCCGACCGCGCGATCGCCGAGCTGCAGGACCGCGGCTCGCCGGCGCACGACGGGACCGCCGCGCGGCTGGCCTCCTTCCGCGAGGACGGCGGCGCGCTGTGGCTGGAGCTGCAGCCGATGCGCTGGGCGCTGCGCCTGCTGGGCGGCGACGCCTCCGGGGCGCTGTCGGTGCTGTGCGTCGTGCGCGACCCCGAGGGGCGGTGGCTGGCCGGCCGGCGGGCGGAGTGGGTGGCGACGTGGGCCGGGGTGTGGGCGCTCGGGGCGGGCGGCGCGGTGGACGTCGGCGAGAACCCGGCGCAGGCGCTCGGGCGCGAGCTCGAGGAGGAGTGGGGCGTGACGCCCGAGCGCCTGGACGTCGAGGCGCTGATCGGCACGCCCGACCGGATGACGTTCCTGGTCGGCCAGGCGTGGCTCGCGGACGGGGCGCGGCTCGAGCGCGACCACGAGCACGACGCGCACGCATGGTGGCCGCGCGAGATCGCCGCGTGGCCCGAGGAAGCCCATCCGCAGCTTCGGCTCCTGGCCGGGCTGCTGGCCTGATGCTGCGCTTCCGGACCCTCAAGTACCTCTCGTTCACCCACTCCGGGATCTACACGTGCCTGCTGATCGCCTGGCTCGTGCCCGGCCTGCACGGCGCGGAGTACGTGCTCGGGTGGATGCACGGGATCGGCTGGATCTGCATGTCGCTGCTATGCATCGCGGCGGTTCGGCGCCACGTGATCCCGCTCTGGCTCGGGGTCATGGTCGCCGTCGTGGGGGGCGTCGGCCCGTTCGCCGGCAGCGCCGGATTCATCGTCCAGGAGCGGCGCGCAATTCGGCCTGCACGCTCGATGGAACGCGGTATGGTCTAACTCCCGTTATGGCGGTCAACACGACGGTCGAAGTGGTCATGCCTGCGATGGGCGACTCGGTCTCCGAGGGGTCCGTCCTCGAATGGCGCAAGCAAGAGGGCGACGAGGTCGCGGAGGACGAGACCCTCGTCGAGATCTCCACCGACAAGGTCGACGCGGAGGTGCCCGCGCCGGTCGCCGGAACCGTCGTGAAGATCCACGCCGCCGAGGGCGACACGGTGGGCGTGGGCAGCGTGCTGGCCGAGATCGCGCCGAACGGCGGCGGCGGGACCGTGGAGGCGCCTCCCTCCGGCGGCGAGGAGACCGTCGTCGACATCACCATGCCGGCGATGGGCGAGTCGGTCGCCGAGGGGACGATCCTCGAGTGGGCCAAGCAGCCCGGCGACGCGGTCGCCGAGGACGAGACGATCGTGCAGATCTCCACCGACAAGGTGGACGCCGACGTCCCGGCCCCCGCCTCCGGCACGCTCAAGGAGGTGCTGGCCGAGGCCGGCGAGACCGTCACCGTCGGTCAGGTCATCGCGCGCATGACCGCGGGTATTGCGAAGCTGAGCGGGGCGAAGCCGGCGGTGGCGCCGACGCCGGAGCCCACCGCCGCGCCGCGCCCGGCGGGCGACACGGAGACGGTCCGCACGCCGGAGGGCGTCAAGGTCACGCCGGTGGCCGCGCGCGTCGCCGCCGCGGAGGGGATCGACCTCGGCCAGGTGCGGGGCACCGGGCCGGCCGGGCGGATCTCGAAGGCCGACGTGCTGGCGTTCAAGCAGAACGGGGCCACCGCCGCGCCGGCCGCCGCCGAGGGCACGGCCACGCTGCTCAAGGGCGCGAGCGCGGTGCTCGCCCGCTACATGGACGAGTCGCGCTCGATCCCCACCGCGACCTCGTTCCGGACGCTCCCCGTCACGCTGCTCGACGGCCGCCGCAAGCAGCTCAAGGAGGCCGGCCACCGGGTCTCCTTCACGCACCTGATCGCCCACGCGATCGCCCGCGCGGCGACCGAGCAGATGCCGGTGATGGCGCGCCACTTCGACGCGGTGGACGGCAAGCCCCACGTCATCGACGACGCGCAGGTCAACCTCGGCATCGCGGTCGACATCGAGCGCAAGGACGGCGGGCGCACGCTGATGGTGCCGGTGATCCGCGACGCCGGCCGGCTCACCTTCCCGCAGTTCCTGGACGCCTTCAACGACCTGATCGCCCGCGCGCGCGAGAACAAGCTCACGGCGGACGACCTCCAGGGCGCCAACCTGTCGCTCACCAACCCGGGCGGCATCGGCACGATCGCCTCGGTCCCGCGGCTGATGCCCGGCCAGGGCACGATCGTCGCCACCGGCGCGATCGGCTACCCGCCCGGCTTGGGCGCGGTCGGCGCGGCGATCGGCGCCGAGAAGGTGATGACGATGACGTCGACGTACGACCATCGCATCATCCAGGGCGCCGAGTCCGGCCAGTTCCTGCAGGTCGTCGACGCCTACCTCCAGGGCGAGCACAACTTCTACGAGCAGGTCTTCGTGGACCTCGGCGTCGAGGCGCCGCCGGCGCCGGAGCCGGCCGCGGCCGTCGTGGCGCCGCCGAAGCCCGTCGCCGCGCCCGCCGTCGCCGCCGCGCCGCCGGACGAGCAGCTCCTGCAGGCCGTCCAGGCGGCGATGTCGCTGATCAAGGCGCATCGGACGCACGGGCACCTCGCCGCGCGGCTGGACCCCCTGGGCTCCGAGCCCGAGGGCGATCCCGCGCTCGATCCCGAGCCGCTCGGGCTCACGCCCGAGCTGATGGCGCGGATCCCGGCCAAGATCCTCCGCGTCGGCGTCCCCGGCAAGACGCTGGCGGACGTGGTCCCGAAGCTGCGCGAGACCTACTGCGGCACGATCGCCTATGAGATCGAGCACATCGCCTCGCACCGCCAGCGCATGTGGCTGCGGGAGAAGATCGAGACCGGCGCGTTCCGCACGCCGCTCGGCCCGGAGGAGAAGATCGCGCTGCTGCGCCGCCTCACGCAGGTGGACTCGCTCGAGCGCTTCATGCACAAGGCGTACCTGGGCCAGAAGCAGTTCTCGGTCGAGGGCCTGGACATGACGGTCCCGATGCTCGACGAGATGATCCAGCTCAGCGCCACCGAGGGCGCGCGCGAAGTGGTCATCGGCATGGCGCACCGCGGCCGGC